>NZ_JBGOGX010000011.1:0-209169 GCF_054788455.1 Pseudomonas sp. ZL2 | reverse complement strand
ATGCGGCGGGCAAGCACAAGCACCTGCGCTGGAACGAATTGGGCCTGCTGATTGAACAGGTCGATTGTTCGGGGTATCCGACCCGCTTCAGTTATGACCGGCGCGGGCATCTGCAGGTTGTCACCGATGCCCTCGGCGAACGCATGGAGTATTCGTACGACCATAAGGGAAGGCTGCTCAAAAGGGTGCTGCCCGACGGCCGCAGTGAACATTACCTGCACAATGCGCGCGGCCTGCTGGATCGTTACATCGACCTGGCCGGGCATCCGACTCATTACCGCCATGACCGTCGTGGTCAGGTATGCGAGCGAATCGATGCCCATGGCCGCAACGTACAGCTTGCCTACGATGCCTACGGTCGTCTTCAGGCCCTGACCAATGAAAATGGTGAAACCTACCGGTTTGCCTGGGACCTGGGGGATCGCCTGACGCTGCAGCAGAATCTGGATGGCAGTGCCAAGCGCCTTTGCTATGACGCCCTCGATGACATCCGCCAGGTGCAATTCATCCCGGCGCCGGATGGCAGTCATCAGCAACCAATCACCCACAAGCTGGAGCGGGATGCGGCGGGGCGGTTGATCGCCAGGCATACCGATGATGGTCTTGCTTCGTATGCTTATGACCCTCTCGATCAACTGACGGCGGTGAGCTTTACCGACAACATGGGCAACAGCGAACAACTGGCCTTCGCTTATGATGCTTTCGGCCAGCTTGTCGAAGAACACAGTGCCAATGGTGTGCTGAAGCATCACTACGACGAACTCGGCAACCTGATCCAGAGCCAGCTGCCCGATGGTCGCTGGCTCAACCGGCTGTATTACGGCAGCGGTCACCTGCATCAGCTAAATCTCGACGGCCAGGTGATCAGCGACTTCGAGCGCGACCGCCTGCACCGCGAAGTGCTGCGCACCCAGGGGCGTATCAGTACCCGCAGCGAGTACGACCGCAGCGGTCGTTTGCGTTCACGGCTGCGCCGCCCCAACCACCAGCCGCCGCAACTGCCGGCTGCGGTGCAGCAACGTTTCGACTTCGATCCCGCAGACAACCTGATCAGCCGCTTCAACCAGCAGCCCGGTAGCCAGCACCAGCAATTACTGCATTACGATGCCAGCGGGCGGATCATGGCCAGCCAGGACGCCGGCCAGGGCCAAAGTGAAGCCTTCGCCTACGACGCCGCCGCCAACCTGCTCGATGGGCCGCAAGCCGGCATCGGCCTGGTGCGCCATAACCGCGTGCTCACCTACCAGGACAAACGCTATCGCTACGACGGCTTCGGCCGCCTGATCGAGAAACGCAGCAGCCGGCGTGGCATCCAGCACTTCAGCTACGACGCCGAGCACCGCCTGATCCAGGTGCGCAGCCAGCACGGTGGTCGTGAGCGAGTGCTGAACATGCGCTACGACCCGCTGGGGCGGCGTGTCGAGAAAAGCGAATACGACGATCAGGGCAATCTGCTCGACCAGACCCGCTTCGCCTGGGATGGCCTGCGCTTGCTACAGGAGCATCGATACAGCCAGACCAGCCTGTACCTGTATGTCGAAGACAGTCACGAGCCATTGGCGCGGGTTGACGGCACGGGGCTGCACCAGCAGGTGCGCTACTACCATAACGATCTCAATGGCCTGCCCGAACAGCTGACGGATGACAGTGGCGAAGCAGTCTGGCAGGCGCGGTATCAGGTCTGGGGCAATACCCTGCAGGAAGTACGCGAGGCGCATTTCATCGAGGAACAGAACCTCAGGTTTCAGGGCCAGTACCTGGACCGTGAGACGGGCCTGCACTACAACACGTTTCGGTTTTATGACCCGGATATCGGGCGGTTCACCCAACCCGACCCGATTGGCTTGTTGGGAGGCTCCAATCTCTATCAATACGCTCAGAATCCAGTACGGTGGATCGACCCGCTAGGATTGGAAACGACCCTGTACAGGTCCATGAGCCTTGATGAATATTCCAGCCTAATGAAAACCGGAACATGGTCATCTCACGGAACCATGGAAGGAAAGTGGTTCGCTGAGTCCTATAAAGACGCTGTGACGTGGGGGAAAACGATGGGGCATGGCGGTGATTTCCGGATTGTTCAGGTAAAAGTACCTGACAAAATTGCTAACGCGGCATTCTCTAGTGCAAACCTAGATGCAATTGGTAAAGCTAGGTACATAGAGATCAGTGATCTCAATAAAGCTAAAGTCAAACCGAAATGGACTCGCCGGATAGCTTGTGGAGGAAAATAAAATGAAAAAAATTGTTGATGTCAGAGTGCGTTGGGTCGATGAGCAATTAGGCGGGAAAGCCGTGCTGCCTCACAAAACACCTTTCTATGTTACGACCGACCTGCTTCGAAATGAATCAGGGATAGAGACGAACTGGAGTCTAGTGTTGGAAATAGAAAGCAATACAGAAGATGTCGGTAGCAGAACCGGTCTTGGTAAAGCCTATTTTCTGGTGGAGAACGCGCCATCCTCTTTACTAAGAAAAGGGTGTTCTTTGAAAGTGTATGAAGGCAGACGGTACGTTGCAGTGGTTGAGGTGGTTTAGCTGTTCCAGCTGTAACGGCTGGGTGAGTATCCGCTGTCGAAGGTTGAAAAATGAATATAGTTCAACGCCTGGCTTTAAATTACCCGTTGGCTTTTTTGCAGATGCCGGCTGGCTGGGCAGTAGTCAAGAATAGCTTCATTGACGCTGATCCCAATATCCTTGATGGGATCGATAACCCGCTTGAGCAAATGATGGTTCGAGCGAATTTTTTCGACTCCGATATTTTTTATGCGTTCAGCGAATACGTTACGGGTGATCGCAGTCAGATCAAAGCAACCATTGATGTCTGGTGTCGTCCATCTGACAGGGACGTATCGCTTGTCAGCTATGAACTCACTTTTTCCTTGTACAAGAACAAGTCGAAAAACAGTTACTTCAGTACGCAGCAGTTAGCTCAGGATAGGCATAGCACGGTAAGGCTCATCAACCACTGGATGAGTTCATTTTCACTAAAGTTTGTCCATGCGTTTGACAGCGATCTCGAAAGCTGCTTTTCGGTGGATTCAAGTAAAGGTTAAGGCTTTTTGAAATGCTAGACATCTCCTATCTGTCGGATGTACTAGGCGACAAGCCCTACCTTCAACTGAGTGACGCTGAGGTGAAGCGTGTGCAGGGCGCATTTATTGAATTGCGTGAAAAGACGGGGCTTTATATCGATCCTTATGGGCGATCCAGGATTTATCCCAGGCAGCAGAAGATGTTGATTGCGCTGCTGTTACAGGACATTGATCGCGATGTGTTTGCTTTTGTTGATTTTCTGAAAGTCTCCAGTGATGCAGATGAGGTCTTGCTGGCAGACGGTGATTGATAGCTGAGGTAGACGCTGACCGCTGGCGCACGCAGCCTTGCGCTCCCGATCGAGCACGCCTCCGACCACCGCCGCTTCTGTGGTAGGCTTGGGCGGTTTGCACCGAGGGCCGCAATGACACCCCGTTTTCAGTACGGGCGTGCTGCATCCGGCCCCCTGTCCGCCTTCAGGAGTTCCCATGCGCGTGACCCAGATTTTCGCCGCCGCCGCCCTGGCGCTGGTCAGTACTTTTGCCGCTGCCACCGACAACGCCGAGCAGGCGATCCGCAAGACCCTGCAGTCCCTGGAACTGGGCGTGCCGGTCGACAGCGTTGCCACCAGCCCGCTCAACGGTCTGTATGAAGTCAAGCTCGAAGGCGGCCGCGTGCTGTACGCCAGCGGCGACGGCCAGTTCGTCATGCAGGGCTACCTGTTCCAGATCCAGGACGGCAAGCCGGTCAACCTGACCGAGAAGACCGAACGACAGGCCATCGCCAAGACCATCAATGCCATTCCAGCGGCCGAGATGGTGGTTTATCCTGCCAAGGGCGAAACCAAGTCGCACATCACGGTGTTTACCGACACCACCTGCCCGTACTGCCACAAGCTGCACGCCGAAGTGCCTGAGCTCAACCGTCGCGGTATCGAAGTGCGCTACGTCGCCTTCCCGCGTCAGGGCCTGGGTTCGCCGGGTGACGAGCAGTTGCAGGCGGTCTGGTGCTCGAGCGACCGCAAGGCGGCGCTGGACAAGATGATCGACGGCAAGGAAATCAAGGCCGCCAAGTGCGCCAACCCGGTCGGCAAGCAGTTCGCCCTGGGCCAGTCGATCGGCGTCAACGGTACGCCGGCCATCGTCCTGGAAAACGGCCAGGTGATTCCGGGCTACCAGCCGGCACCGCAAGTGGCCAAGCTGGCCCTGGCCAAGTAATTCAATCTGAAGCCGTCACCTTGGGGTGGCGGCAGTTTCACGATCGGCTGCCAGCCGGTCGTTTCATGGGGAGTTCACAGTGAAACCGGTCAAAGTAGGCATCTGTGGGTTGGGGACCGTCGGTGGCGGTACCTTCAATGTACTTCAGCGTAACGCCGAGGAGATCGCCCGCCGTGCCGGGCGTGGTATTGAAGTGGCACAGATTGCCATGCGTTCGCCAAACCCGAATTGCCAGATTACCGGTACCCCCATTACCGCTGATGTGTTCGAGGTCGCAACGAACCCGGAAATCGACATTGTCATCGAGCTGATCGGCGGCTACACCATCGCCCGCGAACTGGTGCTCAAGGCCATCGACAACGGCAAGCACGTGGTCACCGCCAACAAGGCGCTGATTGCCGTGCACGGCAACGAGATTTTCGCCAAGGCTCGCGAGAAGGGCGTCATCGTCGCTTTCGAAGCGGCCGTAGCCGGCGGTATCCCGGTGATCAAGGCGATCCGCGAAGGTCTCTCGGCCAACCGTATCAACTGGGTGGCCGGGATCATCAACGGCACCGGCAACTTCATCCTCACCGAAATGCGTGAAAAAGGCCGTGCGTTCCCCGACGTGCTGGCCGAAGCCCAGGCCCTGGGTTACGCCGAAGCCGATCCGACCTTCGACGTCGAAGGCATCGATGCCGCGCACAAGCTGACCATCCTGGCGTCCATCGCCTTTGGTATCCCGCTGCAGTTCGACAAGGCCTACACCGAAGGCATCACCCAGCTGACCACCGCTGACGTGAACTACGCCGAAGCGCTGGGCTACCGCATCAAGCACCTGGGCGTGGCCCGCAGCACTGCCAACGGCATCGAACTGCGCGTGCACCCGACGCTGATCCCGGCCGATCGCCTGATCGCCAACGTCAATGGCGTGATGAACGCAGTGATGGTCAACGGTGACGCTGCCGGTTCCACCTTGTTCTACGGCGCCGGCGCCGGCATGGAACCGACCGCTTCGTCGGTGGTGGCTGACCTGGTCGACGTGGTTCGCGCCATGACCTCCGACCCGGAGAACCGTGTACCGCACCTGGCCTTCCAGCCAGACTCGCTGTCGGCCCACCCGATCCTGCCGATCGAAGCTTGCGAAAGCGCCTACTACCTGCGCATCCAGGCCAAGGATCATCCGGGCGTGCTGGCCCAGGTGGCGAGCATCCTCTCCGAGCGCGGCATCAACATCGAATCGATCATGCAGAAGGAAGTCGAGGAACAGGACGGCCTGGTGCCCATGATCCTGCTCACTCATCGAGTGGTCGAACAGCGCATGAATGATGCCATCACCGCCCTGGAAGCCCTGCAGGATGTGGTCGGCAACGTGGTGCGTATCCGCGTCGAACAACTCAACTGACAACAGCGGCAAGCGGCAAGCTACAAGCTGCAAGATCACAGCGGGACTGCGGTGACTTGCAGCTTGAAGCTTGAAGCTTGAAGCTCAAACCGAAGGTTTGCAAAAATGCGCTACATCAGTACCCGCGGCCAGGCACCGGCCCTGAACTTTGAAGACGTGCTGCTGGCAGGCCTTGCCAGCGACGGCGGCCTGTACGTGCCAGAAAACCTGCCGCGTTTCACCCAGGAAGAAATCGCTTCCTGGGCCGGCCTGCCGTACCACGAACTGGCCTTCCGGGTGATGCGCCCGTTCGTCACCGGCAGCATCGCCGATGCCGATTTCAAGAAGATTCTCGAAGAAACCTACGGCGAGTTCGCCCACGCCGCGGTCGCGCCGCTGCGTCAGCTGAACAGCAACGAATGGGTGCTGGAACTGTTCCACGGCCCGACCCTGGCGTTCAAGGACTTCGCCCTGCAACTGCTCGGCCGCCTGCTCGACCATGTGCTGGCCAAGCGTGGCGAGCGCGTGGTGATCATCGGCGCCACCAGCGGTGACACCGGCTCTGCGGCCATCGAAGGTTGCCGCCGTTGCGACAACGTCGACATCTTCATCCTCCATCCGCACCAGCGCGTGTCGGAAGTTCAGCGCCGGCAGATGACCACCATCTTCGGCGAGAACATCCACAACATCGCCATCGAAGGCAACTTCGACGACTGCCAGGAAATGGTCAAGGCCAGCTTTGCTGACCAGGGCTTCCTCAAGGGCACTCGCCTGGTGGCGGTGAACTCGATCAACTGGGCACGGATCATGGCCCAGATCGTTTACTACTTCCACGCAGCCCTGCAGTTGGGCGGCCCGGCGCGTTCGGTGGCGTTCTCGGTACCGACCGGCAACTTCGGCGACATCTTTGCCGGCTACCTGGCGCGCAACATGGGCCTGCCGATCAGCCAGCTGATCGTCGCCACCAACCGCAATGACATCCTGCACCGCTTCATGAGCGGCAACCAGTACGTCAAGGAAACCCTGCACGCGACCCTGTCGCCGTCCATGGACATCATGGTTTCGTCGAACTTCGAACGCCTGCTGTTCGACCTGCACGGGCGCAACGGCGCGGCCATTGCCGGCCTGATGGACAACTTCAAGCAGGGTGGCGGCTTCAGCGTCGAAGAAGACCGCTGGACCGAAGCGCGCAAGCTGTTCGATTCGCTGGCCGTCGATGACGCGCAGACTTGCGAAACCATCGCCGAAGTCTTTGCCCAGACTGGCGAAGTGCTCGACCCGCACACCGCGATCGGCGTCAAGGCCGGTCGCGAGTGCCGCCGCAGCCTGGATACGCCAATGGTGGTACTGGGCACCGCGCACCCGGTCAAGTTCCCGGAAGCGGTGGAGAAGGCCGGGGTCGGCAAGGCCCTGGAATTGCCTGCGCACCTGAGCGACCTGTTCGCCCGCGAAGAAAAATGCACGGTACTGGCCAATGACCTGAAAGCCGTTCAGGCCTTCGTCAGCCAGCACGGTAATCGCGGCAAGCCGCTCTGATCGACTGATCGGCACATGAAAAGCCCGTCTCTGACGGGCTTTTTTATTTCTACACTGGCATTGGTTTGCAGCAACGAATCAGGGGTATCAATGAGCACAGGACGTCGTCGCGCAGCAGGGCTGGTATTGGTCTGCCTGTTCGGGCTAGGTATGGGGCACATGGTGCAGGCCGCGCAGAGTCTGTCCTTTACCCTGGCGCCGCCGTTCACCGAGCTTGAGCCGCTGGCCTTGAGCCGCGCGCAGCAACAGTGGCTGGGGCCGTCGCGGGTGTTGCGGGTGGGCATCTCGTTTGCCGATTACGAGCCGGTGGACATCACCATCGACCGCAATCGCTACCAGGGCATCAGCGCCGACTACCTGAGCCTGGTGTCTGAACGCCTCGGGGTGAAAACCCAGGTACTGGCCTTCGCCAAACGCGAGGAAGCCATCGAGGCGCTGCGCCATGGCGATATCGATGTGCTGACCAGCGCCAATGGCTTCGAGCGCAGTGTGGCGGGCCTGGCGTTTTCCGACGACTACATTCCCGATCGCTCGATGGTCGTGGTACGCGGTGGCGCGCCAGTGCCGCCACCGTCGTTGGCCGGGATGAAAGTGGTGCTGCTCGATGGCTACGCCGACACCCGGGTCATGCATCGGGTCTACCCCGACAGTCAGGTGCTTTTGGCGCCTAACCTGAGCAGTGCCCTGGAGGCGCTGAACCAGGGTGAGGTGGATGTGTTTATCGGCAACGAGATCATCATCCGCGCCTTCAATGCCTTGCGCCCGTATCTGGGCTTGCAGGTGGTCGGCCCCAGCGCTTTGCCGCCGATCGGCTTCGCCTTTGCCGTGCGCGCCGAGGATCGGCTGCTGCAGGACATGTTCAACGACGCCCTGGCCAGCCTCGATGAGTCGGTGCGGCGCGAGATTCTCGGTCGCTGGACCTCCGGGCTGGGCTCGGACGTGGCGCATCACCGGGTCGAGTTGACCCTGGCCGAACGTGAGTGGATTGCCAGCCACCCGGCGGTCACCGTGGTCGGCAGCCAGTACCCACCCTATCTGTTCCGCAATCGTCAGGGCGCCTGGGTTGGCCTTAACAGCGATGTACTGGCGACCGTCGCGCAAATGACCGGGCTGAAATTCGTCTATGCGCCGTCTGAATCGATAGCCCAGAGCCTGGAGATGCTCAGGAGCGGCCAGGCCGACATGAGCACCACCTTGAGCGAAACCCCGGAGCGCCGCGAGTTTCTCGACTTTACCCATTCCATTGGCGGGCAAAGCTGGGTGTTCATCGTTCGCCAGGCGCAATTGGGCCTGGCGTCCCTGGATGAACTGGCCGGGCAGACCTTGGCGTTGCCGGCGCAGCACGCACTGGAAGGCACCATTCGCCAGGACCACCCCGGTGTTCGCCTGCTGTTGGTGGACTCGCTGGAGCAAGCCCGGGAAAAGGTGCGCAGCGGCGAAGCATTGGCGACTATCGACAGCGAAATCGGTGCCTACAGCGTGATCGGCAACGACCCTGTGCTCAAGGTCGGGCGCGGGGTTGAGGGCAAGTGGGCACCGGACAGGTTCTCGGTGCGGCGCAGCGCTCCGGAGCTGGAAAGCATTCTGAACAAGGCTCTGGAAGCCTTCCCGGTCGCCGAGTTGCGCGCCGTACGCATGAAGTGGCTGGGCGCGTTGGCGCCGCCAGCGCCGGCCTGGCAGCGGATTGCGCCGTGGATCTACTGGACTGTGGCTGCAGCGGTGCTGTTTGGGCTGGTGTCGTTGGTCTGGAGCAGCCGCCTGCGGGTGCAGATCCGTCAGCGGCAAAGGGCCGAGCAAGCCCTCAACGACCAGTTGGCCTTCAAGCGCGCGTTGCTCGACGGTATCCCCAATCCGATCTACGTACGTGATCTGGAAGGGCGATTGATCACCTGCAACAAAAGCTATGAGCAAGCCTTCTCGTTGCGCCTGGAAGACGTCAAGGGCCGGCGCCTGACGGACATCGAAGTCATTCCCGAGGCACTGGCCAGACAGCTGCACGCCGATTACCTGAGCCTGCTCGAGGACCCCAAGCCGGTATTCGTTGACCGGCGCATCGAATTCCAGGGCCAGCGCACCGACGCCTACCAGTGGACCGTGCCGTTCTACAGTGCCGACGGCCAACTGCAGGGCCTGCTGGGCGGCTGGATCGACATTACCGAGCGCAAGCAGCTGGAAGCAGCGCTGGTTGAAGCCCGCCAGCAGGCCGAGCAGGCCAACCAGGCCAAAAGTGCATTCCTGGCGACCATGAGCCATGAAATCCGTACCCCCATGGCCGTCATCATTGGCCTGCTTGAACTTGAGCGGGAGACGACCCTGGCGCATGGCCAGGTACCTTCGCAAGGCCTGGAAACGGCTCATCAGTCAGCCCGCGAGCTGATCGCCCTGATCGGTGACAGCCTCGATCTTGCCCGCATCGAGGCCGGCAGCCTGCAACTGGAACCGCAGGCGCGGGCGCTCAAGCCATTCCTCAACGCCATTGTCGAGCAGTTCCACGCCCAGGCCCTCGGTCAGGGGCTGGACCTGCGCCTGCAACTGGCCAGCGAGGCGCAAGGGGTGTACTGGTTCGACCCGCTGCGCTTGCGTCAGGTGCTGCTCAACCTGCTGGGCAACGCCCTGAAGTTCACCCACCTGGGCCTGGTCGAACTGCAGGTTAGCCGCAGTGGGCACGACAGCTTGCATGGCGTTGGCCTCAGGCTGTGTGTGCGCGACACCGGCATCGGTATCAGCGCGCAACAGCAAAGCGAGCTATTCCAGCCGTTTGCTCAGGCAGGCGCCGGCGCCGAATATGGTGGCTCGGGCCTGGGCCTGAGCATCTGCCGGCAGTTGGTCGAGTTGATGGGCGGCAGCATTGCCTTGCGCAGCGTGCTGGGCAAAGGCACCGAAGTCAGTGTCGAACTTACCCTCGAAGCCGTGGCCGCCGAACCTGCGCCGCAAGACCCCGCGCCAAGGTTGCCCAGCGGCCCGGCGCGACGGATCCTGGTGGTCGACGACCTGTCGGCCAGTCGCCTGGTGCTCAGCCAGCAACTGGAGTTTCTCGGCCATGAGGTGGTGGCCGTGGAAAACGGTCAGAGCGCTCTGCAGGCCTGGCAGGGCGGCGAGTTCGACCTGGTGCTCAGCGACTGCAACATGCCGGTAATGAACGGTTATGCGCTGGCCCGCGGCATCCGCCGCCTGGAGCGCGGCAGCCAGAGCCCAGCCATCGCCATCGTCGGTTACACCGCCAACGCCATGCAGGAAGAGCGCGCCCGCTGCCTTGAGGCCGGCATGGATGAATGCCTGGTCAAGCCGGTCGCACTTGCCCAGCTGGTCGCGGTGATCGAGCAGTTGGCTCCCCGGCACAGCTTCAGGATGCAGACCCTGCAGAAGATGACCCAGGCCAATACCGCCGTGCTGCAACGCATGCTGGAAGAGTTGCTGAAAAACCTGTGCGAGGAGTCCGCCTTGCTGGCATCTGCCGTCGAGGCGCAGGACTGGGAGCGCATCGGCGTGGCGTTGCATCGCCTCAAAGGCGTTGCCTGCCTGATTGATGCGCTGCCCCTGGCGCAGGCTTGTGCGCAGCTGGAAAGCGCCCGCCAAGGGCGTTCCACGGCATTGGCGACATCGGCATGGACAACGCTGAAGGCTGCGATAGACCAGTTGCAGCAGGACATTCAACAAGAGCTGTGGAAAATGTCGCCTGAACTTTAGGACATGTCCTATGGGCGTCCTAGGCCGATTTTCCTAAAGTTGCAGGGTGCTGTCGTACAGATCGGCTACTGCGGGGAAATATTCATGCGCTCACTGAAGGTTCTGATTCTCGAGGATCATCCTTTCCAACTGATGGCCTTGCATCAGATGCTCAACGCCAATGGCGTCTTCGATGTGCTGACGGCTGAGTCGGTCGAGGGGGCCCGGCAGACCCTGTCCCGGCGTGGGCGGGTCGATATCGCCATCTGCGACCTGCACATGGACGGCCAGGACGGCCTGGAACTGATCCGTCACCTGGCCGACAGCGGGCTTGCCGCGGCACTGATCATCCTCAGCAGTGCCGAACGTGGGGTGCTCGACAGCGTTGCCGACCTTGCCCGGCAACTGGGCCTGAGGGTCCTCGGCAGCCTGCAGAAGCCGGCCTGCAGCGTTTCCCTGCACAAGTTGTTGCGCCGCTACCTGGATGAGCCCGGCGATACGCCCCCGGCCGTCGCGGTACCGGTACATGCCGAGTTATTGGCCCTTTCAGCGGATGAAGTAGCGCAGAGCAAGGCGCAATGGGTGGTCCACTATCAGCCCAAGGTCGGTTTCGACGGCACTCTGGCAGGCGTCGAGGCGCTGGTACGCTGGCAGCATCCGAGCCTTGGCTTGCTCGGCCCCGGGCAGTTCTTCCCGCTGGTCGAGGGCGCCGGCTTGCTGGAGACGCTGAGCTGGCATGTGCTCGACCAGGCCCTGGCCTTCAGCGTCCGCTTCAGGGAGCACAAGGGTCAGCCATTGCCGGTGGCGGTGAACATCGCACCGCAGATGTTGGTGCGCGACGATTTCGCTGCGCAGGTCATCGCTGCCCTCCAGCGCCATGACGTGCCGGCCAGTGCCCTGACCCTGGAAGTCATCGAAACCCATGGCTGCCAGCTCGACAGTACCCAGCTCGAAGGGCTGCTGCACCTGCGCATTCTTGGCTGCCAGCTGTCGATCGATGACTTCGGCATGGGGGTGTCCAACCTGCAGCGCCTGCTGGAGCTGCCGTTCAGCGAATTGAAACTGCCCAGCGAGTTTGTCCGTGGCATGGCCGACGATGGCCGCAAGGCGGCGGTGGTGGCCGGTGCCCTGATCATGGCCCGACGCATGGATCTGAAGGTGGTGGTCGAAGGGGTCGAGACGGTTGATGACCTGATGGCGATCAAGGCCCTGGGCAGCCCGGTGATGCAGGGCTATTTCATTGCCCGGCCGATGGCAGGGGAAGACCTTTGCCAGTGGATGCTGGAGCGTGAGTCGGACGAATCCAGACAGCGGCGCAGGGCTTGAACTACCGTTAGCCCAGGCCATGTTCCTGCAGGTAGAGATACAGCGCAGCATCATTGGCCAGGCCCAGCTTGCGCATGGCACTGACCTTCTGGCTGCTCACTGTCTGTTTGCTACGGTTGAGCAGGGCGGCGATCCGACCGACTGTATGGCCTGCCGCAAGCAGGCGGGCAACTTCCAGTTCCCGTGGCGACAAGGCCGCCTGGTCACGGGCCAGGTCTTCGCGCACGGCACCCTCCTGCAACAGTAACTGCTGCACAGAATCGGCCAGGTAGATCTTGCCGCGCTGCAGGCGAACGATGGCCTGGGGCAACTCGTCGGCCAGGCTGGCTTTGCTCAGCAGGCCATTGACCCCCAGGGCCAGCATCGCCCGAAACAGCCCGGCGTTGTTGATCATGGTCACCACCAGGATCGGCAATTGAGGGTGGTGCCGACGCAACTGTTCCAGCAGCTTCAGGCCGTCGTTCTGCTGCTCTAGCGGCATCATGAAGTCGGTCACCAGCACGTCGCATTCCACGTCTTGCAACAGTGTCGTGAGCTCCAGTGGACCGCCAGCTTCGCCCACCACGCGAATGCCTGGAATCTGCTCCAGCACGGCACGCAGGCCAATGCGAAAGATCGGGTGGTCATCGGCAAGGATGATGCGCAGCTCACCCGGGGTAGGGTCTGTCACAGGCAAGCTCCGATCAATCCGCTGGATTTCAATCTGTCATTTTTACCGGGCATGCTGGGTCGAGGAAATCGCACTGATAGAACTTTTCCGGCTGCCTCAGGGTCAGTGAAAGACCCCTTCTCGACAGGTAGATGAACAATGAATGAGATGGAATGTATCAGATTGCTGCTTGGCGAAGCATTGGCGCCTTACCAGGTCAGGCTGGTGCGCTTGAGCGCGGGGTGTGATTTTGATCTGCGCCTGACCGATGAGGCGTCGCGCACCGTCCTCCGGCGCACCGTCAAACCCAGCCAGCTGCAGGACCAGCGCCTGCTGGTCGACCTGGTCGATGGTCTGCAGCGCGACCTGCTGATCGTCGAAGGTCGCCTGCAGCCCTGTGTGATCGCTGCCCAGCGTCACCTGCAGCAAGGCCGCTCGATCAGCGCCGGGGTGTGATGGAACCTTTGCCGGTGGGGGCAATCAGACCTTATAAGGACAGCTGATCGGGATTTTGCTCCGATGTCGTGAAGCTGTCGTGCGAAGCCCCTATGGGCTTCTGTTTAGCCCCGGGCGGCCTCCCCACCGCTCGGGGTTTCTTTTTGCCTGCGGATCAGGGCTCAAGGGTGCTCGCCAAACAGACGCAGGCTGTCGTGCAGGTACTGCTCGCGCATTTCCGGGGCCAGCCACTGGGCGTACAGGTCGGGCAAGGTGTCGTCGCGCAGGGGCAGCAACAGCTTGTTGATATGGCTGATGGCTTCGCGCCCGAGGGGCGTGTCGGAGCAGCCGACCCGCAGCAACTGGTACTGCTCGACTCCCTGGATCGGGTAGAAGGCATAGTCATCCGTCGGCCAGCCCTGTTGCTGTAACAGGTAGCGCACCTCCGGCCAGTAGCCAAGCACCAGTTGCAGGCGGTCATGCTGCTGCATCTGCAACAGGCTGGTCACCGCATCATTGCCGTAATGACGGCTGAGGGTAGTGTCGGGCAGGGTCTTGAGCAGTTCATCAACGGCTGCGCTGTAGCTGCGCTGGGCGACTACTCCGAGCTTCAGCGACGTGTTGCCGAGCAGCGCGTGCAGGTCGACCTGATTGTTCTGGAGATAGGGTTCGAGCAGGCGCTGGTCTTTGCGCCGCACCACCAGGCCACTGCTCAACACGCCAAGGCTGGGTATCGAGAAGTGCACGTAGCGCGCTCGTTCGGGCGTCCACAGCAATGTGGGGTCGCAGGTGAAGGTGGATTCCTGAAGCATCTGGATGCCCCGGGCCCGATTGACCCGGACAATGCTGTGATCGTACTCGGGCATCTGGTCGATCAGCAGCGGCAGCAACCGGTCGATCACCCCCTGGCCTTTGCCCGTGCCTTCAAAAATGGTCAGCGGCGGCAAATCGCGCAATAGCCAGAACAAACGCTCCTTGGCCCAGGCCGAGGCCGGCAGGCCAAAGCTCAGCAGCAGACCCAACAACAACGGCAATCCACGACGCACGCTCGCTTGCCAGTGATAGGTCATGTTCGGGTCTCCACCGTTGCCACGGAATTCAAGCAATGTGCCGTTCAGACCGCTCCTTGCGCGCGTAGCCGGGCAATCGCCGCCGCGTCGTAGCCCAACCCGGTCAGCAACTGATCGGTGTGCGCGCCCAGTTCCGGGCCAACCCATTCGCTGGAGCCCGGCGTGTCCGAGAGTTTGGGCACGATACCCGGCATCTTGAACGGCTTGCCGTCGGGCAGTTTGGCCTGGAGGAACATCTCGCGGGCAAGGAACTGCGGATCGCTGAACATGTCCTCGGCGCTGTAGATGCGGCTGGCCGGTACCTGGGCGTCATTGAGCACCTGCATCAGCGCATCCAGCGGCAGGGTCCGGGCCCAGCGGTCGATCACCCCGTACAGTTCATCGCGGCGCAGGTCTCGGCCGTCATTGCTGGCCAGGGCCGGATCGTCGGCCAGGTCATCGCGGCCGATGGCCTGCATGAAGCGCTTGAAGATCGCATCGCCATTGGCGCCAATCTGCACATGCTTGCCATCGGCGCTGGTGTGAATGGAGGAGGGGGTGATGCCGGGCATGATGTTGCCGGTACGCTCGCGAATAAAACCGAACACGTCGAACTCCGGCACCATGCTTTCCATCATGGCGAAGATCGCTTCGTACAGGGCCACGTCCACCACCTGGCCCTGGCCGCCGTTGACCTCGCGATGACGCAGGGCCATCAATGCGCCGATTACGCCCCACAACGCTGCAATCGAGTCACCGATGGAGATGCCGGTACGCACCGGCGGGCGGTCCTCGAAACCGGTGATGTAGCGCAGCCCGCCCATGGATTCGCCGACGGCGCCGAACCCCGGCTGGTCTTTCATCGGCCCGGTCTGGCCGAAGCCGGACAGGCGCACCATCACCAGCTTCGGATTGAGGGCGTGCAGCACGTCCCAGCCCAGGCCGAGTTTTTCCAGTACCCCGGGGCGGAAGTTCTCGATCAGGATGTCGGCTTCGGCCAGCAGCTTCTTGAGGATATCCAGCCCTTCGGCGTGCTTGAGGTTGAGGGTCAGCGACTGCTTGTTGCGGGCCTGGACGAACCACCAAAGTGACGTGCCTTCGTACAGCTTGCGCCACTTGCGCAGCGGATCACCGCCATCGGGCGACTCGACCTTGATCACCTCGGCGCCAAACTCGGCGCAGATGCGCGAAGCGAACGGACCGGCAATCAGGGTGCCGAGTTCGATGACTTTGAGGCCGGCGAGGGGTTTGCTGGGCGTAGGCATGAGGCGTCCGTGGCAGCTGGTCAGGGCCCCCGTTTTTATCATAGCTGGGCGCGCCCAGATACTGCCGCGGCGCAAGGAACATGCGGATCGGTTAGACTGGGCGACTTTCCTTGCCGCAAGAAGCCCGTCCATGGCCCAGCCGTCCACCACCTACAAGTTTGAACTGAACCTCACCGACCTTGACCGCGGCGTGTACGAAAGCGTCAAGCAGACCATCGCCCGTCACCCGTCGGAAACCGAGGAGCGCATGGCCGTGCGCCTGCTGGCCTACGCCCTGTGGTACAACGAGCAACTGGCCTTTGGCCGCGGTCTGTCGGATGTGGACGAAGCAGCAGTGTGGGAAAAGAGCCTGGACGACCGCATCCTGCACTGGATCGAAGTTGGCCAGCCGGATGCCGATCGCCTGACCTGGTGCTCGCGCCGCACCGAGCGCACCAGCCTGCTGGCCTATGGCAGCCTGCGCGTGTGGGAAACCAAGGTGGTGCCAGCGGTCAAGAACCTGAAAAACCTGAACATCGCCGCCGTGCCCCAGGAGGTTCTGGAAACCCTGGCCAAGGACATGCCGCGGGCGATCAAGTGGGACGTGATGATCAGCGAAGGCACGGTGTTCGTCACCGACGATCGCGGCCAGCACGAAGTCCAGCTTCAATGGCTGATGGGCGAGCGCTGATCGCGCGCCCGTTCCGGTCGAACATTCCTGATTCACGAGAAGCCCCAATCGCCCCATGCGTATCGATCCCCGCCCGTTGCCGTCCACGCTGCCATTCCTTGGCGACCTGCCACCGTTGCTGACCCGCCTGTATGCCGCCCGCGGCGTGCAGTCGGCAGCCGAGCTGGATAAAAGCCTGGCGCGCTTGCTGCCTTACCAGCAGCTCAAGGGCATCGAGGCGGCGGTCGACCTGCTGGTGGCGGCACTGGCAGAACGCCAGCGCATCCTCATCGTCGGCGACTTCGACGCTGACGGCGCCACGGCCAGTACCGTCGGTGTACTCGGCCTGCGTCTGCTCGGTGCCGCCCATGTCGATTACCTGGTGCCCAACCGCTTCGAGTACGGCTATGGCCTGACCCCGGAGATCGTCGAGGTGGCCTTGCAACGCCAGCCGCAGTTGCTGATCACCGTCGACAACGGCATCTCCAGCGTCGAAGGCGTGGCAGCCGCCAAGGCTGCGGGCTTGAAAGTACTGGTGACCGATCACCACCTGCCGGGCCATGAATTGCCGGCGGCAGACGCCATCGTCAATCCCAACCAGCCGGGCTGCGAGTTTCCCAGCAAGGCGCTGGCCGGGGTCGGGGTGATCTTCTATGTGCTGATGGCCTTGCGCGCGCGTTTGCGCAGCCTCGGTCATTACGACAACGCGCCGCAACCGAACATCGGCGAGCTGCTCGATCTGGTGGCCCTGGGCAGCGTGGCTGACGTGGTGCCGCTGGATGCCAACAATCGTATCCTGGTCCATCAGGGCCTGGAACGCATCCGTGCCGGGCGGGCCCGGCCGGGGCTCAAGGCCATCCTTGAAGTGGCCCGGCGCGATCATGCGCGCATCACCTCCACCGACCTTGGCTTTATCCTCGGCCCTCGGCTCAATGCCGCCGGGCGCCTGGACGACATGAGCCTGGGCATCGAGTGCCTGCTCAGTGACGATGCCAACCTGGCACGGGAAATCGCCGGTCAGCTCGACGAGCTGAACCAGGACCGCAAGTCCATCGAGCAGGGCATGCAGCGCGAAGCCCTGGCCCAGCTCAAGGACCTGGCGCTGGAGTCGATGCCGTTCGGCCTGTGCCTGTTCGAGCCGGACTGGCACCAGGGCGTGATCGGCATCCTCGCCTCGCGCCTGAAAGAGCGTTATCACCGCCCGACCATCGCCTTTGCCGATGCTGGCGAGGGCATGCTCAAGGGCTCGGCGCGTTCGGTGCCGGGCTTCCATATTCGCGATGCACTGGATGCCGTGGCGGCGCGTCACCCGCAGTTGATCAGCAAGTTTGGTGGTCACGCCATGGCTGCCGGCCTATCGCTGCCCGCCGACAACTTCCCGGCCTTTGCCCAGGCGTTTGACGAAGAAACCCGGCGCCAGTTGCACGAAGAGGACCTGACCGGCCGTCTGCTGTCCGACGGCACCCTGGCGGTCGAGGAATTTCACCTGGAGCTGGCCCGCGCCCTGCGCCATGCCGGGCCCTGGGGCCAGCACTTTCCCGAGCCGCTGTTCCACGGGGTGTTCCAGCTGGTCGAGCAGCGCGTCGTCGGTGAGCGGCACCTGAAGGTGGTGCTCAAGAGCGAATGCGGTTCGCTCAAGCTCGATGGCATCGCCTTTGGCATCGACCGCGAGGTCTGGCCCAACCCGACGGTGCGCTGGGTGGAGTTGGCCTACAAGCTCGACGTCAACGAGTTCCGCGGGCAGGAAAGCGTGCAACTGATGATCGCCCATATCGAGCCGCGCTGAACTGACGGGGCAAAGTGGTCTAGGCTTCGGATGATGGGTCGAAGAACCTGCGGGGAAGATTCTGTAGTCGGCCGGTCAACCATCTGGAGCCTTACCACTTGATTTGAGAGGTGCCCCATGAGCCTGCTGCTTGAGCCGTACACCCTGCGCCAGCTGATCCTGCCCAACCGCATTGCCGTGTCACCCATGTGCCAGTATTCCAGTGTCGACGGCCTGGCCAATGACTGGCACCTGGTGCACCTGGGCAGCCGCGCGGTGGGTGGCGCCGGCCTGATTTTCACCGAAGCCACTGCCGTGACTGCCGATGGGCGCATTACCGCGCAGGACCTGGGCTTGTGGGACGACGCGCAGATCCCGGCGCTGCAACGCATCACCCGTTTCATCACCGCCCAGGGCGCGGTGCCAGGCATCCAGCTGGCCCATGCCGGGCGCAAGGCCAGCACCCATCGGCCCTGGCTGGGCAAGCATGGCAGCGTCAAGGTGGACGATGGTGGCTGGGTGCCGGTGGGGCCCTCGAAGATTGCCTTCGACCCGGAGCACACCGCACCTGCCGAACTGACCGAAGCGCAGATCGCTGACATCATCCAGGCCTTTGTCGCTGCCGCCCGGCGTGCCCTGGAGGCCGGCTTCAAGGTGGCCGAAGTGCATGCCGCCCATGGCTACCTGCTGCACCAGTTCCTCTCGCCCTTGAGCAACCAGCGCCGTGACCAGTACGGCAGCTGCTTCGAAAACCGTATCCGCCTGACCCTGCAAGTGACCGAAGCGGTGCGTGAGGTCTGGCCGGCTGAGCTGCCGGTGTTCGTGCGTCTGTCGGCCACCGATTGGGTGGAAGATGGCTGGAATCCGGATGAGACCGTGGAGTTGGCCAAGCGCTTGAGAAAGTTGGGAGTGGACCTGATCGATGTGTCGTCCGGCGGCACCTCGGTAAAAGCCGAGATCCCCACAGGGCCGGGCTATCAAACCCAGTTTGCGGCCAAGGTGCGGGAGGAGGCGGGGATCGCCACCGGGACGGTCGGCATGATTACCGACCCGATGCAGGCTGAAACCATCTTGCGTACGGCGCAGGCCGATATCATTTTCCTCGCCCGCGAGCTACTGCGCGACCCGTACTGGCCGCTGCACGCCGACGACGACCTGGGGGGCAACAAGGCAGTGTGGCCGGCGCAGTACCAACGGGCTACCAGTCGTGACCAGCCGATACACGAGTCTGATTTGCGCGATTGACTGAATGGCGAGCGCTTCGCGCTCGATCGCAGGCAAGCCAGCTCCCACAGGTTCGGCGTACATAAACCCTCTGTGGGAGCGGGCCTCAGGCATGTGCCGCCTGGCTCAACACATCACTGACCCACTGATTGATGCTCTTGTCTGCCAGCTCAGCCTTTTGCGCGACGCTGGCATGCAGCGTCGGCTCCAGGCGCAAGCTCAATTTCCCCGAATAAGCTTTCTGCGGCTCACGCCCCAAGCGCGCACAAGTATCGAGGTAGTCATCCACGGCTTCTTCGAAGGCGATGCGCAGTTGCGCGACCGATTGCGCGTGAAAACCGATCACATCGCGTATACCTGCGACGTGGCCAATCAACAATTGATCTTCATCGCTGTATTCAATACGGGCGGCATAGCCTTTGTAGTGCATGACATTCATGGGGTCACTCCGGCCTGTTCCAGAAACAACCGCGCATCGCGGATCTGATAAGGCTTGGCATCTTTATCCGGATGAGGGCGATGGAACGTCGCGATCACACCATTGAGTTCGAAGCGCACGCGTGAACCTCTGCCTTCGATTACCCGGGCCCCCGCACCGACCAGCAACGATTCGATGCGAGCCCATTCCAGATTGTTGGGTATCGGTTTGCTGAAGACCGACTTCAACGTGCCGCGCTGATGATTATTCATGGTATCAGATTATGATACCGTCATCCATGCAGCAATGGGACGACCGTAGGACGAGGACTTTGCGGATGAAGGAGGTTTCCTGGATTCAGCCCAGCTCCCCCACCGCCCGCCATGCCTCATCAATCGCCGCGTGGGCATAGGCGCTCCAGGCCGCGTCCGAGTTGGCGATGCTGACCTTGCCCACGGGTTGGCGCGCCAGTGCTATCCACTTTTCGGTCTGCTCGGGATCGTCGTAGAGGGTGTTGCTGAAGCAGGCGTAGCCGTGGGGCCAGCGGTTGACGGTGATCGCCAGGATGTCCTTGTCGTGGTCAAAGCCGCCGGGGCCAAGCATGCGTTGCAACTGTTCGCGCAGCTGGCTTTCCAGCACTTCGAATGAAGTGCCATACAGGCGCCCGCGTCCGGCACGGGCCTGGTCGCGGCTGTTCATGCCGCTGTCGGGGCTGGTCGGCACGTAGACCAGGTGCAGACCGATGGGCTGCGCCGGGTCGCGTGGATGCTCGTAGCCGCCGAGGCTCACCGGGTAGTCGAGCTTGATCCGGCTGTAGGGTTGGGTGGCGGCGTAGATCTCGTGCACGCCAAGCTTCTGGAACGCCTGCCAGTTGCGCACGATGACCTTGGTGTACACCAGCGGAAACTTGACGTTCTGGCTCAGGGCATGGGCCTGTTCGGCCGACAGGTCGCACAGCAGGTAGGGGATCATCATGTTGTAGCAGGCCAGGATGCAGTGCTTGCCGCGCACCTGGGCCAGTTGCCCGGCGCGGCTGTAGCCGACATTGACGCCTCCGTCGACGTTGCGCACGCTGACCGCCGTGCTGTTCAGACGCAGGCGCACCGGCTGCCCGGCGCGGTCGAGCTGGCTGTAGTCGAAATTGGCGAGGACGATGTCCTCCATGTTCTGGCCCGGCGCCACCGTCGGTATCAGGCTGCGCACCAGCAGGCGCGCCAGCGACGCGTTGCCGTCGGGGAAGTGGTAGATGTAGGGCTCTTCCATCTCCGCCTTGGCTTCCTCGCTGACCGGCTCCAGGTTCATCGCGGCAAAACCGGGGAAGCCGACATAGTAGGCGTCGGCAGCGGCCACGGTATCGATGCTCAGGGCCATGAAATCATTGCTGCGGCCCTGAAAGTACTTGACCGCCTTGGCCGACAGGCCGACGTCCTTGAGCAGGAAATCACGGTAGCTGGTGCGCTCGAGGTACGCGGTCTTGTCTTCCAGCGACTTGCCGGCCAGGTAATCCCTGGGGGCCTGGTGCAGGTCGATCAGGGCCTTGCGGTCGCTTTCGGGCAGGGGGAAATCGTTGATGAAATCGCCGATCGAACGGGCGTTGAGCTGCGTAGGGGCGATGTCATCGCCGACCATCGGCGTCGGGTCGCCGGTGACCAGCTTGTCTTCGCCGAAGGTCTCCTGGTCGAAGAACACTGCGCGCGACAGGCCCAGGTCGGGATAGAAGCTGCGGTCAAAGGCGGTCTCGAAACGCTTGATGTCCACCCCGAGCTTTTTCAGCAGGCCGTTGACCTCTTTGCTGTACAGGTGATTGGGCGACTGGAAGGCTTCGCTGCCGCCGTAGCCGAGGATCATCCGCCCGCCGGCGCTGAACTCGTTGCGCTTGGCATGGCCGCCGAAGTCGTCGTGGTTCTCGAGGATCAGAATCTTCGCAGCCGGGTGTTTCTCGCGGTAGAAGAACGCTGCCGACAGGCCGCTGATGCCGCCGCCGACCACCACCAGGTCATACTCTTCGCTGATCGGCAGGGCGTCGGTGACGAAGGTTTTTTTCTCCCAGCCCATCTGGTGCGCAACGTCGAAAGCGCCGGGGTGACTGCCGCGCAAACCGGTCAGGGCCGGTGGGTAGTAGCGCCCGCCGGGGGCAGCCTGAAGCAGTTGCAGCGGGGTCAGGCCCGCTGCAACGCCGATGGCGACTCCGTTGATGAAGTCGCGTCGGGTGATTTCCATGGGTGTCCTTACCTTAATGTTTGAACATCACATGCCGGACGCAGGTGTAGTCCTCCAGCCCGTACATGGACATATCCTTGCCATAGCCGGACAGTTTCTGACCGCCATGGGGCATTTCGCTGACCAGCATAAAGTGCGTGTTGACCCAGGTACAGCCGTACTGCAGGCGCGCCGAGACGCGATGGGCACGGCCGACGTCAGCGGTCCACAGCGATGACGCCAGGCCGTAGTCGGAATCGTTGGCCCAGGCCAGGGCCTGCTCTTCATCCTCAAAGCGGGTCACCGAGACCACCGGCCCGAACACTTCGCGGCGGACGATCTCGTCATCCTGCTGGGCATCGGCCAGCACCGTCGGTTCAAAGAAGAAACCGTCACCGGCCACCGCCTTGCCACCGGTTATCAGGCGGATATGCGGTTGGGCAAGCGCCCGTTCGACCATGGCCGCTACCCGGTCGCGGTGCTGGGCGGTGATCAGTGGGCCGAGCTCGGTGTCCGGGTCGTTCTGCAGACCATGCTTGATACTGGCGACGGCCTTGCCGAGTTTTTCGACGAACTGCTCGTAGATGCCGCTCTGGGCATAGATACGGCAAGCGGCGGTGCAGTCCTGGCCGGCATTATAGAAGCCGAAGGTGCGGATGCCGTCGACCGCGGCGTCGATATCGGCATCATCGAAAATGATCACCGGTGCCTTGCCGCCCAGTTCCATGTGCATGCGTTTGACGCTGTCGGCGGTGCTGGCGATGATGTTGGCGCCGGTTGCGATCGAGCCGGTCAGCGACACCATGCGCACTTTCGGGTGGCTCACCAGCGGCGTGCCGACACTCGGGCCGCGGCCGAAGAGGATATTCAGCACGCCGGCCGGGAATATTTCGCTGGCCAGTTCCGCCAGGCGCAAGGCCGTCAGCGGCGTCTGCTCCGACGGTTTGAGCACCACGGTGTTGCCGGCGGCCAGGGCCGGGGCAATCTTCCAGGCCACCATCATCAGCGGGTAGTTCCACGGTGCGATCGAGGCGACCACGCCCAGCGGGTCGCGGCGCACCATCGAGGTATGTCCCGGCAGGTACTCACCTGCGGCCGAGCCGCCCAGGCAGCGGGTGGCACCGGCGAAAAAACGAAACACGTCGGCGATGGCCGGGATCTCGTCGTTGAGCGCGGCGGCATAGGGCTTGCCGCAGTTGTCCGATTCCAGCCGCGCCAGTTCCTCGCCGTGGGCCTCGATAGTGTCCGCGAGTTTGAGCAGCAACCGCGAGCGGTCCTTGGGCGTGGTCTGCGACCAGCTCTCGAAGGCGCGGTCGGCGGCGCGCACGGCGGCGTCGACCTGGGCTTCGCTGGCTTCATTGACCTCCACCAGCACAGTGCCCAGCGCCGGGTTGAGCACTGCGTAGCCTGCGCCTTCGCCTTCAACCAGTTGGCCGTTGATCAACAGTCGGGTTTGCATGGTTCCAGTCCTCCAGGAGTTATTTGCCGCTGCCGGCAACGCTTTCGCCGCCGCGGGTCAGGTAGTAGGCGCCGAGGATCGGCAGCATGGTCACCAGCATCACCAGCATGGCCACCACGTTGGTAACCGGCACATCGCGCGGCCGGCTCAACTGGTTGAGCAGCCAGATCGGCAGGGTGCGTTCGTGGCCAGCGGTGAAGGTGGTGACGATGATTTCGTCGAACGACAAGGCAAAGGCCAGCATGCCGCCGGCCAATAGAGCCGAGCCGAGGTTGGGCAGAACGATGTAGCGAAAGGTCTGCCAGCCGTCGGCCCCGAGATCCATCGACGCCTCGATCAGGCTCTGCGAGGTACGCCGCAGGCGGGCGATGACGTTGTTGTAGACGATCACCACGCAGAAGGTGGCGTGGCCGACGACGATGGTGAAAATCCCGGGCTCTATGCCTAGGGTCTTGAACGCCGAGAGCAGGGCGATGCCGGTGATGATCCCGGGCAGGGCGATGGGCAGTATCAGCATCAGCGAAATGCTCTCTTTGCCGAAAAAACTGCGCCGGTACAGCGCCGCCGAGGCTAGGGTGCCGAGCACCAGGGCGAGCAGCGTGGCCAGGCAGGCGACCTGCAGCGACAGCGTGATCGACTCCAGCACATCCGGGCGCGAGAAGGCCACGCTGAACCACTTCAGGGTGAAGCCCTGGGGCGGAAAACTGAAGGCGGCGTCCTCGGTGTTGAAGGCATAGAGGAAGATGATCAGGATCGGGAAGTGCAGGAACACCAGCCCGCCCCAGGCCGCCAGGCGCAGGCCGATCGAGGCGCGTTCAGAGTGCATCGAAGGCTCCCAGGCGTTTGACGATGGACAGGTACACGGCGATCAGCACGATTGGCACCAGGGTAAAGGCGGCGGCCATGGGCATGTTGCCGATGGCGCCCTGCTGGGCGTAGACCATGCTGCCGATGAAGTAGCCGGGCGGGCCGACCAGTTGCGGGACGATGAAGTCGCCCAGTGTCAGCGAAAAGGTGAAGATGGAGCCTGCGGCGATGCCCGGTACCGAGAGCGGCAGGATCACCTGCGTGAAGGTCTGCCACGGCCTGGCGCCAAGGTCCGCCGAGGCTTGCAGCAATGACGGCGGCAGGCGCTCCAGCGAGGCCTGGATCGGCAGGATCATGAACGGCAGCCAGATGTACACGAACACCAGGAAACGCCCCAGGTGCGAGGTCGACAGGGTGCTGCCGCCCACCCCCGGAATACCGAGGATGAACTGCAGCACTGGCCCCAGGTTCAGTTGCTGGACGAACCACTGGGCCACGCCACCCTTGGCCAGCAGCAAGGTCCAGGCATAGGCCTTGACGATGTAGCTGGCCCACATCGGCAACATCACCGCGATATAGAAGAACGCCTTGGTCTTGCCGCTGGTGTAGCGCGCCATGTAGTAGGCGATCGGGAAAGCCAGGGTGGCACTGGCGATCGACACGGCGATGGCCATGCCCAGGGTACGCAGGATGATGTCGAAGTTCGACGGGTTGAACAGCGCGGCGAAGTTGGCCAGGGTCAGCTCCGGGGTGACCGCCATGGTGAAGTCGTCGAAGGTGTAGAAGCCCTGCCACAGCAAACTCAGCAACGAGCCGAGGTAGATTGCACCGAACCAGATCAGCGGCGGTATCAACAGTAGCGCCAGGTACAGGTTCGGTCGCCGGTAGAGCAGGTTGGAGAAACGCCGCATGGGGGCCGGCGCGGCTTTTTCCACGGTCAGGCTCATCTCAGCGGCCCTCGTCGGGCACGATTTCCTGCAGCGCGGTCATCGCCTCGCGGGCCCAGCGCGCCTGCAGGCGTTGGCCGGGCTGCCAGGGCACGGTGTGTTCCTGCCACTGGTTGTTGGCCTGGCTGATACTGAGCAGTTGGCCGTTGTCCAGCTGCAGCTCGTAGCGGGTGGCGCTGCCCTGGTACTGGATGTCGTGGAGCAGGCCGCTGACCTGGATTTCGTTGCTGGCGGCCGGCTGGTCGCCAAGGCGGATATGTTCCGGGCGAATCGAGAAGGGCAGCTGGCTGCCATTGAGCTGCTGTGCCAGTTCGCCGCGCAGCACGTTCGAGGTACCGACGAACTCGGCGACAAAGGTCGTCGCCGGCTTCATGTACAGGTTGCGCGGGGTGTCGACCTGCTCGATGCGACCCCGGTTGAACACCGCGACCCGGTCCGACATCGACAGCGCCTCGGTCTGGTCGTGGGTAACGAAGATGAAGGTAATGCCCAGCTGGCGTTGCAGCTTTTTCAGCTCGCCCTGCATCTGCTCGCGCAGTTTCAGGTCCAGCGCCCCCAGTGGTTCATCCAGCAGCAGCACCCGTGGGCGGTTGACCAGGGCCCGGGCCAGGGCCACGCGCTGGCGCTGGCCGCCGGAGAGCTGTACCGGCTTGCGCTGGCCATATCCGCCCAGTGCGACCATGGCCAGGGCTTCTTCGGCGCGGGTGTAGCGCTCGGCCTTGGCCACGCCCTTGACCTTCAGGCCATAGGCGACGTTGTCGCGCACGTTCATGTGCGGGAACAGGGCGTAATCCTGGAACACTGTGTTGACGTCGCGCTGGTAGGGCGGCAGGCCCGCAGCCTCTTCGCCGTGAATGCGGATCGAACCGGCACTGGGTTGCTCGAAGCCGGCGATCAGGCGCAGGCAGGTGGTCTTGCCCGAGCCCGAGGGGCCGAGCATCGAGAAGAACTCGCCGTCGTGGATGTCGATCGACACCTGGTCAACGGCCCTGACCTCGCCAAAGGCCCGCGAGACATTGGTGAACTGCACTGCAAGGGTCATGGTGCGAAGCTCCAGCAAATGGGAGCAAGCCCGCGTCTTGAGGTGGGAGCGGGCTTGCCCCGCGATAGGGCCCTAGCGGCCCCCCATGATCGCAATATAGTCCTGGGTCCAGCGGCTATACGGCACGAACCTGCCCCCTTCAGCCTGCGGGGTTTTCCAGAAGGCGATCTTGTCGAACTGGTCGAAACCATTGGTCTTGCAGCCTTCGGCGCCGAGCAATTCGCTGCCGGTGCAGGCCGCCGGTACCGCCGGCAACGAACCGAACCAGGCCGCCACGTCGCCCTGGACCCTGGGCTGCAGCGACCAGTCCATCCACTTGTAGGCGCAGTTGGGGTGCTTGGCCTCGCTGTGCAGCATGGTGGTGTCGGCCCAGCCAGTGGCGCCTTCCTTGGGGATGGTCGAAGCCACCGGCTGCTTGTCGGCTTGCAGGCCATTGACCATGTAGCCCCAGGAGCTGGAGGCGACCACGCCTTCGTTCTTGACGTCACTCATCTGCACCGTGGCATCGTGCCAGTAGCGGTGGATCAGCGGCTGTTGCTGGCGCAGCAGGTCGAGCACCGCCTTGTACTGGGCTTCATTCAGTTCATAGGGGTTCTGAATGCCGAGTTCGGGCTTGGTCGATTTCAGGTACAGCGCGGCATCGGCGATGTAGATCGGCCCGTCGTAGGCCTGGACCCGGCCCTTGTTCGGCTTGCCGTCCGGCAGGTCCTGGGGCTCGAAGACCACGCCCCAACTGGTGGGCGCCTGCTTGAACACGTTGGTGTTGTACAGCAGCACGTTCGGGCCCCACTGGTAGGGCGTGCCGTACACCTGCTTGTTGACCACGTACCAGGCACCGTCCTTGAGCCGTGGGTCGAGGTTCTTCCAGTTGGGAATCAGCGCAGTGTTGATCGGCTGTACGCGCTTGCCGGCGATCAGCCGCAGCGAGGCATCGCCGGAGGCGGTGACCAGGTCGTAACCGCCCTTGGTCATCAGGCTGACCATCTCGTCGGAGGTGGCGGCGGTCTTGACGCTGACCTTGCAACCGGTTTCCTTCTCGAAGCCGGTCACCCAGTCGTAGGCCTTGTCGCTTTCACCGCGCTCGATGTAACCCGGCCAGGCAACGATATCCAACTGGCCTTCGCCGGCGCCCACGGCTTTCAAGGGTTCGGCGGCCTGCAGGCTGGCGCTGGCCAGCAGGGCGGTGCTCAGGGCGCAGAGCGTGGCGGTCTTGTGCACGAACATGGTGTTCCCTCTTGTTCAAATTATGTCGGGGCAGTGAAAGTGCAGGTATAGCTGGTTTAAGCGTAGTTGCTGTTGCGTGGGTCCAGAGTGGCCCGGTTCTGGGCAACATCTGGAAGCAAATGCATTCAGCTTCACTTCAGCCTGGGGCAGTACTCTTCGGCTTTCTTTCCTCTCCATGGAGATGCCCAATGAACACCCGTGGCTTGCTCGATCAACTGCTCAAATCCGGCCAGGACCTGTTGCAGAACCAGGCCGGCAAAGGCTTCGCCGGCAAAACCGGCGGTCTTGGCGACCTGCTTGGCGGCAAGGGCGGCGGTGGCCTTGGCAGCCTGCTCTCCGGTGCTGGCGGCGGTGCCCTGGCGGCAGGTGCGATGGGTTTGCTGCTGGGTAACAAGAAGGCCCGCAAGTACGGCGGCAAGGCCCTGACCTATGGTGGCCTGGCTGCCCTTGGGGTCATCGCCTACAAGGCCTACGGCAACTGGCAGGCCAAGCAGGGGGCTGCCGTGCAGGGCGAGCCACAAACGCTTGACCGCCTGCCGCCGGCCCAGGTCGAGCAGCACAGCCAGGCGATCCTCAAGGCGCTGGTGGCGGCGGCCAAGTCCGATGGCCACGTCGATGAGCGCGAGCGGGCGCTGATCGAAGGCGAGTTCGTCAAGCTGTCCAGCGACCAGGAGCTGCAACACTGGCTGCACGCCGAACTGAACAAACCGCTGGACCCGGCCGATGTCGCCCGCGCCGCCAGCACCCCGGAAATGGCCGCCGAGATGTATATCGCCAGCGTCATGCTGGTGGACGAGGAGCATTTCATGGAGCGTGCCTACCTGGATGAACTGGCGCGCCAGCTCAAGCTCGATCCTGCACTCAAGAGCGAGCTGGAAAACCAGGTGAAACTTGCCGCCAGTCAATGAAATCGGGCTAATGGCCAGTATCTAGCCCGTTTGGCCCGATCCAGCTTTTAAGTCAGCCTCAAAAGCGCGCAGCCGCTGGGCTATACTCTGCCCATTTTTCCTGCTCGCGTAGAACACTTGAGGGCTGACTGTGAAAAACTGGACCTTGCGCCAACGGATCCTGGCGAGCTTCGCCGTGATTATCGCCATCATGTCGCTGATGGTGGTCGCCGCCTATTCGCGACTGGTGGCCATAGAGTCCGGTGAAGAAGCGGTGCGAACCGATAGCATCCCCGGGGTCTACTACAGCTCCATGATCCGCAGCGCCTGGGTCGACAGCTATGTGCTGACCCAGCAGCTGGTGGGCCTGAGCGACCATCGCGAGATCACCTCGGCCGACATGGAACTGTACAAGGGCTTTGAAGAGCGCCTCAAGCAGCACATGGCCAGCTACCAGTCGACCATTCGCGAGAAGGACGATCAGACCAGCTTTGACCAGTTCGGCCAGCTTGAGGCCGATTACCTCAAAGCAGTGGATACCGTGCTGGGGGCCTATCGCAAGAAAGATTACCCCGAAGCCCAGCGCCTGCTCGCCGAGGTGTTGACCCCGGCCTGGGTCAATGGCCGCAAGCACCTGAACGGGGTGATCGAGCGCAATCGACTTTCCGCCGAGAGCGCCACCGACTCCATCGTCAGTGCCGTGGCCACGGCCAAGTTCAGCATGATCGTTTCGCTGCTGCTGGCCATTGTTGCCGCGACCCTCTGCGGGCTGGTGCTGATGCGTGCCATCACCGCACCGATGCAGCGTATCGTCCATGCCCTGGACAAACTCAGCGGCGGCGACCTCAGCGTGCGCCTGAACCTGGACCGCAAGGACGAGTTCGGCGCGGTGGAAAGCGGCTTCAACGAGATGATGGGCGAACTGACCAACCTGGTGTCCCAGGCCCAGCGCTCGTCGGTGCAGGTGACCACCTCGGTGACCGAAATCGCCGCCACCTCCAAGCAGCAACAGGCGACCGCCACCGAAACCGCTGCCACTACCACCGAAATTGGCGCAACTTCGCGGGAAATCGCCGCGACTTCCCGCGACCTGGTGCGGACCATGACCGAAGTCACCTCGGCCGCCGACCAGGCCTCGATCCTCGCAGGCTCCGGCCAGCAGGGCCTGGCGCGCATGGAAGAGACCATGCACCAGGTGATGGGCGCGGCCGATCTGGTCAACAACAAGCTGGCGATCCTCAACGAGAAGGCCGGCAACATCAACCAGGTGGTGGTGACCATCGTCAAGGTCGCCGACCAGACCAACCTGCTGTCGCTCAACGCCGCCATCGAGGCGGAAAAGGCCGGTGAGTACGGCCGTGGTTTTGCCGTGGTCGCCACCGAAGTACGGCGCCTGGCCGACCAGACCGCCGTCGCTACCTATGACATCGAGCAGATGGTTCGCGAGATCCAGTCGGCGGTGTCGGCCGGGGTCATGGGCATGGACAAGTTCTCCGAGGAAGTGCGCCGCGGCATGTTCGAGGTGCAGCAGGTTGGCGAGCAACTGACCCAGATCATTCATCAGGTCCAGGCCCTGGCGCCGCGGGTGCTGATGGTCAACGAAGGCATGCAGGCCCAGGCCACCGGTGCCGAACAGATCAACCACGCTCTGGCGCAGCTGGGCGATGCCAGCAGCCAGACCGTCGAGTCGCTGCGTCAGGCCAGCTTTGCCATCGACGAACTGAGCCAGGTGGCCACCGGCCTGCGTGGCGGCGTGTCGCGGTTCAAAGTCTGACCTGCCGATGAACGACCTTCAGCCTCGCCGCAATCAGGATGCGGCCTCCCACGGCACCCTGTACCTGGTGTTCCGCATCGGCGACCAGCGCTTTGCCCTGGACGCCCATGAGGTCGCCGAAGTGCTGCCGCGCCTGCCGCTCAAACCGATCGCCCAGACCCCGGCATGGGTCGCCGGGGTGCTCGCCCATCGCGGTGCGCTGGTGCCGGTGATCGACGTCGGCGCCTTGAGTTTCGGCCTGCCGGCGCCGGTGCGCACCAGCACGCGCCTGGTGCTGGTGCACTACCGCGTCGACCCCTTGCGCCCGCAATTGCTGCTGGGGCTGATCCTCGAACAGGCCACCGATACCCTGCGTTGCGACCCCGCCGAGTTCCAGCCCTATGGCCTGGACAACCAGCAGGCGCCTTACCTGGGACCGGTACGTGAGGATGCCCAGGGTTTGCTGCAGCGAATCGGGGTGCAGGACTTGCTCAGCGCCGAGGTGCGCCAGTTGTTGTTCCCGCCTGAGCTTGCGGCAAGTGGCGAGGGGCTGGCATGAGTGGCGAACAGCGGTTCTTTCGCTTTTTGCAGGATCGCATCGGCCTGGACGTGGCTTCGGTCGGCGCGCCAATGGTCGAGCGCGCCTTGCGCCTGCGCTGTGCGACCCTGGAAGCCCGGGACCTGGATGACTACTGGCTGCGGCTGCAGCAGTCGAACCAGGAACAGCAGGCGCTGATTGAAGCGGTGATCGTCCCGGAAACCTGGTTCTTCCGCTACCCGGAGTCCTTCAACGCCCTGGTGACCCTGGCGCGCAAGCGTCTGAGCGAACTGGGCGGCTTGCGCCCACTGCGCATCCTCAGCCTGCCGTGCTCCACCGGCGAGGAGCCGTACTCGATCGCCATGGCCCTGCTCGACGGCGGCATTGCTGGCCACAGCTTTCGCGTCGACGCCATGGACATCAGCCCCAATTCCATCAGCCGTGCCGAACAGGCGCTGTATGGCCGCAACTCGTTCCGCGGTTCGCACCTGGACTTTCGTGAGCGGCATTTCAGCGAGACCGGTGACGGCCACAGCCTCGACGAGCGGGTCCGCCAGCAGGTCAAGCTGCAGGCGGGCAACGTGCTGGATCCGGCGCTCAAGGCGCGAGAAGGCAGCTACGATTTCGTTTTCTGCCGCAACCTGCTGATTTACTTCGACGTACCCACCCAGCAGCGGGTGTTCGAGGTGCTCAAAAGTCTGATCCATGAGCAGGGCGTGCTGTTTATCGGCCCGGCCGAAGGCAGCTTGCTGGCGCGCATGGGTATGCGCCCGGTAGGTATAGCTCAGTCGTTCGCCTATGTACGCCAGGCTGAAATGGAGCCGGCGCCGCCGAGCAAGCCGTTAGCCATTCCTTTGCCGTTGACGGTGCCGGTGTCGGCGGCCAGCGTGCCGCGTCCGGCGCCTGCCGTGGTGCGCAGGATCAAGCCGATTGCCCCGCCGCCTGCCAGGCCCGCCGAGCCGGAGTCGGCAGGCGAATTGCTGGCGCAGATCGCCCAACTGGCCAATGCAGGCAGCAGCGCTCAGGCCCAGGCCGCCTGCGCCCGCTATTTGCAGCAGTACCCGCCCAGCGCCCAGGTGTTCTACTGGCTGGGCCTGCTCAGTGACACTGCTGGCGACAGCAGCGATGCCCTGGGCCACTACCGCAAGGCGTTGTACCTCGATCCCCAGCATCCGGAGGCGCTGGTGCATCTGGCCGCGTTGCTGGCTTCTCAAGGTGATGTCGCAGGTGCCAGGCGCCTGCAGGAGCGGGCCGCACGGCGCGCCGACCGGGAGTCTGAACAATGATGGGTGAAAACGACGTGCAACTGGTCGCCAGTGACGCCGCCAGCATCGACGACTGCTGGAACCGTATCGGTGTGCATGGCGACAAGAGTTGCCAGCTGCTCGACGAACATATTCACTGCCGCAATTGCGAGGTCTATGCGGCAGCAGCGACGCGCCTGCTGGACCGTTACTCGCTGTCCCAGGAAGCCCACGAGCAGAGCGAGGCGCCTGAGCAAGCCAGCAGCGGCCGCTCGTTGTTGCTGTTTCGCCTGGGCGAGGAGTGGTTGGCACTGGCCACCCGCTGCCTGGTCGAAGTCGCGCCGCTGCAGCAGGTGCATTCCTTGCCGCACCAGCGCTCGCGGGTGCTGCATGGCGTGGCCAATGTACGGGGTGCGCTGGTGCCGTGCCTGTCACTGGGCGATCTGCTCGGCCTTGAATCCCAGGCGCCGGCCTCGACCTCGGCGCGGGTCATGCCGCGCATGTTGATCATTGCCGCTGCGGGCGGCTCGGTGGTGGTCCAGGTCGACGAAGTGGATGGTATCCATGGCCTGGACCCCGGCCGCCTGACGGCAGAGCAGGGCGAAACCCGTTTTACCGCAGCGGTGCTGCAATGGCGCGGGCGCAGTGTCCGTGTGCTGGATGAAGATCAAGTGCTGTCTGCCGTGAACCGGAGCCTGTCATGACCCCAGAGCAAATGCGCGACGCCTCGTTGCTCGAGCTGTTCAGCCTGGAGGCCGAAGCCCAGACCCAGGTGCTCAGTGCCGGGCTGCTGGCGCTGGAGCGCAACCCGACCCAGGCCGACCAGCTTGAAGCCTGCATGCGTGCGGCTCACTCACTCAAGGGGGCGGCGCGGATTGTCGGCGTCGATGCCGGGGTCAGTGTCGCCCATGTGATGGAAGACTGCCTGGTCGGCGCTCAGGAAGGCCGGCTGCTGCTACGTCCGGAACATATCGATGCCTTGTTGCAGGGCACTGACCTGCTGATGCGCATCGCCACGCCCGGTGATGTCAGCATCGACGCCGCGGTCGAGGGGTTTCTGGTGCAAATGGCTGCGCTGCTCGACCCGAGCGCCGTACCGGCACCTGCGTTTGCGCCGCCGCCGATGCAGCTGCCCGAGCCGCTGCCGGTTGACCCCATAGCCGCCGACCCTGAGCCTGAAGTCGAAGCGGCGCCCGTGCGCAGCGGCAAACGCGCAGGCGAAGGTGGCGAGCGGGTCCTGCGGGTTACTGCCGAGCGCCTGAACAGCCTGCTCGACCTGTCGAGCAAATCGCTGGTCGAAACCCAGCGGCTCAAGCCCTACCTGGCCACCCTGCAGCGCCTCAAGCGCATGCACGGGCAGAGTATCCGTGCCCTGGATGGCCTCAAGCATCAACTCGAAAGCACTGGCCAGAGCCCGGAAGTCCAGGACGCCTTGGCCCTGGCCCAGCGTTTGCTGGGGGAAACCCAGCAGATCCTTTTGCAGCAGGCGTCTGACCTGGATGAATTCGGTTGGCAGGCCAGCCAGCGTGCGCAGCTTCTCTACGACACCGCGCTGGCCTGCCGGATGCGCCCGTTCGCCGATGTGCTGACCGGGCAAAGCCGAATGGTCCGTGATCTTGGCCGCTCGCTGGGCAAGCAGGTACGCCTGGAAATCGAAGGCGAGAAGACCCAGGTCGACCGCGACGTGCTGGAAAAACTCGAAGCGCCGCTGACCCACCTGCTGCGCAACGCAGTCGATCACGGCATCGAACTGCCGGAGCGACGACTGCTGGCCGGCAAGCCGATGGAAGGGCAGATCCGCCTGCGTGCCTCGCATCAGGCCGGGTTGCTGGTGCTGGAGATCAGCGACGATGGCGGCGGCGTCGATCTGGCGCACTTGCGCCAGAGCATTGTCGAGCGCCAGCTGTCGCCCGCCGAGACTGTGGAGCAGATGAGCGAAGCCGAGCTGCTGACCTTCCTCTTCCTGCCCGGATTCAGCCTGCGCGACCGGGTGACCGAAGTGTCGGGGCGCGGTGTCGGCCTGGACGCGGTGCAGCATATGGTCCGCCAGCTGCGCGGCTCGATCGAGCTGACCCAGACCAGCGGCCAGGGCAGTTGCTTCCACCTCGAAGTGCCGCTGACCCTGTCGGTGGTGCGCAGTCTGGTGGTCGAGGTCGGCGCTGAAGCCTATGCTTTCCCCCTGGCGCATATCGAACGCACCCTGGAGCTGCCGGCCGAAGCCATCGTGCAGATCGAAGGCCGCCAGCATTTCTGGCACGAGGGCCGGCATATCGGCCTGGTCTCGGCCAGCCAGCTGCTCAATCGCCCGCCAAGTCAGGCGGACGGGCAGAGCATCAAGGTCGTGGTGATTCGCGAGCGCGAGATGCTCTACGGCGTGGCGGTCGAACGCCTGATCGGCGAGCGGGTGCTGGTGGTGATGCCGCTGGATGCGCGCCTGGGCAAGGTCCAGGATATTTCTGCCGGGGCCTTGCTCGACGACGGTGCGGTGGTGCTGATCATTGACGTCGAAGACCTGCTGCGCTCGGTGGAAAAGCTCCTCAGCACCGGCCGCCTGGAGCGCATCGAGCGCGGTCAGCGCAGTGTGCGCGAGGCGGCGCGCAAGCGCGTGCTGGTGGTCGACGACTCGCTGACCGTGCGCGAACTGCAACGCAAGCTACTGAGCAATAAAGGCTATGAAGTGGCCGTCGCGGTGGACGGCATGGACGGCTGGAACGCCTTGCGCAGCGAGGATTTCGACCTGTTGATCACCGATATCGACATGCCGCGCATGGACGGTATCGAACTGGTCACCCTGCTGCGCCGCGACAGCCGCCTGCAATCGCTGCCGGTGATGGTGGTCTCGTACAAAGACCGCGAAGAAGATCGTCGCCGTGGACTGGACGCCGGGGCCGACTACTATTTGGCAAAGGCCAGTTTTCACGATGATGCCTTGCTCGACGCTGTCGTCGAGTTGATCGGGGGAGCGCAGGGATGAAAATCGCCATCGTCAACGACATGCCCATGGCCGTAGAGGCTTTGCGCCGGGCGTTGGCCTTTGAACCGGCCCATCAGGTGATCTGGGTCGCCAGCAATGGCGCCGAAGCGGTCAAACTGTGCGCCGAGCAATTGCCGGACCTGATTCTCATGGACCTGATCATGCCGATCATGGATGGCATCGAGGCCACCCGGCGGATCATGGCCGAAACCCCTTGTGCCATCGTGATCGTCACGGTCGACCGGCAGCAGAACGTCCACCGGGTGTTCGAGGCCATGGGCCACGGCGCCCTCGACGTGGTCGACACCCCGGCGCTGGGCGCTGGCGATCCGCGTGAGGCGGCAGCGCCGCTGCTGCGCAAGATCCTCAATATCGGCTGGCTGATCGGCCAGCAGCGTAGCAGCCCGACCCGGGCCATGGCCGCACCGGTGCGTGAGGCCGCCCAACGTCAGGGCCTGGTTGCCATCGGTTCCTCGGCCGGTGGCCCGGCAGCGCTGGAGGTGCTGCTCAAGGCCTTGCCAACGAGCTTTCCGGCGGCCATTGTGCTGGTCCAGCACGTTGACCAGGTGTTCGCCGCCGGCATGGCCGAGTGGCTCAGCAGCGCCTCGGGGCTGGCGGTGCGCCTGGCCAGCGAAGGCGAGCCGCCGCAGCCGGGGCAGGTGTTGCTGGCCGGGACCAATCACCACATCCGCCTGCTCAAGAACGGCAACCTGGCCTACACCGCGGAGCCGGTGAACGAGATCTACCGGCCCTCCATCGATGTGTTTTTTGAAAGCGTGGCCCGCTACTGGCGCGGCGACGCGGTCGGCGTATTGCTCACCGGCATGGGCCGCGACGGCGCCCAGGGCTTGAAGCTGATGCGCCAACAGGGCTTTTTGACCATCGCCCAGGATCAGCAGAGCAGCGCGGTGTATGGCATGCCCAAGGCAGCCGCCGCGATAGACGCCGCCGTGGAGGTTCGCCCGCTGGAGCGAATCGCCTCGCGATTGATGGAAATTTTTCCAAAATGACGATATGTATTGAGCCACGCCGGCTGGCCGGCAGTGACCAGGTGACAGCGCATGAATGATTTACCGCTCGACGGTTTTCCGACCATGAATGAAAATTCGGCGATGGTCCTCTTGGTCGACGATCAGGCAATGATCGGCGAAGCGGTGCGGCGTGGCCTGGCTCACGAAGAGAACATCGACTTCCACTTTTGTGCCGACCCGCACCAGGCGGTGGCCCAGGCGGTGCAGATCAAGCCCACGGTAATCCTCCAGGACCTGATCATGCCTGGCCTGGACGGCCTGACCCTGGTGCGCGAATACCGCAACAACCCGGCCACCCAGGACATCCCGATCATCGTCCTGTCGACCAAGGAAGACCCACTGGTCAAGAGCGCGGCCTTTGCCGCCGGAGCCAACGACTACCTGGTGAAACTGCCGGACACCATCGAGCTGGTGGCGCGCATCCGCTACCACTCGCGCTCCTACCTGACCTTGCTGCAACGCGACGAGGCCTACCGGGCCCTGCGCGTCAGCCAGCAGCAACTGCTCGACACCAATCTGGTGCTGCAGCGCTTGATGCACTCCGACGGCCTCACCGGGCTTTCCAACCGCCGCCATTTCGACGAATACCTGGAGCTGGAATGGCGCCGGGCCATGCGTGAACAGGCGCAGTTGTCGCTGCTGATGATCGATGTCGACTATTTCAAGTCGTTCAACGACACTTTCGGCCATTTGGCCGGGGATGAAGCGCTGCGCAAGGTGGCCGAGGCCATACGTGCTTCCTGCGCCCGCCCCAGCGATCTGCCGGCCCGTTACGGCGGCGAGGAATTCGCCCTGGTGCTGCCCAACACCTCGCCCGGCGGCGCGCGCCTGGTCGCAGAAAAACTGCGCCAGACCGTAGCGTCCATGAACATCGCCCACACCATGCCCAACCCCGATTCGGTCCTGACCGTGAGCATCGGCCTGGCGACCCTGACCCCGGGCATCGGCAGTCATTGCCGGCAGCTGATCTCGGCGGCGGACAAGGGCCTGTACCTGGCCAAGAACAATGGCCGCAACCAGGTTGGGGTGGATTGACAGCAGCCACAAGCGGCAAGCTTCAAGCGGCAAGAAAAACCGCAGCGCCCGGCATTTCTCCGGCCTCTTGTCGCTTGTAGCTTGCCGCTTGAAGCTGTAACTCAGCTATACTCTCCGGCTTTTCTACAGAATACGCACGAGAGCTGCCCGCCCATGGAAATCCAACCGATCCTGAACACCATCAAGGACCTGACCGAGCGCTCCGAGTCCATTCGGGGGTATCTTTGACTACGATCACAAGCATGACCGCCTGATCGAAGTCAACCGCGAGCTCGAAGACCCGAACGTCTGGAACAAGCCCGAGTACGCCCAGGAACTGGGCCGCGAGCGCGCCATGCTGGCGCAGATCGTCGATACCCTGGACGAATTGTCCGGCGGCCTGGTCGACTCCCGCGAGCTGCTCGACATGGCCGTCGAAGAGAACGACGAAGCTGCCGTCAACGACGTTGTCGAAGTGCTCCAGGGCCTGGAAGAATCCCTGGCCAAGCTCGAGTTCCGTCGCATGTTCAGCGGCGAGATGGACATGAACAACGCCTACCTGGACATCCAGGCCGGTTCCGGCGGCACCGAAGCCCAGGACTGGGCCAACATCCTCCTGCGCATGTACCTGCGCTGGGCCGCCAAGCGTGGCTTCGACGCCACCATCATGGAGCTGTCCGAGGGTGAAGTCGCCGGCATCAAGGGTGCCACCGTGCACATCAAGGGCGAGTACGCCTTTGGCTGGCTGCGTACCGAGATCGGCGTGCACCGCCTGGTGCGCAAGAGCCCGTTCGACTCCGGCGCCCGTCGCCACACCTCGTTCTCGGCGGTGTTCGTCTCGCCCGAGATCGACGACAAGGTCGAGATCGAGATCAACCCGGCCGACCTGCGCATCGACACCTACCGCTCCTCGGGCGCCGGTGGTCAGCACGTAAACACCACCGACTCGGCCGTGCGTATCACCCACGTACCGAGCAACACCGTGGTCAGCTGCCAGAACGAACGTTCCCAGCACGCCAACAAGGACACCGCCATGAAAATGCTGCGGGCCAAGTTGTACGAGCAGGAGATGCAGAAGCGCAACGCCGCTTCCCAGGCCCTGGAAGACAGCAAGTCGGACATCGGCTGGGGTCACCAGATCCGTTCGTATGTGCTCGACGCCTCGCGGATCAAGGACCTGCGCACCAACATCGAGCGCAGCGACTGCGACAAGGTGCTCGATGGCGATATCGACGAATACCTGGAAGCCAGCCTCAAGCAAGGGCTGTAACCGCGCGGCCCCGGCCTGCTCCCTGAAGGAGCGGGCTTGCCCCGCGATCCCTTGCCCAAGGCGAGGGACAATGAACCCGTGATGGAAAATGTGACGACATGAGCGACTTACAACTCGACCCGCAAGACCTGCAACAGGAAGAAAACAACCTGATCGCGCTGCGCAAGGAAAAACTTGCTGCCGAGCGCGCCAAGGGTAATGCCTTCCCCAACGACTTCCGCCGTGACAGCTACTGCAACGACCTGCAGAAACAGTATGTCGACAAGACCAAGGAAGAGCTGGAAGCTGCAGCGATTCCGGTCAAGGTTGCCGGGCGCATCATGCTCAACCGTGGCTCGTTCATGGTGATCCAGGACATGACCGGGCGCATCCAGGTCTACGTCAATCGCAAGACCCTGCCGGAAGAAACCCTGGCCGCGGTCAAGACCTGGGACCTGGGCGACATCATCGCCGCCGAAGGTACCCTGGCGCGTTCCGGCAAGGGCGACCTGTACGTCGAAATGACCAGCGTGCGCCTGCTGACCAAGTCGCTGCGCCCGCTGCCGGACAAGCACCACGGCCTGACCGACACCGAGCAGCGCTATCGCCAGCGCTACGTCGACCTGATGGTCAACGAAGAAACCCGTCACACCTTCCGCGTCCGCTCGCAGGTCATCGCCCACATCCGCAACTTCCTGATGGCCCGCGACTTCCTCGAAGTCGAGACGCCGATGCTGCAGACCATTCCCGGTGGTGCCGCGGCCAAGCCGTTCGAAACCCACCACAACGCCCTGGACATGCAGATGTTCCTGCGTATCGCCCCGGAGCTGTACCTCAAGCGCCTGGTGGTGGGTGGTTTCGAGAAAGTCTTCGAGATCAACCGCAACTTCCGTAACGAAGGCGTATCGACCCGGCACAACCCCGAGTTCACCATGCTCGAGTTCTACCAGGCCCACGCTGACTACGAAGACAACATGGACCTGACCGAGGAGCTGTTCCGCGAACTGGCCCAGCTGGTTCTGGGCAGCACCGACGTGCCGTACGGCGACAAGGTGTTCCACTTCGGCGAGCCGTTCGTACGCCTGTCGGTGTTCGACTCGATCCTCAAGTACAACCCGGAACTCACCGCCGCCGACCTGCAGGACATCGACAAGGCCCGCGAGATCGCCAAGAAAGCCGGTGCCAAGGTGCTGGGCTTCGAAGGCCTGGGCAAACTGCAGGTGATGATTTTCGAAGAACTGGTCGAGCACAAGCTGGAGCAGCCGCACTTCATCACCCAGTACCCGTTTGAGGTCTCGCCGCTGGCCCGCCGCAACGACGACAACCCGAACGTCACCGACCGCTTCGAGCTGTTCATCGGTGGCCGCGAAATCGCCAACGCCTACTCCGAGCTCAACGATGCCGAGGACCAGGCCGAGCGCTTCATGGCCCAGGTGGCCGAGAAGGACGCCGGTGACGACGAGGCCATGCACTACGACGCCGACTTCGTCCGCGCCCTGGAATACGGCATGCCGCCAACCGCTGGTGAAGGCATCGGCATCGACCGCCTGGTGATGCTGCTGACCAACTCACCATCGATTCGCGATGTGATCCTGTTCCCGCACATGCGCCCACAGGCCTGAGCGAACTGAACAAGCCGCCTTCCGGGGCGGCTTTTTCATGCCTGCAAGAAATTCATCGATCGGATCCAACGTTTGGGGTAGACCAGCAGTGACTCCCGCTATGACTCAACAAGGCGCCGCCGGCGTGGCTACAGCGGTGGCCGAAAGCGTGCAGTACCAGGGCCGCAAGGCCAGCCGTGAAGGCAGCGAGCAGCGCCGTCAGCAGATCCTCGATGCGGCCATGCGCATTGTCGTGCGTGACGGTGTGCGCGGCGTGCGTCACCGTGCGGTGGCGGCCGAGGCCGGGGTGCCGCTGTCGGCGACCACCTATTACTTCAAGGACATCGAAGACCTGCTCACCGACACCTTCGCCCAGTACGTGGAACGCAGTGCGGCCTACATGGCCAAACTCTGGGAGAACACCGAGGTGCTGCTGCGCCAGTTGCTCTCCCAGGGCGATGGCAGCCCGCAGTGGCGGGCGCGCCTGGCCGATGAAGTGGCGAAGATGACCACTGACTATGTACAGCGCCAGTTGCACAACCGCCGCGACTTTCTCATGGCCGAGCAGGCCTTCCGCCAGGAGGCGCTGTTGTGCCCGCGCCTGGCCGAACTGGTCAAGCTGCACGAGCAGATTCTTCTGCGCGGCGCCGTACAGATGCTGCAAGTGGTAGGCTCGCGTCAGCCGCAACAGGATGCTCTGGTGTTGACGGCGATTATCGAGCAGATGGAATATCAGGGCCTGCTCGACGGCGAACAGGCCCAGGCTGAAGCGCCGATGCTCGCTATCCTTACCCGGTACCTGCATCTGGTATTGGCGTCGGTGTAAGGCGCGAACCTATTTCAAGGAGAGGTTGATGAAAGCCAGAACCCTGCTGTTGGCATTGTCGTTCTTGCTGCTTGGCGGTTGTCTGGTCACCTTCAATGAGCCGATCCCGGCCAACAAGCCCGCGCCCAAGGCTCTGCTCGGAAAATGGACCAGCAAGGACGCCTGGGGTGAACCGCTGACCCTGCAGATCAGCCGCAGCGGTGGCAACGCCTACAAGGCGGTGGCCATCGGCAAGGACAAGAAGCGCGACGAGTACGCCTTCACTGTGTCCCAGCACGGCAACCGCTGGTACCTCTCGGCCGGTGTGCCCAAGCGCCTGGGTGGCAACTTCCTGATTGGCGGCTTTGAAGTACTCGACGACAAGGAACTGGTGATCTACAACCTCGACGTCGAGCAGGTCAACCAGGCTGTACAGAAGAAAGAACTCAGCGGCCGGACCATCGAGGTGCCGGAAGACAACGGCGAAGGCATTCTTATCGACAGCCCGGCCGAGCGCGTCCTGGCTTACCTGGACGACCCGGCCAACTCCGACCTGTTCATCGAAGTGGCGCGCTTCAAGCGGGCCGGCAAGTAATGATTGCAACTCAAGGAGTGTAGGGTGGACGAGTACCAGCAGACGATACGCGCCCTGTCTGATCGCATTGTCCTGGCGCAAACGCCCATTCGCGTGCTCGATGCGGTGAAGTGGGACGACAACATCCGCCAGGGTTTCCTCAAGAGCAAGGGCAAGGAGCCGCCAGCGGTAGACCGCGCCTATTACCAGGGCCGGCCGCTGTCGTTCGACTCCGCCGCGGTCAAGCTCGAGTTCCAGAACATCGAACGCGACATCACCCGCCAGCTCGGCCAGTTCAACCCGGTCGGGCAGATCATGCGGCGCATGTGCAAGGAATACCGCATGGTGGTGCGCATGCTCGAGGCGCGCGGCACAGAGGATTTCGGGCTGATCTCCCAGGAGCTGTATGGCGCCGCCTCCGATGCCTTCCATGCCGGTGACCCGACCCTGGCCGACCTGGGCCTGATGCTCTCGGACTACCTGAACAACATCGACGGCCGTGGCGACCTCAAGGACGAGCCGAAGAACCTCACCGCCAAGCAGGCGGTGGAGATGCTCCAGGGCCGCCTGAACAAGGTGTTCAACGAGGCTGAAGACACCATTCGCGTATTCGAGTCCGACGGTATCGTCGCCGACGCCGCTGCCGGCGCCGACTACATCAAGATCCGCGCCGACGCCATGTTCAACAGCCGCGACGTGCGTGCGCTGGAGGTTCACGAAGGCCTGGTGCACGTTGGCACCACCCTGAACGGTCTCAACCAGCCGATCTGCACCTTCCTGGCCAAGGGCCCGCCCTCATCGACCGTGACCCAGGAAGGCCTGGCGATCCTCATGGAGGTGATCGCCTTCGCCTCCTACCCCAGCCGCCTGCGCAAGCTGACCAACCGTACCCGGGCCATCCATATGGTCGAGGAGGGCGCCGACTTCATGCAGGTCTACGAGTTCTTCCGTGCCCAGGGCTTCGAGATGGCCGAAAGCTATGGCAACGCCAGCCGGGTGTTCCGCGGATCGGTCCCGAACGGCCTGCCGTTTACCAAGGACTTGTCCTATCTCAAGGGCTTTATCATGGTTTACAACTATATTCAGTTGGCCGTGCGCAAGGGCAAGCTCGAACAGATCCCCTTGTTGTTCTGCGGCAAGACCACCCTTGAAGACATGCGCACCCTGCGCCAACTGGTCGACGAAGGCCTGGTGGAACCGCCCAAGTATCTGCCGGAGCAGTTCCGCGACCTCAACGCGCTGTCGGCCTGGATGTGTTTCTCCAACTTCCTCAACCACCTGAGCCTGGACCGGATTGAAGCCGATTACTCGAACATTCTCTGAGGCATGGCGCAGGCCCCTGGGCCTGCTGCTGGTGCTGCTGAGTCTGGGCGGCTGCAGTTCGCTGTTGTTCTATCCCGAGCCTGGCCAGCCGTTCACCCCCGAGAAAGCCAAGCTTCAATACCGTGACGTCACCCTGACCGCGGCCGACGGCACCCGCCTGCACGGCTGGTGGCTGCCGGCCAAGCCCGGTGTCGAGGTCAAGGGCACAGTGCTGCACCTGCATGGCAATGGCGGCAACCTGGCCTGGCACCTGGGCGGCAGCTGGTGGTTGCCGGAGCAGGGCTATCAGGTGCTGTTGCTCGACTACCGCGGCTATGGCCTGTCCGAGGGCAAGCCGGAGCTGCCCGAGGTCTACCAGGACATCGCCGCGGCGCTGGACTGGCTGGACAAGGCGCCCGAGGTGCAGGGCAAGCCACAGATCCTGCTGGGCCAGAGCCTGGGCGGCTCGATGGCCATCCATTACCTGGCCGAGCATCCCCGCCAGGCCGAGCGCTTCAAGGCCATGGTCTTCGATGGCGTGCCGGCCAGCTATCGCCAGGTCGGGCGGTTTGCCTTGAGCAATTCCTGGATGACCTGGCCGTTGCAGGTGCCGTTGTCGTGGCTGGTGCCTGATGGCGACAGTGCGATCCATTCGATTGCGCGGATCAAAACGCCGCCCAAGCTGTTCTTTCACAGCATCGACGACCCCATCGTGCCGCTGGCCAACGGCATCCAGTTGTATCAGGCTGCGCCACCACCGAGGGTGTTGCAGCTAACCCGTGGCGGGCATGTGCAGACCTTTGCCGACAAGACCTGGCGCCAGGTCATGTTGCGCTTTCTGGACGACCCGAGTCGTTTCAACGGGCTGCGGCGCCTGGCCGAAGTCCCCAATTACCCTGACGAGAAGTCGCAATGAGTGAAGAACGCAACGCCATCCCGCTGATCATTACCGGTGTCTGCAGCATCATCGGTACCGTCGCGGCCCTGTGGTACTACGGTTACCTGCATTTCGCCAAGCCGGAGGATGCCTTGCTGCTGTCCGACTTCACCATGCTCAAGACCATACCGGGCGAGGACTACAAGATCTCCCTGCAGCCGGCCAGCCAGGTGGCGCAATGCGTTGATGGCGTGCTGGTGATGTTCGATACCGCGCAGAAGGGCCTGACTGGCGTGTTGGTGAACAACAAGAAGCAGGCCGTGCGCTGCCTGGGGCAGGAGACCCCGCAAGAAATCCAGTAAGCCCCGGGGCTGCTTTGCAGCCCAATCGCCGGCAAGGCCGGCTCCCACAGGTTGGGCGGCGTATACAGATCCATTTGTGGGAGCTGGCCTTGCCAGCGATGAGGCCGGCAACACAAACAAAAATCCCGCCAGACTCGGCGGGATTCTTGTTACTGCTCAGCAACCATCAATTCAGCTGGCTCACCGAGCGCGGTGCCACCGGCTGGTTGTCGTTGGAAATGGTCACTTCCACCCGACGGTTCTGGGCGCGGCCCGAGTTGCTGGTGTTCTCGGCAACCGGATATTCCTTGCCATAACCCTGGGCGACGATGCGCGCAGGATCTACCCCGGCACGTACCAGCGCCGCGCGCACCGAAGCTGCGCGACGCTCGGACAGCGTCTGGTTGTAGTTGGCGCTGCCTTTGCTGTCGGTGTAGCCCTCGACGATCACCTTGCGGTCAGGGTTCTCCTGGAGGAACTGCGCCAGCTTGGTGATGTTCGGGTAGGCGCTGCTCTTGAGGGTGGCCTTGTCAAAGTCGAACAGCACGTCACCGAAGGTCACCAGGGTGCCACGGTCGGTCTGTTTGGCGTTGAGGCTGTCCTGCAGCTTCTTGATCTGCGCATCGCGGGCATCAAGGCGGGCCTGGGCACGCTGGGCGGCAGCGTTTTTCAGGTTGCCTTCGGCGGTACGCAGGGCAATGGTCTGCTTGGCCACTTCCACCCGTTGGTTGGTCAGGTAGGCGAGCTGGTCGACCTTCTTCTGGTCTTCCTTGTCCATGTAGGCCTTGTCGGCCTTGTTCAGCCAGTCCTGGGCGTCCTTGGTTTCAAGGGCCGCGACCTTGGCGGCCTGCGGGTTGCTCTGCAGGGCAGAGAAGTTGGTCCGGGCCGATTCCAGGTTGGCGTTCGGCTGCGTCGAGCAGGCGGCCAGGCCAACGCTCAGGGCCAGAAGGGCTGGGATCATCACGTGTTTACGCATAATGGTTCATCCTTTGATCGATTACGAATGCACGGGTCGGCGGGCGGGCGTCATTCGACGCTGCGCATGCCTTCCTCACGCAGGTCCTGAACGCCCTGGCGGGCATCCTGTACGGCTTTCTCGGCCTTGGCGGCCTGGGCCTTGCGCTCGGCGACGCGGGCGTCCCACTCGGCCTGTTCGGCCAGGCGCTTGGCGTCGTCGTACTGCTTGTCGTGCATGGCGATTTCCGCCTGTTTCAGCTTGTCCTGCGCGGCCTTCATTTCGACGGCGGCGAACTCGGTACCGCCGGCGCTGACAGCGGAATTGACCGCCGATTGCGTCACTGCGTACTGCTCGGTGGGTGGGTTGCCGGCACAGCCGACCAGGACCAGGCTGCTGCCCAGTGCCAGCGCGGCCAGCTTGAGCCCGCGCAGATGGGTGGATGAGGTGTTTGCGGTGCGGGTCTTCATGGTGGTCAACTCCATTGGATCACTCCTGATGAACAACGAATTCCGTAACAGTCCATCGGCGCGACCCGTCAGCTTCGGGGACTGCTCTCACCCGGTTCTGAGAGGGTTTTGCCGTGATGGCTATTGGCTGTGACCGAAGCGTTTTTTGAATAGTTCAGAAAAAAATACCGCGTGTTCGCGGTTTTTTCTGACTGATCGGTCAGTGGGTTTTTCGTTGAACTTCCAGGCATGCCTGCGGTACGCGAGCGCCTGCGCGGGCGCTCGGAACGCGGGTGAAGGCGGGGTCAATCAAGGGTTGCCGGCATCTTTGGCGTTGCTCATTTCGTGCAGGTAGCGGCGTGACAACGCAAGAAAACGCGGGGTCGGGCCGATGTCCTCATAGAGCGGATCCCCCTCTTCATCGGTGGCAATCACCTGCGAGCCCTGGATATACGGGAAGCTCGCTTCCAGCTCTTCAAGCGCTGCCCCCAGCAGTTCGCCGAGCAGTTCTTCGGGCCGGCGCTTGGGGTACATCTCGGCCAGGGCTGCCAGGCGCGCCGCCGCTTCCATGTCCAGGTGCAGGACATGGCCGGTGGGGCTCAGCGAGCCTTTGGCGTGCTGTTCCCAATGCTGGGCAAGATCACGGATTTTCATGATGTTCTCCTGTGTGCCTGTGTTGAGCGTAGTTCAGCCCGGACTCTGCCTTGAAGCTCGGCCGGTACTGGGGCACTCTGGTCCCAGAGCGGTTTTCCCGAATGCCGGAGACAGGGCTGATGACTGATATCGATGTGCGCTTGCGTGAAGATGTTCATTTGTTGGGCGAGTTGTTGGGCGACACCGTGCGCGAGCAGCACGGCGAAGCGTTTTTGCAGACCATCGAGGACATTCGCCGTAGTGCCAAGGCCGACCGCAGTGGCGGTGCCGAGCAACTGAGCTCGACCCTCAATGATCTGGCTGAAGACGAGCTGCTGCCGGTGGCCCGGGCCTTCAACCAGTTTCTCAACCTGGCCAACATCGCCGAGCAGTATCAATTGATTCGCCGCCGTGACGCCGGCCAGCCCGAACCTTTCGAAGCCCGTGTGCTGCCCGAGTTGCTGGCGCGGCTCAAGGCCGCCGGCCACAGCGACGATGCCCTGGCCCGGCAATTGGGCAAGCTGAGCATCGAACTGGTGCTGACCGCCCACCCGACTGAAGTGGCCCGGCGCACCTTGATCCAGAAGTACGACGCGATTGCCGCGCAACTGGCTGCCCAGGATCACCGCGACCTGATCCCCGCCGAGCGCGAGCAGATCCGCGAGCGCCTGCAGCGCCTGATCGCCGAAGCCTGGCACACCGAAGAAATCCGCCGTACCCGACCGACCCCGGTGGACGAAGCCAAATGGGGCTTTGCGGTGATCGAGCATTCGCTGTGGCAGGCGGTCCCGCACCATTTGCGCAAGGTCGACAAGGCCCTGCACCAAGCCACCGGCCTGCGCCTGCCACTGGAGGCAGCGCCGATCCGCTTTGCCTCGTGGATGGGCGGCGACCGTGATGGCAATCCCAATGTCACCGCGCCGGTCACCCGTGAAGTGCTGTTGCTGGCGCGCTGGATGGCCGCTGACCTGTTCTTGCGTGATATCGATGCCCTGGCCGCCGAGCTGTCGATGCAGCAGGCCAGCGAAGCGCTCAGGGCCAAGGTAGGCGAGTCGGCCGAACCTTATCGCACCTTGCTCAAGCAGTTGCGTGAGCGCTTGCGGGTCACTCGCGCCTGGGCCCAAGCCTCGCTGACCACCGCGCAGGCCCCTGCACCCGAGGTGCTACAGGACAACCGCGACCTGTTCGAACCCCTGCAGCTGTGCTTCGAATCGCTGCATGCCTGTGGCATGGGCGTGATTGCCGATGGCCCGCTGCTCGATTGCCTGCGTCGGGCAGTGACCTTCGGCCTGTTCCTGGTGCGCCTTGATGTGCGTCAGGACGCCGCCCGGCACACCTCGGCGCTGAGCGAAATCACCGAATACCTGGGCCTTGGCCGCTATGCCGAGTGGGATGAAGACGCGCGCGTTGCCTTCCTGCAGCAGGAACTCAACAGCCGTCGCCCGCTGTTGCCAAGCTACTTCAAGCCCCAGGCCGACACCGCCGAAGTGCTCGCCACGTGCCGCGAGATTGCCGCAGCGCCAGCAGCCTCGCTGGGCTCTTATGTGATCTCCATGGCCGGCGCCGCTTCCGACGTGCTGGCCGTGCAGTTGCTGCTCAAGGAAGCCGGCGTGCTGCGGCCGATGCGCGTGGTGCCGTTGTTCGAAACCCTCGCCGACCTGGACAACGCCGGCCCGGTGATGGAACGCCTGCTCGGCCTGCCGGGTTACCGCGCCGGGTTGCACGGCCCGCAGGAAGTGATGATCGGCTATTCCGACTCGGCCAAGGATGCTGGCACCACGGCCGCGGCCTGGGCCCAGTACCGCGCCCAGGAAACCCTGGTGCGCATCTGCCGCGAACAGCAGGTCGAACTGCTGCTGTTCCACGGCCGTGGCGGCACCGTTGGCCGCGGTGGCGGCCCGGCCCACGCGGCGATCCTGTCGCAGCCACCGGGCTCGGTAGCCGGGCGCTTCCGTACCACCGAGCAGGGCGAGATGATCCGCTTCAAGTTCGGCTTGCCGGACATCGCCGAGCAGAACCTCAACCTCTACCTGGCCGCGGTGCTGGAAGCGACCTTACTGCCACCGCCGCCGCCACAACCGGCCTGGCGCGCGCTGATGGACCAGTTGGCTGCCGACGGCGTCAAGGCCTACCGCGGCGTAGTGCGCGACAACCCCGAGTTCGTCGAATACTTCCGTCAGTCCACCCCCGAACAGGAACTCGGCCGCCTGCCGCTGGGCAGCCGCCCGGCCAAGCGTCGCGCCGGCGGCATCGAAAGCCTGCGGGCGATCCCGTGGATTTTCGGCTGGACCCAGACCCGCCTGATGCTGCCCGCCTGGCTTGGCTGGGAAGCGGCACTGAACAACGCTCTGGCTCGCGGCCAGGGGCCGTTGCTGGCCGAGATGCGCGAGCAGTGGCCGTTTTTCCGCACACGCATCGACATGCTGGAGATGGTCCTGGCCAAGGCCGACGCCGACATCGCCCGCTCCTACGACGAACGTCTAGTGCAACCAGAACTGCGACCTTTGGGTGCACATTTGCGCGACCTATTGTCGCAGGCGTGCCAGGTGGTGCTGGGGTTGACCGGGCAGCCGGTGCTACTGGCGCACAGCCCCGAGACCCTGGAATTCATCCGCCTGCGCAACACCTATCTGGACCCGCTGCATCTATTGCAGGCTGAACTGCTGGCGCGCTCGCGCGGGCGTGAAGCCGCTCTGGATAGCCCGTTGGAACAGGCCTTGCTGGTCACCGTGGCCGGCATCGCGGCAGGCTTGCGCAATACTGGCTGAGTTAAAAATCCGGCCTGCCGATCGTCTACCCAAGAAGGGCAGAATGCTTGTAAAGCAACAGGTTGCGCCCGGCGCAACCTGTGCTTCAAGTGGCCACCGTGCGTGGGTTTTTCCGACTTTCGACCGCTTGTGTGGCTTGCGGGCGCTGTGTATCTTGAGCAGCCTTTTGATCGAAATTACGATCATCACCCAAATTCCGGGATTGGCCCTGCGTGGCAAACCCACTGATTTGCTTACAAAAAAATGAGGAGCACGAGATGCGCGTAATTCTGCTGGGAGCTCCCGGGGCCGGTAAAGGTACTCAGGCAAAGTTCATCACCGAGAAGTTCGGTATTCCACAGATTTCCACTGGCGACATGCTGCGCGCCGCAGTCAAGGCCGGCACTGCGCTGGGCCTGGAAGCCAAGGCAATCATGGACGCTGGCAAGCTGGTCTCCGACGAGCTGATCATCAACCTGGTCAAGGACCGCATTGCCCAGGCTGACTGTGCAAATGGCTTCCTGTTCGACGGTTTCCCGCGCACCATTCCTCAGGCTGAAGCTTTGGTGACTGCCGGCGTCGAGCTGGATGCCGTGGTCGAAATTGCCGTCGAAGACGAAGAAATCGTTCAGCGTATCGCTGGCCGCCGTGTGCACGAAGGTTCGGGCCGCGTCTACCACGTGGTCTACAACCCGCCAAAGGTTGAAGGCAAGGACGACGAAACCGGCGAGCCGCTGGTACAGCGTAAAGACGACACCGAAGAAACCGTGCGTCATCGCCTGTCGGTCTACCACGACCAGACCAAGCCACTGGTGGACTTCTACCAGAAGCTCTCGGCTGCCAATGGCGGCAAGCCGAAGTACAGCCATATCGAAGGCGTGGGCTCGGTAGATGCGATCACCGCCAAGGTCCTGGCCGCACTGAGCTGATCGACGCTCGGTAGTGCAGACAACGGCCCGCTTGCGGGCCGTTGTTGTTTATAATGCCGCTCTTTTTTCTTGCCCCTGGATTCTCCGATGACCACCTTGCTGGCCCTCGATACCGCCACTGAAGCCTGCTCCGTTGCCTTGCTGCATGACGGCAAGGTTTCCAGCCACTATGAGGTGATTCCACGCCTGCACGCGCAGAAGCTGCTGCCGATGATCCAGCAGTTGCTGGCCGACGCCGGTGTCACCCTGCAGCAGGTCGATGCCATCGCCTTTGGCCGTGGCCCGGGCGCCTTTACCGGCGTGCGTATTGCCATCGGTGTGGTCCAGGGCCTGGCCTTTGCCCTGGAGCGTCCGGTGCTGCCGGTGTCCAACCTGGCGGTGCTGGCCCAGCGCGCCATGCGCGAGCAGGGTGTGCAGCAGGTGGCGGCGGCAATCGATGCGCGCATGGACGAGGTGTACTGGGGCTGCTATCGGAACGTCGACGGCGAAATGCGCCTGCAGGGCAATGAAGCGGTGTTGCCGCCAGAGCAGGTCGCACTGCCGGCGGGCGCCAGCGGCGACTGGTTCGGTGCAGGCACCGGCTGGGGCTATGCCGAGCGCCTGGCGGTCAAGGTCAACGCTCAGGATGCCAGCCTGCTGCCCCATGCCCAGGACCTGCTGAGCCTGGCGACCTTCGCCTGGCAGCGTGGCGAGGCCATTGCCGCGGACCTTGCGCAGCCTGTGTACCTGCGCGACAAAGTGGCCACGCCGAAAGCGCGCTGAGTGCAACTCGTCGACTATTCTCAGGCCAAGTAAAACCTTTTGCCCGAACTGTGGTCCAGTTATCAATCGGGCATTAGCGAAGGATCAACGATGCTGCTAAATTGCCATCATTGCTCTTGAGTAATCGCCATGCGTATCGACGGTTTTTCCTCGCAATCCTACCCCATCAAGCGTGCCCCGCGCAAAGCGCCGGTGCGCAGCGATGACGTGGAAGACGAGGATCTGCCGGGCGAGTTCGAAGTGCAGCCGCAAGCCAGCGCCAGCCAAGGCCAGGCGCGCACCGGTGGCCTGCCGGCACGGCCCCAGGACATGATCTTCCCGCGGGCGCGCAACAAGCGCACCGCCCATGCCCTGGCCAGCTACCTGACCACTGCCGGTTTCGTTGACTGGGAGATGGAAGTACTGGGGCTGGACCTGTACATTTGATGGATGAGTCTGTCCACGCTTCCCTATTTTGTCGGTTGTCCGTCCTGGAGTGAAAACGCCTGGCGCGAGTACCTGTACCCGGCGGACGCCAGAACCGGCGACTTTCTCGGGCTCTACAGCCAGGTTTTCAATGCCGTAGAAGGCAACACCACCTTTTATGCCCGCCCGGCACCAGCGACTATCGAGCGGTGGGCGCAAGTGATGCCCGCGCATTTTCGTTTTACTGCCAAGTTCCCCGGCGATATCAGCCACGGCGGTGACCTGCACGGTCAACTGGCCGCCGCTCAGTCCTTCATCGAATTGCTCAAGCCTCTCGGTGCACGCGTTGCGCCGTACTGGCTGCAGCTGCCGGCAACCTTCGGCCCGGCGCGGCTGGGCGAGCTGGTGACTTTCCTTGACGAGGTCGGTGTACCGATTGCGGTAGAGGTGCGCAACGCGGCGTTCTTCAGCAAGGGCGATGAGGAGCGCTTGCTCAACCGCTTGCTGCTCGAGCGAGGCGTGGAGCGTATCTGCCTTGATCCCCGGGCCTTGTTCAGTTGTACCGCGCGCAGCCCCGAAGTGCTCCACGCCCAGTCGAAAAAGCCGCGCGTGCCGCCACGCCCGACCGCGTTCACCCAGCACCCGCAGATCCGCTTCATCGGCCACCCTGAGCTTGCCGCCAACGAGCCGTTCCTGCTGCCCTGGCTGGACAAGGTCGCGGCCTGGATCGAGGAGGGGCGCAGCCCCTATGTTTTCCTGCATACTGCCGACAACCGCCTGGCCGCCGCCCTGGCCCGGCGTTTCCATCAGGGCCTGATGGAACGCCTGCCGGGGCTTGCGGCCTTGCCTGAACTGGACAGGACGCCAGAAGCCGAACAACTTGGTCTGCTCTGAACGCGTCCTGTCGCCTGCCCGGGAGTCGTGATCATGGATGTGCAAACCCTGCGTGCCGAAGCCTTCAAAGCCCTGCATGAGCGCGATGGCGCCTTCGTCATCCCCAACCCGTGGGATGCCGGTTCCGCCAAGCTGCTGGCCAGCCTCGGCTTCGAGGCGCTGGCCACCACCAGCGCTGGCCTGGCGTTCTCCCTGGGGCGTCCGGACGCCGAAGGGGCGATGACCCTGGATGAAACCTTGGCGAATGCGCGCTCTGTTGTCGATGCCACGGCATTACCGGTGGCCGCCGACCTGGAGAACGGTTTCAGCGACGATCCTAAGGGTTGCGCCGAGGCGATCCTGCAGGGCGCCGCCGTCGGTCTGGTGGGTGGCTCAATCGAGGATGCCAGCGGCAACGCCGACGAGCCGATCTACAGCTTCCATCACGCGGTTGAGCGGGTCGAGGCGGCCGTCGCCGCTGCCCGTAGCCTGGACTTCCCGTTCATGCTCTGCGCCCGTGCTGAAAACCTGCTGCATGGACGCATCGACCTGGACGACACCATTGCCCGCCTGCAGGCCTTCGCCGAAGCCGGTGCCGATGTGCTCTATGCGCCGGGCCTGCGTACGGCTGAAGAGATCCGTCGGGTAGTGCTGGCGGTGGCGCCCAAACCGGTCAACGTGCTGATGGGCCTGAGCGGCGTGCAGCTGAGTTTTGGCGATGTCCAGGCCCTGGGCGTCAAGCGCATCAGCGTCGGTTCGTCGCTGGCGCGGGCGGCCTATGGGGCGTTCTTCAACGCCGCGCAACGGATTCACGATCAAGGCCGTTTTGACTATGCCGACCAGGCGTTGTCATTCGACCAGCTCAACCAGTTGTTCAGGCGCTGATCGCTCATGCGCAAAGGATTGCTCGTCGTGCTGTGCCTGATATTGATTGCTGTATCCGTGGCTGCCTGGCGCCTGGGGTGGCGCCTGCCGGATGCCTGGAACCCCTGGGCGGCACTCGATGTGCGCGAGCCGCCGAACCTGCTTACACCGTACAAGCTGGGCCGCCTGCAGGATGATCCGCAGCTGTGCGAACAGGCGCTGGCGACTTCGAATTTGCGTTACCGCAAGCAGGCCGACAGCCCGGCCAATGCGCCCTGCCCATTGGAAAACGTGCTGCGGGTCGAGGGCTCGTCGGTGCGCCTGAGCAGCAGCTTTCTCGCCAGTTGCCCGCTGGCGGTGGCCTACGCGCTGTTCGAGCGCCATGCCCTGCAGCCGGCGGCGCAGCGCGCCTTTGCCCAGCCGGTGGTGCAAGTCGATCACCTGGGCAGCTTCGCCTGTCGCAACATGTACAACCGCAAGAATGGTCGCCTCAGCCAGCATGCCACGGCCAACGCCCTGGACATCGCCGGCTTTCGCCTGGCCGACGGGCAGCGCATCCAGTTGCTCAAGGACTGGCCGGGGGAGGGTGTCAAAGCGAAGTTTCTAAAGGATCTGCACGCCAGTGCCTGCGACAGTTTCAACACGGTGCTGGGGCCCGACTACAACGCCGCGCACCGCAATCACTTTCATCTGGACATGGGCTTCTGGCAAATCTGCCGCTGAGGCTCAGGCGGCGATGCGTACGTTGTTCAGCACCACCGGGCGTGCCCAGCGATTGTCGAAGTCCAGCTGCGATTGCTGCACGGCCATGGTGGCTTCGTCGAAAGGCTCGGGCGCCTTGTCCAGCAGGTCCATCTCGAACTCGGCAATCGGCAGGTACAGCGGCTTGGCCTGTGGCGCCGGGCCTGGTTCCGGGAGCGGGTGGCCCTGGCTCATGACCACCGGGCGTACCCAGGTGTTGCTGATATCCAGCTGGCGTTGCTGCTCGATCAGTTCGGCGGCGCTGAACGGCGGGGCGAGTTTTTCCAGCAGTTCAGGCTCCAGCTCGGCGATGGGCAGGAACAGTGCCTCAGGCGGGGCCAGTTCGGTGTCATGCACATCGCACAGACGCTGGCTGTGAATCTGCGCCAGCACCTGGCTGCCGCCCAGCGGCTCGCCAGTGACCTTGTCGAACTGCTCGGCGGCCACGGCCTCGGCCGCGCCGTCTTCACCTTGCTGCTCAGCCAGGGCGCGGGCAAAAAAATCCTGCCACAGGTGGCTGACGCCACCCAATGCCTGGGTATTGTGCCGGCCATAGTCGCCGACGGGCGAGATATAACCTGAGTTGAGCTGAAGAATGTCGGTCATGGCAGTCGCAGAGCGTTCTGGTCTGGCAAAATAGCGAATACTTCGTATATCGGCCGTGGCCGACGATCATTTAATTTTTTTGAGTACAGGATTTGATGGTGGAGCAACTGGCGGACGGCGGCATCCGGGTCGAGGCATTGACGGCCGATTATCAGGCCCTGGCTGCCGAGTGGGCGCAGCGCCTGGAGCTGCCGCTGAGCGATGACAACGCAGGCTTTGCCGTGCAGGTCGGCGCCGATGGCCTGCAGATCCAGCAACTGGGCCCGCAAGCGCCAGGGCCGGTGCGGGTGGATTTCGTCGAAGGCGCGGCGGCCCACCGGCGGGTGTTCGGTGGCGGTAGCGGGCAGATGATCGCCAAGGCCGTGGGTATCGCCCAGGGCGTACGCCCGCAGGTGCTCGACGCCACGGCGGGGCTGGGCAAGGACGCCTTCGTGCTGGCAAGCCTGGGCTGCCAGATGACCCTGATCGAGCGCCAGCCGCTGGTCGCCGCCTTGCTCGCAGATGGCCTGGCCCGCGCCCGCAGCGACGCCGAGGTCGGCCCGATCGTCGCGCGTATGCAGCTGCTCAGCGGCAATGCCATCGAGCACATGCGCAACTGGCAAGGCGAGCCGCCGCAGGTGATCTACCTCGACCCGATGTTCCCGCACCGCGACAAGAGCGCCCTGGTGAAAAAGGAAATGCGCGTGTTCCGCCCGCTGGTCGGTGACGACCTCGATGCGCCGGCACTGCTCGAAGCCGCCCTGGCCCTGGCCAGCCACCGGGTGGTGGTCAAGCGCCCGCGCAAGGCGCCGATCATCGACGGCCCCAAGCCCAGCCACAGCCTGGAAGGCAAATCCAGCCGCTACGACATCTACCCGAAAAAAGCCCTCAAGCCTTAAGGCCGGTAGGCGCGCATGAACAGCGCCACCACTTCCTGGACATGGGCCTCGGCAGCCTCGGCATCCAGCGCCGGGGCATAGCCGAGCAACAAGCGGAAGTTGGCCGCGCCCTTGAGCAGGCAGAAGAAGTGCTCGGCGGCGTTGGCCGGCAGCTCGATGCACAGCAACCCGCGCGCATCCGCCTGGCGCAACAGCGCCTCCATCTCGTGCAGGACCCGCAACGGGCCGGCCTCGAAGAAGATCTGGCTGAGCTTTGGGTCCTGATTACCCAGGGCCATGATCAAGCGGTGCAACTTGACCGACAGGTCGCTGCTGATCAGCGCCTGAAAGCCGCGGCCGATCTTCACCAATACCTGCTCCAGCGGCACGCCTTCAGGCAGCTCGAAGATCAGTTCGGGCAGCTGCGCCGTGCAGGTGGCGACCACCGCCGAGGAGAACAGCGTCTCCTTGTCGGTGAAGTGGCTGTAGACCGTGAGTTTTGACACACCTGCCGCTGTCGCGACCGCATCCATGCTGGTGTTGGCATAGCCAAGGGTTAGAAACAGCGCCTTGGCTGCTTCGAGAATGGCCTGGCGTTTTGCCAGGTCCTTGGGCCGGCCGGGGCCGGTGGGAGCGGTGACTTTGGGCATGAGTGAAAAGATACATATTCCAGTAAGTGCACATGGTACATCGCGACCGGTCTTTCGGCGGGCAAATATCGACGCGCTGCTCCCGGCATAAATATGGGATTTCTCTCGGACGCCTGCTTCCCCGGTCCGGCTCCCTGATTTAATATACCCGTCAGTATAAATATTCAAAGCGCCATTCGCGAAAGGTCATTCATCATGTTGCGCCTTGCCTTGCCCCTCGCTTTGCCCGTCAGTCTTGTGCTGTTGCTTGCTGCCTGCGGGCAGGAAAGCGCACCGCAGACTTCCCTTCGTCCGGCCATGGTGGTACAGCCGCAGCCGGCCAGCGCCGCTGCCGACAGCTACCCTGGCGAGGTGCGGGCGCGCTTCGAACCGGAGCTGGCCTTCCGCATCGGCGGCAAGGTCAGCAAGCGCCTGGTCGAGGAGGGGCAGCGGGTCAAGGCCGAGCAGGCGCTGGCCGAGCTCGACCCCCAGGATGTGCGCCTGCAACTGGAAGCCAGCCGTGCCCAACTGGCCGCCGCCGAAGCCAACCTGAGCCTGGTCAAGGCCGAGCGCGACCGCTACAAGACCCTGCTCGACCGGCAGATGGTCAGCCGTTCGCAATATGACAATGCTGAAAACCTTTACCGCGCGGGCCTGGCCCGGCTCAAACAGGTGCGCGCCGAGTTCGACGTCGCCGGCAACCAGGCGGAATACGCTGTGCTGCGGGCCTCTCAGGATGGTGTGATTGCCAAGCGCCAGGTCGAAGTGGGGCAGGTGGTGTCCGCTGGCCAGACGGTGTTCACCCTGGCCACCGATGGCGAGCGTGAAGTGCTGATCGGCCTGCCGGAGCAGAACTTCGGGCGCTTCAAGGTCGGCCAGCCGGTGTCGGTGGAGCTCTGGTCGCAACCGGATCAACGCTTCAATGGCCGTATTCGTGAGCTGTCACCTTCGGCCGATCCACGCTCGCGAACCTTTGCGGCGCGCATCGCCTTTACCGCCGGCAAGGTGCCGGCCGAGCTTGGCCAGAGTGCCCGGGTGTTCATCCAGCACGCCGAGCAGATTCCGCTGGCGGTGCCGCTCTCGGCGCTGACCGCAGAGAACGGCCAGACCTATGTCTGGCGTGTCGATGCCAACAACACCCTCAAGCGCGTGCCGGTACGGGTCGGTGCCTACGGTGAAAACAGCGTGCCGGTGCTTGAAGGCCTGAATGCCTCGGACTGGGTGGTGGCGGCCGGCGTGCATGTGCTCCAGGAGGGGCAGCAGGTACGTCCGGTGGATCGGTCCAATCGTGTGGTGAATCTGGCGGCCAAGGAGTAAGTCCCGATGGGTTTCAACCTTTCCGCCTGGGCCCTGCGCAATCGGCAGATCGTGCTGTTCCTGATGATTCTGCTGGCCGTGGTCGGCGCGCTGTCCTACACCAAACTGGGGCAGAGCGAAGACCCGCCCTTTACCTTCAAGGCCATGGTCATTCGCACCATCTGGCCTGGTGCCAGCGCCGAGGAAGTCTCGCGCCAGGTGACCGAGCGCATCGAAAAGAAGCTGATGGAAACCGGCGAGTACGAGAGGATCGTCTCGTTCTCACGGCCCGGTGAATCGCAGGTCACCTTCATGGCCCGCGATTCGATGCATTCGGCCGACATCCCCGAGCTTTGGTACCAGATCCGCAAGAAGGTCGCCGATATCCGGCACACCTTGCCCCAGGGTATTCAGGGGCCGTTCTTCAACGATGAATTCGGCACCACCTTCGGCAACATCTACGCGCTGACCGGTGATGGCTTCGACTACGCCGTGCTCAAGGACTACGCCGACCGGGTGCAGATCCAGTTGCAGCGGGTCAAGGACGTCGGCAAGGTCGAGCTGCTTGGCCTGCAGGACGAGAAGATCTGGATCGAGCTGTCCAACCTCAAGCTGGCCACCCTCGGCCTGCCCCTGGCAGCGGTGCAGCAGGCGCTGGAAGAGCAGAACGCGGTGAGCACCGCGGGTTTCTTCGAGACTCCATCCGAGCGCCTGCAGTTGCGGGTCAGCGGGCGCTTCACCACGGTCGAGCAGATCCAGCAGTTCCCGATCCGGGTCGGTGACCGCACCTTCCGTATTGGCGATGTCGCCGATGTGCGCCGAGGCTTCAATGATCCGCCCGCACCGCGCATGCGCTTCATGGGCGAAGATGCCATCGGCCTGGCGGTATCGATGAAGGCCGGCGGCGATATCCTGGTGCTGGGCAAGGCCCTGGAAACCGAGTTCGCCCGCATCGCCCACAATCTGCCGGCCGGCATGGAGCTGCGCAAGGTGTCCGATCAGCCGGCAGCGGTGAAGACCGGCGTTGGCGAGTTCGTCCAGGTGTTGGTAGAGGCCCTGGCCATCGTCTTGCTGGTGAGTTTCTTCTCCTTGGGGATGCGCACCGGCCTGGTGGTGGCCCTGGCCATTCCGCTGGTACTGGCGATGACCTTTGCCGCCATGTACTACTTCGGTATCGGCCTGCACAAGATCTCCCTCGGCGCGCTGGTGCTGGCCCTGGGCCTGCTGGTGGATGACGCCATCATTGCCGTGGAGATGATGGCAATCAAGATGGAGCAGGGTTTCGACCGGCTCAAGGCGGCCAGTTATGCCTGGACCAGCACCGCCTTCCCGATGCTGACCGGCACCCTGATCACCGCCGCCGGCTTCCTGCCGATTGCCACCGCGCAGTCCGGAACGGGCGAATACACCCGTTCGATCTTCCAGGTGGTAACCATCGCCTTGCTCGCCTCGTGGATTGCCGCGGTGGTGTTCGTGCCCTATCTGGGCGAGCGCCTGCTGCCGGACCTGGCCAAGCTGCACGCGGCCAAGCATGGCACTGCCGAAGGTGGGCCAGATCCGTATGGCACACCGTTCTACCAGCGCGTGCGGCGCCTGGTCGGCTGGTGCGTGGAGCGGCGCAAGACGGTGATCGTGGCGACTATCGCCCTGTTTATCGGCAGTATTTTGTTGTTCCGCTTCGTGCCCCAGCAGTTCTTCCCGGCTTCCGGGCGCCTGGAGCTGATGGTTGACCTGAAGCTGGCCGAAGGCGCCTCGCTGAGTAATACCGCCGAGCAGGTCAAGCGTCTGGAAGCGCTGCTCAAGGAACGCGCCGGCATCGACAACTATGTAGCCTATGTGGGCACGGGTTCGCCACGCTTCTACCTGCCATTGGACCAGCAACTGCCAGCGCCAAGTTTCGCCCAGTTCGTCGTGCTGGCGAAAACCATCGAGGAGCGTGAACAACTGCGCAGCTGGCTGATCGCCACCCTCGATGAACAATTCCCCGACCTGCGTTCGCGGGTCACGCGCCTGGAAAACGGCCCGCCCGTGGGCTACCCGGTGCAGTTCCGGGTCACCGGCGAGCATATCGAGCAAGTCCGCGCCCTGGCCCGCAAAGTGGCGGCCAAGGTGCGCGAGAACCCCCATGTGGTCAACGTCCACCTCGACTGGGAAGAGCCGAGCAAGGTGGTTTACCTGAACATCGACCAGGACCGCGCCCGCGCCCTGGGAGTGAGCACGGCGAACCTGGCGAAGTTTCTGCAAAGCTCGCTGACCGGCTCTGCGGTCAGCCAGTTCCGTGAGGACAACGAGCTGATCGAGATCCTCCTGCGCGGTACCCAGCAGGAGCGCAGCGAGCTTGCCAACCTGCCAAGCCTGGCGGTGCCTACCGACAATGGCCGCAGTGTGGCGCTGTCGCAGGTGGCAACCCTGGAATACGGCTTTGAAGAAGGCGTGATCTGGCACCGCAACCGTCTGCCCAATGTCACCGTGCGCGCCGACATCTACGGCAAAGAGCAACCGGTTACCCTGGTCAAGCAGATCCTGCCGACCCTGGACCCGGTGCGTGCAGAACTGCCCGATGGCTATCTGCTAGAGGTAGGCGGCACGGTGGAAGACTCCACTCGCGGGCAGAAGTCGGTGAACGCCGGGGTACCGCTGTTCATCGTTGTGGTGCTGACCCTGCTGATGCTGCAATTGCGCAGCTTCTCGCGCACGGTGATGGTGTTCCTCACCGCACCGCTGGGGCTGATTGGCGTAACCCTGTTCCTGCTGGTGTTCCGCCAGCCGTTCGGCTTTGTCGCCATGCTCGGGACCATTGCCCTGTCGGGGATGATCATGCGCAACTCGGTGATCCTGGTCGACCAGATCGAACAGGACATCGCTGCCGGGCTGGACCGCTGGCAGGCGATTATCGAGGCGACGGTAAGGCGCTTCCGGCCGATCGTGCTGACCGCCCTGGCGGCGGTGCTGGCGATGATCCCGCTGTCACGCAGCGTGTTCTTCGGGCCGATGGCGGTGGCGATCATGGGGGGGTTGATCGTGGCGACGGCGTTGACGCTGTTGTTCCTGCCGGCGCTGTATGCGGCGTGGTTCAGGGTCAAGAAAGCCTGAGGGCGGTGACACAGATCTATTGTGGGAGCCGGCCTTGCCGGCGATGGGCTGCGCAAGCAGCCCTTTGGAGCGAGAGGCTCAAAGCGCGCCAAACACCTTCTTGGCAATGCTCGTGGCCGCAGCAGCCGGGTTCTGGCGGATGGTTTCTTCCTGCTTGGCAATCATCTCGAACAGGCCGTTGAGCGCCTGCTCGGTTACATAGCCTTCGACGTTGGCATTCTTGGCATCCAGCACGCCCAGTGTCGCCGCTTGCCCAGCGAAGCTGTTGTATTGCTGGGCCAGGCCGACCTGGTCGGTAGCCTTCTTGACGATCGGCAGGAACTTGGCGCGAATCTGCTCGCGGCTGGTCTTGCTCAGGTACTGGGTGGCCGAGTCGTTGCCGCCGCTGAGGATGCCCTTGGCATCTTCCACGGTCATCTTCTTCACGGCATCGACCAGCAGCGCCTGGGCCTGCGGCACGGCAGCTTCAGCGGCCTTGTTCATACTGGTTTCCAGTTGCTCGACCTGGGCACCCATGCCGAACGCCTTCATCTTCTTGGCGGCTTTGCCAAGGTTGCCCGGCAACTCGATACGCACATCCGGGTTATTGCTGAAACCACCGGGGGTGCCCAGTTGTTTCACCGCCACCTGGGCGCCCTGGGTCAGGGCGTCCTTCAGGCCAGTGGAGGCATCTTTTTGCGAGAGGTCGCCGAGCGACAGCGCCAGGGCGCTTGCCGACAGCAGCAGGCCGGCGCACAGGCCGGTAAAGGTTAGAGCTGGGCGAAACATGGCAGCATCCTTATGCGAAGGGCAGAACAATCAATCAACGAACGGCATCGACCTTGATACGCACCGGTTGCGGGTCGTTGCCATCAAGCTGAACGCCGTGGTGTTCGGTGTTGATGAACAGCAGCTTGCCATCCAGTTCGATCCGCGCGCTGACTGCATAACGGTGGCCGGGCTTGACCTGGGCCGGGTCGTAGCTCAGGTGAAAGGGCAGCGGCACATTGCCTTTGACCGGGCCGCTCTGGCTGGCCAGGGTAACGGCGGGAGCGTCCATCAGCGACACGTCCTGCAGGGCGACGCTCAGGGTGGCGGCAGGCGGCAGGGCAATGCGCTGCAGGTAGAAGACTTCGCCATCAAGGCTGGCCTTGGACGCTTCAGGGGTGCTGCTGCACGCGGCCAGCAGGCTGCCAAGAAGGATCAGGGACAGTTTTTTCATCAGTAGCTCCTTAGCGCCGGCGCCGCGGTTGCGGTCGCCCGGCGGTTTGATTCGTGTTGCTCCAAAGACACTGGCCAGTATGGCCTATGCCGCGGTTTCGGTGGCCTCTTCACTGCGCTGCAGGGCCACCTGGCGGATCGACAGGCGTATTTCCGCCGACAGCACGCGCTTGGCTGCGCCTTCGGCCAGTTCACTGAGTTTTTCGTGGTAACCGAGTTTGCCATTGGTATCCGGACGCAGTACGCCTTGCTCGATCTGGGTCTGGATGAAGTGGCGGAACAGGGTTTTGTCGAAGAACTCCGGTGCATTCAGGCCGTGCAGGATCGACAGGCGCTGGGCCATGATCACGCAGAGGTCTTCCAGCTCTTCGGCGCTCAGGGTGTGCTGGCCGCTGTTGAGCAGCAGGGCGGTGGCCATGTAGAAACGCTGCAGGGTCTGGGTGATGGCCCGGGCCAGCAGGGTCAGCAGCACGAACTGCCGCGAACTCGGCGCCGGGCGCAGGTACACGCCGTTTTCAAAGCGCAGCAGGCCTTGCTCGACGAAGGCCTCCAGCCACTGGTCGATGACCGCGTCCAGCTCATCCAGCTCCCAGCGAATGAACAGCTCCGATTGCAGGTACGGGTACAGCGCCCGGGTGTACTGCAGGATCAGCTCGCGGCTCATTCGCGAGCTGCTCTGGAAGAAGCTCGCCAGCAAGGCCGGCAGGGCGAAAATATGCAGCACGTTGTTGCGGTAATAGGTCATCAGGACGGCGTTCTGCTCGTCCAGGTAAAGAATCTTGCCCAGTGCATCGCTCTGTTCGGCCAGCAGGTCCATGCCCTTGACGTGGCTGATCAGTGCCAGGCCATCGCCTTCAGGCAGCGTGGTGTGCGGCGAGTAGGGCACCTTGCGCAACAGCGCCAGGTACAGGTCCAGCACGCGGGTCAGGGCGCGTTCGTCCAGGGCCAGGCGGCTGGTGGAAAGCAGCGCCAGGGCCACCAGGTTGACCGGGTTGATCGCCGCTGCCTCGTTCAGGTGCCGGGCGACTTTCTCGCCCAGGCGCGAGGTGGTTTCGTTGAGCCAGGCCGGGCGGAACTGCGGGCCGTGCTCCTGCTCGCGCCAGCCGGGTTGCTGCTGGTCGAGGAAGGCGCCGAGGCGGATCGGCTCGCCGAAGTTGACCGCCACCTGGCCGAAGCGCTGCTTGAGCGCGCCGATGACCTTGAAGATGTCGAAGATCGATTCTTTCTTCTTGCTCGCCCCGCGCAGTTCGCCCAGATAGGTGCGGCCTTCGAGCACCCGTTCATAACCGATGTACACCGGCACGAAGACGATCGGGGTGCGCGATGAGCGCAGGTAGCTGCGCAGGGTAATGGCGAGCATGCCGGTTTTTGGCTGCAGCATGCGCCCGGTGCGCGAGCGGCCGCCTTCGACGAAGTACTCGACCGGGAAGCCCTTGGTGAACAGGGTGTGCAGGTACTCGTTGAACACCGCGGTGTACAGCGGGTTGCCCTTGAAGGTACGGCGCATGAAGAACGCCCCGCCACGGCGCAGCAGGCCGCCGATCACCGGCATGTTGAGGTTGATCCCGGCGGCGATGTGCGGCGGGGTCAGGCCGTTGCGAAACAGCAGGTAGGACAGCAGCAGGTAGTCGATATGGCTGCGGTGGCACGGCACGTAGATGACTTCGTGGCCCGGGGCGATGCCCTGCACCTGCTCGATGTGGTTGACCTTGATGCCGTCGTAGATCTTGTTCCAGAACCAGCTCAGCACCACTTCGAGGAAGCGGATGGCGGTATAGGTGTAATCCGAGGCGATCTCGTTGCCGTAGCGCAGGGCCTGGGCCTCGGCTTTTGCCAGCGGGATCTTTTCGCGCTCGGCCTCATCGGCGATGGCCTGGCGCACCAGCGGGTCGTGCACCAGGCCCTTGACCAGGTTACGGCGGTGGGAAATGTCCGGGCCGATGACGGCGGACTTGAGGTTGCGAAAGTGCACGCGCAGCAGGCGCTGGGCCATGCGCACGGTGCGCTCGTGACCTTTGTTGTGCTGCACCAGCTCGCGCAGGTGAATCGGTGCCGAGAACTGTACGCGGGTCTTGCGCCCGAGGATCAGTACGGTGAGCAACCGGCGCAGGCGCCCGGTAACCGCCCAACTGTCGGCGAACAGCAGCTTCCAGGGGCTGGATTCACTGGCCGGCGACTGGCCCCAGAACACGCTGACCGGAATGATCTGCGCGTCTTCCTCGGCATGCTGGCTGATGGCGTTGACCAGCCGCGCCAGGGTTGGCGGGGCGCCGCGCTTGTCCTGGCGGCCGAGCCAGTCGGGCTCCGGGGTCAAGTAGAAGAATCCAGCGGGCTCTTGCAGGGTGCCAACGGCGGTGGGCAACACCGGGCGTGGCAGCCCGGCTTTGGTGCATTCGCGGTCGAGCACGGCAAGGTCGGTGAGCGACGGCGACTGCAGGGCGTAGAACACCGGCCGGCTGCGATCCAGGTTCAGGGTGAAGGACGACTGGTTGATGGTCTCGGAGCGAACCCACAGGTACAACAGGCGACGCAGGGCGCCGAAGATCAGGCGGCGCAGGGGGGAACGGGTCATACGGTGTGTGCTCTGGATGAGATTTTCGAGTGATTGCTCAGTCGGTTAGTGTGCCGTATCTGCGCAAGTTCAGCAAAAAGCGCCCCGGTCATGAAAATTAATTTAAGTGTGTCATATACTCGGTCCGCCGCTTGCAAGAGATTTGTGCAAGCTGCGTCGGCAGGGGGCCGTGACCTCTCTGCATGCCAGGCGATTCCAAAATAAAAATCCGGAGTAGTTCAGATGTCGTCTCGTGAGACTGGAAGTGTAAAGTGGTTCAATGACGCCAAAGGTTACGGCTTCATTCAGCGTGAAGGTGGCGCGGACGTGTTTGTTCACTACCGTGCCATCCGCGGGGAGGGTCATCGCACCCTGCTTGAGGGGCAGCAGGTCGAATACAATCTGACTCAGGGCCAGAAAGGCCTGCAGGCAGAAGACGTAGTCGGGCTGTAAGCGCCGGGCCACAAGCCTCGAGCCTGGGCCCACAAGCGAAAAGGCCCGCCGCCGGACAACCGGGGCGGGCCTTTTCGAAGAAGCAATTTCAGTTGGTACGCCAGGTGATTTCCTCTTCACCGTCGGCACTGATGCGGATCCAGCGATCGGCATCCTCTTCACCTTCTTCCTCGACCCAGGTGCCCGGTGCGCAGCGCACTTCGACGCTCAGCGCGGCAAAGGCGGCGCGCGCGCAGGCAATGTCGTCGTCCCACGGCGTCTGGTCGCTTTCCAGGTAAAGACTGTTCCATTTGCCCACAGCCTTCGGTAACCAGGTAACTGGAATGTTACCGGCCTTGCACTTGTAGGTCTGGCCTTTCTGCTGCCAGTCGCTGCACGGGCCGAGTGCCTCGGTGAGCCAGGCGGCGATCTGCTTGTGGTCGACGTCGGCGTCTTTCAGGTAAATCTCGATATCGGGTTGGCGCATAGGGGCTCCGGGTGCGCTCAGTCTTGGCGCACAAAGTAATCGTAACGCATCGATACCGTGACCTCGAAAGGCTCGGCCTGGTCGATGACGCGCGCGCGTTTATCGGCGCTGGCGCGCCAACCATGCGGGGTCATGGCCAGCAGGTCGGCGCGGGCCTTGCTATCGGCAAGGCTGAGGCGGAATTTCAGGGTTTCGCTATGGGCGTGCTGCATGCCCGCTGGCACCAGTGCCAGGTGTTTGTCGTCGGCGTAGTCGCGCACTTCATCGTAGAGCTTGTGGCGCAACTCGATCAGGTGCTCGTTGGTCGGGCCGACGCGCATCAGGCCGCCGCCGGGGCTCAGCAGGCGCAGGGCTTCCTGCCAGTCCAGCGGGCTGAAGACACTGGCCAGGAACTGGCAACTGGCATCGGCCAGCGGCACCCGGGCCATGCTCGCCACCAGCCAGGTCAGCGCCGGGTTGCGCTTGCAGGCACGCTTGACCGCTTCGCGGGAGATGTCCAGGGCATAACCGTCGGCCTCGGGCAGCGCTGCGGCGATCTGCGCGGTGTAGTAACCCTCGCCACAGCCGATATCCAGCCAGCGTGCCGGCGCGCGTTCAGCGGCAAGCTCGGCCAGGCGCCGGGCCACCGGGGCGTAATGCCCGGCGTTGAGAAAGTCGCGGCGGGCCTCGACCATGGCCTGGTTGTCGCCCGGGTCACGGCTGTTCTTGTGCTGCACCGGCAACAGGTTCAGGTAACCCTGTCGGGCACGGTCGAAACGGTGGCCGGCCGGGCAGGCCACGCCATTGTCGAGGGTGCTCAGCGCGGCGCTGCAGATTGGGCAGGTGAGCATCAGGCAAGCAACCGGGTCAGGGTCTGGTAGTAGATTTCGGTCAGCACGTCGAGGTCGCTGGCCAGGATCCGCTCGTTGACCTGGTGAATGGTGGCGTTGACCGGGCCCAGCTCGACCACCTGGGTGCCGAGGGTGGCGATGAAGCGCCCGTCGGAGGTGCCGCCGCTGGTCGACGCCTTGGTTTCACGGCCGGTGACCGCCTTGATGCTCGCCGATACGGCGTCGAGCAGGTCGCCCGGCTCGGTGAGGAACGGCAGGCCCGACAAGGCCCAGTCCACGTGCCAATCCAGCTGGTGCTTGTCGAGGATGGCGGCAACTCGCTGCTGCAGGCCTTCGACCGTCGATTCGGTAGAGAAGCGGAAGTTGAACAGTGCGGTCAGCTCGCCCGGCACCACGTTGGTGGCGCCGGTGCCGGAGTTGAGGTTGGAGATCTGGAAGCTGGTCGGCGGGAAGAACGCGTTGCCTTCGTCCCAGTGCTCGGCAGCCAGTTCCGCCAGGGCCGGAGTGGCCAGGTGGATCGGGTTCTTCGCCAGGTGCGGGTAGGCCACATGGCCCTGTACGCCGCGCACGGTGAGCTTGGCGCCGAGCGAGCCGCGACGGCCGTTCTTGACCACGTCACCGACCAGGCTGGTGCTCGATGGCTCGCCGACGATGCACCAGTCCAGGCGCTCGTTGCGTGCTGCCAGGCGCTCGACCACGGCCTTGGTGCCGTGGTGGGCCGGGCCTTCTTCATCGCTGGTGATCAGGAAGGCGACCTTGCCGCGATGGTTGGGATAGTCGGCGACGAAGCGCTCGGTGGCCACCACCATGGCCGCCAGGCTGCCCTTCATGTCGGCAGCGCCACGCCCGCAGAGCATGCCATCGGCATCGATCAGGGCGTCGAACGGATCGTTCTGCCAGGCTTGCACCGGGCCGGTCGGGACTACGTCGGTGTGGCCGGCGAAGCACAGCACGGGACCGTCCTGGGTGCCATGGGTGGCCCAGAAGTTGTCGACGTCTTCGATCCGCATCGGTTCGAGCATGAAACCGGCATCGCCCAGGCGCTGCATCATCTGTTTCTGGCAATCGAAGTCCAGCGGGGTTACCGACGGACGGCGAATCAGGTCGCAGGCCAGTTCAAGGGTAGGCGAGAGGTCGGCTGGGGCCGTCATGGGGAGCTCCGGGGCAAGGCAGGGCACGAATTCGAGGGGGGTTATCTTATAGCAAAAGCAGGGGTTGAGGACCTTGGATCTGCGCTGTTTGTCAGCGCCTCATCGCTGGCAAGCCAGCTCCCACAGGTTGGGTGTTTACCCGTCCTGTGGGAGCCGGCCTTGCCGGCGAAAGGGCGGCAAGGCCGCCCCGGGGTCAGGAGGCCTGGGCCGGCTGCGCGGCATCCACCGGCTTGGGCAGCGATGACAGCATGGCCATGATCAGTGCCGCCAGGTACGGCAGCGACTGCACCAGCAGCATGGCCACCCAGAAGCGCATGTCGTTGCTCGGCAGGCCCTGAACCAGGTAGATCCCGGCCGCCGCACCCCACAACAGCAACATGATGAACAGCTCTTCACGGGCTTCGGAAAGCGCCACCAGCAAACCATGGCTGTCGGCGTTCTTCGGCGTGCGGAAGAACGGGATGCTGCTGGTGAAGAAACCGTACAGCACCGCCTTGGCAATGGTGTGCGACAGGGCAAGGCCGGCCAGGGCTGCGGCGAAAGCGTCCTTGAGGTTCACGCCTACCGCACGGCGGTAGAGGAACACGATCTTGCCGACTTTGAAGACGAACAGCGCAAGTGGCGGAATGGCGAAGATCAGCAGCGGTGGGTCGACCCGTTGCGGCACGATGATCATCGCCGCCGACCACAGCAGGGCGCCGACGGTGAAGAAGATATTCATGCCATCGGCAATCCACGGCAGCCAGCCGGCGAGGAAGTGATAGCGCTGGCCACGGGTCAGTTCCGAGTCCTTGCCGCGTAGCAGGCTTGCGGCATGGCGCTTGATGATCTGGATGGCGCCGTAGGCCCAGCGGAAGCGCTGCTTCTTGAAGTCGATGAAGGTGTCAGGCATCAGGCCCTTGCCATAGCTCTCGTGGGAATAGGCCGCCGAGTAGCCTTTCTCGAACACCCGCAGGCCGAGCTCTGCATCCTCGCAGATGCACCAGTCGGCCCAGCCCAGCTCTTCGAGCACCGAGCGCCGGGTCATGGTCATGGTGCCGTGCTGGATGATCGCGTCACGGTCGTTGCGGGTGACCATGCCGATATGGAAGAAGCCCTTGTATTCGCTGTAGCACAGCTTCTTGAAGGTGCTTTCGTTCTGGTCGCGGTAGTCCTGGGGCGATTGCACCACGGCGATCTTCGGATCGGCGAAGTGCGGCACCATGTGCTTGAGCCAGTTGCGGTCGACGCAGTAGTCCGAGTCGATCACTGCGATCACTTCGGCATCCTTGGCGGTGTGCGGGATCAGAAAATTCAGCGCACCGCCCTTGAAACCGGCCAGGGGCGCGACGTGGAAGAACTTGAAGCGCTCGCCGAGCATCTCGCAGTGAGCCTTGATCGGCTCCCAGACCGCCGGGTCCTTGGTGTTGTTGTCGATGATCAGGACTTCGTAGTCCGGATAATCCAGCGCCGCCAGGGCGTTGAGGGTCTGTTTGACCATCTCCGGCGGCTCGTTGTAGCACGGCACATGCACCGAGACCTTGGGACGGTAGGCCGCGTCGGCCTGCACCGGCAAGAATTCCCGGCGGCGCTTGTGAATCCACACCGCTTCGGCCAGCTCATGGGCCTCGGTGAGCAGCACGATAAACACGCCGAGGGCGCCGAGGGCGAGCAGGAAGCCCACGGTCAGGCTGAACCAGGTGCTGTATTGCTGGCTGTAGTCGTAGCCGATCCACACCAGTACCGAACCGCAAAGGAAGGCGATAAAGGTCAGGAAGGTCCGGCCGCGCTGGCGCAGGGCCGAGCCGTCGATCAGCAGCAGGGTCAGCGAGAGCATCGCCAGTACCACCGAACCGACCGCCAGCACGCGCCATTGCGGAATGGCTACAACCGGGCCTTCAAAGTTGAATTTTTGCTGGCGTGCGGCATTGAATACGCCCCAGTAAGCGCCCACCGAGCCTTCGTCGCTGGCTTTCCACGGCTGGTCGTAGGCTTCGATGACAAAGTAGTTGTAGCCCTGGCGGTTGAGCTTGTTGACCAGGGTGCGCAGGTAGATGGCCTGGTCGGCCTGGGTCGCTTCGGCACCGCCACGCATGCGGCCGTTGCTTGGCCAGCCGACTTCAGACAGCAGCAGCGGTTTGCGTGGGAATTGTTGCTTGAGGTCGCGGGCACGGTCGAGGACGAACTGGCCGGCATCCTTCATCGGGATGAATTCCCAGTATGGCAGGATGTGCGCAGCCACCAGGTCGGCATGCTTGGCCAGCTCCGGATGTTCTTTCCAGATGTGCCATTGCTCACTGGTGGTCACCGGTACCTTTACCGCCGCGCGCACCCGGTCCATGTACTGGATCAGCGCCTCCGGGGTGATCTCCTTGCGGAACAGCGCTTCGTTGCCGACCATGACCCGCACGACACTGCGCGAGCTGTTGGCCAGTTCGATGGCTTTCTCGATTTCCCGCTCGTTGCGCTCAAGGTCCGGGCTGATCCACACCCCCAGGGTCACGCGCAGGCCGAACTCTTCGGCCAGGCGGGGAATCTCCGCCTGTGTGCCTTCCACCGTATAGATACGGATGCTGTCGGTCAGCTTGCTGAGCTGTTCGAGGTCCTGGCGCAGTTCGTCCTCGCTCGGGTACTGGCCCTTTTGCGGGCTCTCGCCCTGGCGGAACGGCGAATAGGAGAAACCGGAAATCTGCTCCGGCCAGTTGGGGGCGGAAACCGGGCGGTTGATCAGCGCCCAGAACCCGGTGAATAGCGCGGCGATGGCCATGACTATCACCAGGTTGATACCAAATTTACGCGATGACATAGATAGTTCGGGTTCCGAAAGGTGGAACGGGCGGGCGCCGGAGGGCGCGAATCCTGCGTGCGTCCTGTCCTGGCAATGTGAGAACAGGTCGGTGGCAGAAGATTGGATTGGCTTCAGGAGCTGAAGTTCTTAGCCCGTACTTTTGTCGTCCAAGTCTTTGGATTGCATGGGACATTAAAGCAGGATTACAACTACCTTTACCAATTGCACGACTCAGGCGGCGGGTACAGCAGGGTGCCATCGCGTCGTAAGAGGCCTATAATACGCGCCGGTTTTTTCGGGGTTGGGCCATGAGTACAGAAGATCCACGCTTTGCCGGTGTCGCCCGGTTGTACGGTGACAACGGCCTGCAGCGCCTGCGCGAGGCCCACGTGGCCATCGTCGGTATCGGCGGGGTCGGCTCCTGGGCGGCCGAAGCCATGGCCCGTAGCGGCGTGGGCGAAATCTCCCTGTTCGACCTCGATGATGTCTGCGTCAGCAATACCAACCGTCAGTTGCATGCCCAGGAGGGCAATATCGGCCGCGCCAAGGCCGAGGTCATGGCCGAGCGCCTGCGGGCCATCAACCCGGCGTGCAAGGTGCATGCGGTGGTGGATTTCGTCACCAAGGAAACCCTGCCCGAGTACATCGGCGAGCACATCGACTGTGTGATCGACTGCATCGACAGCGTCATGGCCAAGGCCGCGCTGATTGGCTGGTGCAAGCGCCACAAGGTCACCATCATCAGCACCGGTGGTGCTGGAGGGCAGATCGATCCGACCCAGATCCGCGTCGCCGACCTGAACAAGACCTTCAACGACCCGCTGGCTTCGCGGGTGCGTTCGACCCTGCGTCGCGATTATGGTTTTTCCCGCACGGTGACCCGCAACTACAGCGTGCCCTGTGTGTTCTCCACCGAACAGCTGCGCTACCCCAAAGGCGACGGCAGCGTCTGCCTGCAGAAGAGCTTTGTCGGCGAGGGGGTTAAGCTGGACTGCTCCGGCGGCTTCGGCGCGGTGATGATGGTCACTGCAACCTTCGGCATGGTCGCCGCCAGCAAGGCGGTGGAAAAGCTTGTGGGCGGCGCCCGCCGCCCGTCCGAGCGCAAGGCTCAGGCGCCCGCGGCGAGCTGAGACATGCGTTGCAGCACGGCGTTCAGGCCGTTGCTGCGCGAAGGCGAGAGCTGGCGGCCCAGGCCCAGCTGATTGAACCAGGCAGGCAGATCCAGTTGCGCCAGTTCGGCGCTGGACAGCCCTTCGACCCGTACCAGCAGCAGCGCCAGCAAGCCGCGGATGATCCGCGCATCGCTGGCACCCTTGAAGCGCCACTGGCCGTCCTGCTGCTCGGCCACCAGCCAGACCTGGCTTTCGCAGCCATGAACACGATTGGATTCGGACTTTTCCTCTTCGCTCAAGGGCGCCAGACGCTCGCCCCATTGCATCAGCAACCGTGCGCGCTGTTCCCAGCCGGCCGCCTGTTCGAAGACATTCAGGGCTTCCTGTGCGGCCATCGGCAGGCTCATCGCAGCAACTCCAGGGCTTGATCCAGAGCTTCGAAGAAACGCTGCAAGTCGTCGGAGTCGTTGTACAAGCCCAGGGACACGCGGATCGCACCGTCCAGGCCGAGGCTTTTGAGCAATGGCATGGCGCAGTGATGGCCGGCGCGCACGGCGATGCCTTGTTCGGTGAGCATATGGGCCAGATCAGCGTTGTGCACACCGTCGACCACGAAGCTGGCCAGGGCCAGTTGCGGCTGGCCAAGCAGGCGGATGCCTTCGCGGTCGTTGAGGCCGCGCAGCAGATGCCGGTGCAGGCCGGCTTCATGCTCGGCGACCGCATGGGCATCGAGCCCCGCCAGGTAATCGAGACTGGCTCCGAGGCCGATCACGCTGGCAATCGGCGGGGTACCTGCTTCGAAGCCCAGCGGCGCCGGGCGAAAGCTGGCGCTGTGGTAGTCGGCGATCTGCACCATCTCGCCGCCGAATTGCCAATGACGCAGGCGCGCCAGGGCCTCGCTGCGGCCGTAGAGCACGCCGACGCCGTCAGGGCCATACAGCTTGTGGCTGGAGAATACGTAGAAGTCACAGCCCAGCTGGCGTACGTCATGACGGCCGTGGACCACGCCCTGGGCGCCATCGACCACGGTGAGCGCGCCCTGGGCCTGGGCATGGGCCAGCAGGGGCTCCAGCGGCTGCCAGGCACCAAGTACGTTGGACAACTGGCTGACCGCCAGCACCCGGGTGCGCGGGCCAATCAGTTGCAGGGCGATGTTGAGGTCGATCAGGCCGCGGCTGTCCAGTGGCAGCACCACCAGCTTGAGTCCGCGGCGCTGTGCCAGCTGTTGCCAGGGCAGCAGGTTGGCGTGGTGCTCCAGGGCGCTAATGGCAATTTCGTCACCGGCCTCGAACAGCGGCTCAAGCCCATAGGCGAGCAGGTTCAGGGCCGAGGTGGCGCCATGGGTGAAGACGATTTGCTGGCTGTCGACGGCGTTCAGCCAGCCGGCGACCTTTTCCCGGCTGCGTTCGAAGGCTTGGGTCGCCAGGGCGCCGGGCAAGTGTTGGGCACGGTGCACATTGGCAGCACCATGGCCGTAGTAGTGGCTCAGGGCATCGAGCAGGATTTGCGGTTTTTGCGTGGTAGCGGCGCTGTCCAGGTAGGTCTGGTGCTGGCGTTGCAGGGCGTCGATGGCTGGAAAGTCAGCGCGCCAGGGGGAGGGCTGGAACATGATGATCGGACCTGAAAATCGGGCCTGGCGTTAGGCCAGACCCGATGGTACCACTTAGTTGTGGGCGTGCAGCGCTTCGTTCAGCTCGATGGCCGACTTGTGGGTCTTGCACTCCACGGCACCGTTCAGCGAGTTGCGGCGGAACAGCAGGTCGGTCTGGCCGGCCAGGTCGCGGGCTTTGACGACCTTGACCAACTGGTTGTTCTCGTCCAGCAGGTTCACCTTGGTGCCGGCAGTGATGTACAGGCCGGCTTCAACGGTGTTGCGGTCGCCCAGCGGGATGCCGATACCGGCGTTGGCGCCGATCAGGCAGCCTTCGCCAACCTTGATGACAATGTTGCCGCCGCCGGACAGGGTGCCCATGGTCGAGCAGCCGCCGCCCAGGTCCGAACCCTTGCCGACGAAGACGCCCGCGGAAACGCGGCCTTCGATCATGCCCGGGCCTTCGGTGCCGGCGTTAAAGTTGACGAAGCCTTCGTGCATGATGGTGGTGCCTTCGCCGATGTAGGCGCCCAGGCGTACACGGGCGCTGTCGGCAATACGCACGCCGGCAGGGACTACGTAATCGGTCATTTTCGGGAACTTGTCTACCGAGAACACTTCCAGCAGCTCGCCCTTCAGGCGCGCTTCCAGTTGCTGCTCGGCAAGCTCCGCCAGGTCGACGGCGCCCTGGCTGGTCCAGGCCACGTTCGGCAGCAGCGGGAAGATACCGGCCAGGTTCAGGCCGTGTGGCTTGACCAGGCGGTGCGAAAGCAGGTGCAGCTTCAGGTAGGCTTCCGGGGTGGACGTCAGCGCGGCGTCTTCGGCCAGCAGGGTGACCACCAGCGGCTTGTTGCTTTCGGCCAGGCGGGTCAGCAGTGCGGCCTGGGCAGCATCGACACCCTTGAGGGCTTCGGCCAGCTGGGCAGCCTGGCTGGTGCTGAAGGCGATCGCCTGGTTGCCGCCTTCATAGCCCAGGACCGGGGCGATGGCAGCGACCAGTTCGGCAGCCGGGTTGATCAGCGGTTGTGCGTAGAAGACTTCCAGCCAGGCGCCTTGACGGTTCTGGGTGCCGACACCGAAGGCCAGGCTGAACAGGGAAGTGGACATGCAGTTACCTCTTGCGAAATTGAATGAAAGCTCGGCGCCGGGTTACTGAAGGGCGGCCGCGTACAGATCAGGCTTGAAGCCGACCAGGGTCCGCTTACCGAGGTCGAGCACAGGGCGCTTGATCATCGACGGTTGGGCCAGCATCAGTTCGATGGCCTTGAGCTGGTCGAGATCGGCCTTCTGGGCGTCGTCTAGTTTGCGGAAGGTGGTGCCAGCACGGTTGAGTACTGTTTGCCAGCCATGTTCATTGCACCAGCGCTCAAGGCTCGCACGGTCAATGCCCTGGGTCTTGTAGTCATGGAAATCGTAGCCCAGGCCCTGGTTTTCGAGCCAGGTGCGGGCTTTCTTCATGGTGTCGCAGGCCTTGATTCCATAAAGGTGCAATGGCGTGTCGCGTTTGGTCATGTCTTGCCCCCCTGGGAAAAAATGGTGAAGGATTATGCCATGGTCGGCGGCTTTGGGTTGGCGTTGCCACGGCTCTTTGTAGCATTGTGTTACAGGTTCTGGACGGTTCTGCGACTTTTGTGCAGCGGTGCGCCGGCAGCCTAAGCGGCTAATATGTCGTTTCAATGGCAATGCCGTGCCCAGCCCCGCATAAGTTATTGAATGCGTTTGAATTGAACAGGACTCGCTGAATGCAATCAGCCTACACCGTTCTCATCCTGCTGATGCTGGTGAGTGTTTCCAAACTGGTCGGGCGGATGATCCCGCTGCCCCTGCCGCTGGTACAGATTGCCGCTGGCGCCTTGCTGGCGTGGCCGACCCTGGGCCTGCACGTGGCCCTGGACCCGGAATTGTTTCTGTTCTTGTTCCTGCCACCGCTGCTGTTTTCCGATGGCTGGCGGATGCCCAAGCGCGACCTCTGGCGGCTACGCGGGCCGATCCTGACCCTGGCGGTCGGCCTGGTCCTGTTTACCGTAGTAGGTGCCGGCTATTTCATTCACTGGATCCTGCCCAGCATTCCTCTGCCGGTGGCCTTTGCCCTGGCGGCGGTACTGTCGCCCACCGACGCCGTGGCGGTCTCGGCAATCACCCAGGACCGCCTGCCGACGCCCCTGATGCACATGCTCCAGGGCGAGGCGCTGATGAACGACGCCTCGGGCCTGGTGACCTTCAAGTTCGCCCTGGCGGCGGCAATCACCGGCGTGTTCTCCCTGGCCGAGGCCAGCCTGACCTTCGTGCTGGTCGCCGTCGGTGGCCTGGCCATCGGTGTGGCCCTGAGCTGGCTGGTCGGCCGCCTGCGCGCCTGGATGATCGCCCGCGGCTGGGATGACCCGGCCACCCATGTCGTGTTCATGTTGCTGCTGCCGTTTGCCGCTTATGTGCTGGCCGAGCGCCTGGGTGCCTCCGGCATTCTCTCGGCAGTAGCGGCGGGGATGATGCAGAGCTGGCTCGACCTGCTGCCCCGGCAGACCAGCACGCGCCTGCTCAACCGCAGCGTCTGGTCGCTGCTGGAGTTCGCTTTCAACGGTCTGATCTTTCTGTTGTTGGGCTTGCAGTTGCCCGACATCATCAAGGCGGTGACCAGTCACGAAGCCTCGCTGTGGCCGACCTTGCTATGGCGCTGCCTGGATGTAGTGGCGATCTTTGCGGTACTGCTGGCCCTGCGCTTTATCTGGGTGCAGAGCATCTGGCGCCTGATTGGCGTGATCCGCCGCTGGCGCGGCAAAGAAGACCTGGTGCTGGTACCCAACGCCCGTTCCTGCTGGTTGTTGACCGTCGGCGGCGTGCGCGGGGCAGTGACCCTGGCCGGTGTCATGTCGGTGCCGCTGTTGATCAGCGCCGGCAAGGACTTCCCGGAGCGCGATCTGCTGATTTTCATCGCTGCCGGGGTGATTCTGCTGTCGCTGGTCGCCGCCTGCATCGCCTTGCCGCTGCTGTTGCGCGGTGTCACCAAAAGCCCGGATGACGCCCTGCGCCAGGAAGCCCAGGAGGCCTGGCGACGCACGGCCGAGGCGGCGATTCACGCGCTTGAGGCAGAAGATCTGGCCGAGGCCGGTACCCCGCTGGATGCCTCCCAGGCAGCGCTGGCGGCTGAACTCAAGGCGCGGTTGATGGCTGAATACCGGCATCAGCTCGATACCTTCAACGACAGCGCCGAAGCCCAGGCCCTGGCCGCGCAAATGGACCAACTCGAACGGCGCTTGCGCCTGCGCGCGCTGCGGGCCCAGCGTCTGGAGCTGTACAACCTGCATCGCCAGCATCAGATCGGTGATGACGTGGTGCGTCAGGTGCTGGGGGAGCTGGACATGAGTGAGGCGAATCTGGGGCCGGTGAAGTAAAGCATCGCGGGGCAAGCCCGCTCCTACCATCATCTGTGGGAGCGGGCTTGCCCCGCGATGGGGCCGTTTACTTCTGCAAGAACGCGCGAATCCGCTCGGCTGCTTCTACACACTCGGCCAATGGCGCTACCAATGCCATGCGCACCCGCCCGGCACCCGGGTTGACGCCATCCACTTCGCGCGACAGGTACGAACCCGGCACCACGGTCACGTGTTGGGCTTCGAACAGGTCACGGGTGAACGCGGCGTCATCGCCTGGCACCTTGGCCCACAGGTAGAAGCCGCCGTCCGGACGCTGAACGTCCAGTACCGGGGCGAGGATCGCCAGTACTGCATCGAACTTTTCGCGGTACAGGTCGCGGTTGGCCAGCACGTGTTCTTCATCGTTCCAGGCGGCAATGCTCGCCAGCTGGGTTTGTACCGGCATGGCGCAGCCGTGGTAGGTGCGGTAGAGCAGGAACGGCTTGATGATCTCGGCGTCGCCGGCCACGAAGCCTGAGCGCAGGCCCGGCAGGTTGGAGCGCTTGGACAGGCTGTGGAACACCACGCAACGCTTGAAGTCGCTGCGGCCCAGTTCCACGCAGGCGCTGAGCAGGCCCGGCGGCGGGCTTTGCTCGTCGAAGTACAGCTCGCTGTAGCACTCGTCGGCGGCGATCACGAAATCGTACTGATCGGCCAGGGCAATCAGCTTTTTCAGGGTCTCCATCGGCACCAGGGCGCCGGTGGGGTTGCCTGGGGAGCAGAGGAAAAGTATCTGGCAGCGCTGCCAGGTCTCGGCCGACACCGCGTCGAAATCCGGGTTGAAGCCGTTGCTGTCCAGGCACGGCAGGTAGTGCGGGGTGGCGCCGGCCAGCAGGGCTGCGCCTTCGTAGATCTGGTAGAACGGGTTGGGGCTGATCACCAGGCCGTCGTCGCTGCGATTGACCACGGCCTGGGTGAAGGCGAACAGCGCTTCACGGGTGCCGTTGACCGGCAGCACGTGTTTGTCGGCATCCAGCCAGCCGGCCGGCACGCCAAAGCGTTGTTCGCACCAGCGGGTAATGGCCTGGCGCAGGGCCGGCAGGCCGACAGTGGTCGGGTACACGGCCATCTGCTTGAGGCTGTCGGCCAGGGCTTGGGCGACGAAGGCCGGCGACTCATGCTTCGGTTCACCGATCGACAGGGCAATGGCGCGTTTGTCCGCTGCTGGCTGAACGCTGCCGAGCAGCGCACGGAGTTTCTCGAACGGGTAGGGCTGAAGCTGGTTCAAAGCATTGTTCATCGGCGCAAGGTCTCGTCAAACGGTCAAATGGTCAGGCGGGTCAAAGGCACCCCGGTCGCCTGGTCGACGCGCAGTTGCTCGACGATCGCATCCTGCAGGCGGCTGCACAGTTGCGGGTCGGACAGGGGCTGGTTGTCGGCGTCGGTAATGAAGAACACGTCTTCGACCCGTTCGCCGAGGGTGGCAATCTTGGCATTTTGCAGCGACAGGTCGAACTCCAGGAAGATCTTGCCGATCCGCGCCAGCAGGCCGGGGCGGTCGGGGGCGCTGAGTTCGAGGATGGTCACCGGGCGCTGGGCATCGTTATGGATGGTCACCTGCGGGGCAAAGGTGAAGTGCTTGAGCTGGCGCGGTACCCGGCGCTGAATGATGGTCGGATAGTCGTCGGGGTTGCGCAGGGCGTCGGTCAAGCCGTCGCGAATCTGCTTGACCCGCACGGGATTGTCGCCGATAGAGCCGCCATCGTTGTCGAGCACGATATAGGTGTCGAGGGTGAACTGGCTGCTCGAGGTGATGATCCGCGCGTCATGGATGTTCAGGTTGAGCTGGTCCATGGCCGCCACGGTCACGGCGAAGAAGTCGTGCTGGTCGGGGGCATAGATGAAGATCTGGGTGCCGCCCTCGAACTCGCGCTGGGTGGTTTCCTTGATCAGTACCAGTGGTCCGCCATCGGCCGGCTGCTGAAGGATGGCATCGCTGTGCCAGGCGACGTCGGCGGCGGTATGGCGCAGAAAGTAGTCATCGCCCAGCTGCGACCACAGTTGCTCGACGTCGTCCGGGTCGGTGCCCTCGCGAATGAGGATGTCCAGGGCCGCGCCCTGGGTCTGGCGAATCTGTTCTTCGCGGTCCAGCGGGTTTTCCAGGCCGCGGCGCAGGGCGCGCTTGGTCTCGGTGTAGAGCTGGCGCAGCAGGCTGGCGCGCCAGGAGTTCCACAGGCTCGGGTTGGTGGCGTTGATATCCGCCACGGTCAGCACGTAGAGGTAGTCCAGGCGGGTTTCATCGCCGACCAGTTGGGCGAAGTCGTGGATCACTTGCGGGTCGGAGAGGTCCTTGCGCTGGGCAGTGGTCGACATCACCAGGTGATGTTGCACCAGCCAGACAATCAGGCGGCTATCCCAGCTCGGCAACTGATGGCGTGCACAGAAGGCCTGGGCATCCACTGCGCCCAGCTCCGAATGGTCGCCCTGGCGGCCCTTGCCGATGTCGTGGTAGAGCCCGGCCAGGTAGATCAGCTCCGGCTTGGGCAAGCGGCCCATGAGCTTGCTGGCCAGCGGGAATTTCTCCGAAACCGGGGTGTACTGCAGTTTGCGCAGGTGCTTGATCAGGTTCAGGGTGTGCGCATCGACTGTATAGATGTGGAACAGGTCGTGCTGCATCTGCCCGATGATCAGGCCGAACTCCGGCAAGTAGCGGCCGAGAATGCCGTAGCGGTTCATTCGTCGCAAGTTGCGGTGGATACCGATCTCGCACTTGAACAGCTCGATGAACAGGCTGGTGTTGCGGATATCGTTACGAAAGTCGTCGTCGATCAGGTGCCGGTGTTCACGCAGCAGGCGAATGGTGTCGGCGCGCACGCCCTTGATTTCCGGGTGCTGGGCCATCAGCACGAAGATTTCCAGCATGGCGAACGGCGTGCGCTTGAAAACGTTGGTGCGCACTGCCTCGATATAGCCGTCGTGGAGCTGGAAGCGCGCATTCAGCGGCTGGGCGCTGCCGCTGTCGTCGTCCAGGATGACTTCTTCGAAGTGCTGGATGATCAGGTCGCTGAGCTCGGCGATGCTCATCACCACCCGGTAGTACTGCTGCATGAACTGTTCGATGGCGCGCTTGGGGTTCTCGTCGCCAAAACCGAGCAGGGCGGCGATGCTGCGCTGGTGATCGAACAGCAGGCGGTCTTCGGCGCGCCCGGCCAGCATGTGCAGGGCGTAGCGCACCTTCCAGAGAAACTCCTGGGACGAGGCCAGCAGGTTGTTCTCGCTTTCCAGCAAGAAGCCTTCGCCGGCCAGGGCATGCAGGTTGAGGGTGCCGTATTGGCGGCGGGCGATCCACAGTACCGTCTGGATGTCGCGCAGCCCGCCCGGTGAGCCCTTGACGTTGGGCTCCAGGTTGTACTCGGTGTCGTTGTACTTGTGGTGCCGGGCCTTTTGCTCGGCACGCTTGGCCAGGAAGAATTCCTTGCTCGGCCACATGTGCGCGGTGCTGGTCACCTCGAGCATGCGCTGGCGCAGGTGCTCGGGGCCGGCGATGGTGCGGCTTTCCATCAGGTTGGTGACAACCGTCAGGTCGGCGCGGGCCTGTTCGGCGCATTCATCGACTGAGCGCACGCTCTGGCCCACTTCCAAGCCAATGTCCCAGAGCAGGGTCAAAAAGCGTTCGATCGAGTCACGAAAGACTTCATGGTCGGCGCTGTCGAGCAGAATCAACAGGTCGATGTCGGAGTAGGGGTGCAGCTCGCCGCGCCCGTAACCGCCGGTGGCGATCAGGGCAATATCGGCGTCTTCGCTCCAGGTGAACTGATTCCAGGCCTGTTGCAGGATGTTGTCGACGAACCAGGCGCGGTCCTCGATCAGCCGGCGGATCTCGCGACCGCTGCGAAAACGGTTGTCGAGCACCTCGCCGGCCTGGCGGATGGCTTTCTTGAAGGCAGCGATGGGGCTTGCCTTGAGGGCCAGTTCCGCCTGGAACTGGCCGCGATCGAACAGCTCGGGATCCACCTGGGGCATCGAGAGGCTTTCCTGTAAGAGTCAGGCCGATGTGCGGGGAATGGTGTCGTCTTTACGCAGGGTGAAGATTTCGTAACCGGTCGCGGTTACCACCAGGGTGTGCTCCCACTGGGCCGAGAGCTTGCGGTCCTTGGTGATGGCGGTCCAGCCGTCGCCCAGCACCTTGGTGTCGGCCTTGCCCTGGTTGATCATCGGCTCGATGGTGAAGGTCATGCCTTCCTTGAGCTCCATGCCGGTGCCGGCGCGGCCGTAGTGCAGGATCTGCGGCTCTTCGTGGAACACCTTGCCGATGCCGTGGCCGCAGAACTCGCGCACCACCGAGAAGCCGTTCTTTTCCGCGTGCTTCTGGATCACTTCACCGATGTCGCCCAGGCGGCAGCCCGGCTTGACCAGTTCGATGGCCTTGTACATGCATTCCTGGGTGACCTGGGACAGGCGCTCGGCCCACACCGGCACGCTGCCGACGTGGAACATGCGGCTGGTGTCGCCGTGGTAGCCGTCCTTGATCACCGTGACGTCGATGTTCAGGGTGTCGCCATCCTTGAGCGGTTTGTCACCGGGGATGCCGTGACAGACCACGTGGTTGACCGAGGTGCAGATCGACTTGGGGAAACCCTTGTAGTTGAGTGGCGCCGGGATCGCTTTCTGGACGTTGACGATGTAGTCGTGGCACAGGCGGTCGAGCGCTTCGGTGGTGACACCGGGCTTGACGTGCTCTTCGATCATCTCCAGGACTTCGGCGGCCAGGCGGCCGGCGACGCGCATCTTTTCGATGTCTTCGGCGGTTTTGATGGTAACGGTCATTACAGGCTCTCTACGGCGCAGCAAGGCGCGAATAATCTGGGGAAAGGCCGGATTCTAACAGAGCCATGCCCGATTCAGGCGGCTATGGCGCTGATACAGCCTTTATATAAGGGCCATTCTGGCGCGAATGGGCGGTGTGTGCAAAAGCCTGTGACGTTCTATGGTAATTCGGGTTTCGCTTGGCGGGCATCTGTGGTATAAAATGCGCCGCTTTCCGGGGATAGCTCCGGAAGCACTAAACCCACACACGTGTCGACACGATGACCTGGGTGCCTTCGATCTTAGGGTCGCGGGTTGGTCATTGGGATACGTGGAGGCCCAACCCGACTTATCAAGGAACTATCATGTCCCAAGTCAACATGCGCGATATGCTGAAGGCCGGTGTGCACTTCGGTCACCAAACCCGTTACTGGAATCCGAAAATGGGTAAGTACATTTTCGGCGCGCGTAACAAGATTCACATCATCAACCTTGAAAAAACCCTGCCAATGTTCAACGAGGCACTGACCTTCGTAGAGCGCCTGGCCCAGGGCAAAAACAAGATTCTGTTCGTCGGCACCAAGCGTTCCGCTGGCAAGATCGTTGCTGAAGAAGCAGCACGTTGCGGTTCGCCGTACGTCGATCACCGCTGGTTGGGCGGCATGCTGACCAACTACAAGACCATCCGTGCTTCGATCAAGCGTCTGCGCGACCTGGAAGTCCAGTCCGAAGACGGCACTTTCGCCAAGCTGACCAAGAAAGAAGCCCTGATGCGTTCGCGCGATCTGGAAAAACTGGATCGCAGCCTGGGTGGTATCAAGGACATGGGCGGCCTGCCTGATGCCCTGTTCGTGATCGACGTTGACCACGAGCGCATCGCTATCACCGAAGCCAACAAGCTGGGCATCCCGGTCATCGGCGTTGTCGATACCAACTCCAGCCCAGAAGGCGTTGACTACATCATCCCAGGTAACGATGACGCCATCCGCGCTATCCAGCTGTACATGGGTTCGATGGCTGACGCCGTTATCCGTGGCCGCAACAACGTTGCTGGCGGTACCGAAGTGTACGCCGAAGAAGCAGCAGCACCGGCTGCCGAAGCCTGAGTAGCTGACGCTTAGCGTCTACTCGGCACGCGAAAAGGGGGCTTTGCCCCCTTTTTGCCACCTTGAAATCCTCTTGTCAGCATCGCCGTTGCAATCTTGTTACTGCATGAGTGCTGGTAAGTGGATTTACAGAATTGAACGCCCGTCAAGTATCGGGTGGAATGGTTGAAAACCTATCCAAGAGGAATTTGAAATGGCAGCAATTACTGCAGCGCTGGTCAAAGAACTGCGTGAGCGTACCGGCGAAGGCATGATGGATTGCAAAAAGGCCCTGGAAAAGGCCGGCGGCGACATCGAGAAAGCCATTGACGACATGCGCGCTTCGGGCGCCATCAAGGCCGCTAAAAAGGCCGGCAACGTTGCCGCTGAAGGCGCTATCGCCATCAAGGCCGACGACAAGTCCGCCGTTCTGCTGGAAGTCAACTCGCAGACCGACTTCCTGGCCCTGCAAGACGACTTCAAAACCTTCGTAGCCGAAAGCGTTGAGCAAGCCTTCGCCGAGAAGCTGACTGACGCGGCTCCGCTGATCGCTTCCCGCGAATCGGCTCGTGAAGCCCTGGTTGCCAAGGTTGGCGAGAACGTCAACATCCGTCGCCTGGTGCGCGTTGAAGGTGACGTTGTCGGCACCTACCTGCACGGCAACAAGATCGGTGTTGCTGTTGTCCTGAAGGGCGGCGACGTCCAGCTGGCCAAAGAAATCGCCATGCACGTGGCTGCAAGCAACCCTGAGTTCCTGCTGCCATCGGAAGTTTCGGCTGAAGCGATCGAGCGCGAGAAGAACGTCTTCCTGACCCTGAACGAAGAGAAGATCAAGGGCAAGCCTGAGAACATCGTCGAGAACATGGTCAAAGGCCGTATCTCGAAGTTCCTGGCCGAAGCCAGCCTGGTCGAGCAAGCGTTCGTCATGAACCCGGAAATCAAGGTCGGTGAGCTGGCCAAGAAAGCTGGCGCTGAAATCGTTTCCTTCACCTACTTCAAAGTAGGCGAAGGCATCGAGAAGCCGGTCGACAACTTCGCTGAAGAAGTTGCCGCTCAGCTGGCTGCTGCCAAGCAATAAGACAGATTCACCTCTGTCGCCCCGAAGAGGCTGCCCGCTCACGCGCGCAGCCTCTTTGTCAAAGCGGGAGCGGTTTACGAGACCGCCTTTCGCTGGCGCAGTAGCTGCGCCACGCTAGAGTTACGCGCAGGCTGAAAACAGCCCGCCAGATTTTTTTACAAACGCCGCAGGAGAGATTCGCAATGGCTCAGCAGGGCAGTGGTTATCAAGCTCGCTATAAACGCATTCTACTCAAGCTTAGCGGCGAGGCCCTGATGGGCTCGGAAGAGTTCGGGATCGACCCCAAGGTCCTGGATCGCATGGCGCTGGAAGTCGGCCAACTGGTCGGCATTGGTGTTCAGGTAGGCTTGGTGATCGGTGGTGGCAACCTGTTCCGTGGCGCGGCGCTCAGTGCAGCCGGCATGGACCGCGTCACTGGCGACCACATGGGCATGCTGGCGACCGTAATGAATGCCCTGGCCATGCGCGATGCGCTGGAGCGGGCGAACATTACCGCGATCGTCATGTCGGCCATCTCCATGGTAGGCGTGACCGATCACTATGATCGCCGCAAAGCCATGCGCCACCTGAACTCGAAAGAAGTGGTCATCTTCGCTGCCGGTACCGGCAACCCGTTCTTCACCACTGACTCCGCCGCTTGCCTGCGCGCCATCGAAATCGATGCCGACGTGGTATTGAAGGCAACCAAGGTCGATGGTGTATACACTGCAGATCCATTCAAAGACCCGCATGCCGAGAAGTTCGATCATCTGACCTACGATGAAGTGCTGGATCGCAAGCTGGGCGTGATGGACCTGACGGCAATCTGCCTGTGCCGCGACCACAAGATGCCGCTGCGCGTCTTCAACATGAACAAGCCCGGCGCCCTGCTGAACATCGTGCATGGCGGCGCTGAAGGAACTCTGATCGAGGAAGTTCAAAAATGATCAACGAAATCAAGAAAGACGCTCAAGAGCGCATGCAAAAGTCGCTGGAGTCCTTGGCGCACGCTTTCAGCCGAATCCGTACTGGCCAGGCGCATCCTAGCGTTCTGGAAGGTGTGATGGTTCCTTACTACGGTGCCGATACGCCGATCAAGCAAGTGGCCAACATCACCGTGAAAGATGCCCGTACCCTGCAGGTCGTGGCGTTCGAGCGCAATATGCTGGGCGCTGTCGACAAGGCTATCGGCAGTGCGGGTCTGAACCTCAACCCGACCAACCTGGGCGAGTTGCTGCTGATCACCATGCCGGCGCTGACCGAAGAGACCCGCAAGGGTTTCACCAAGCAGGCTCGTGACGCCGCTGAAGATGGCCGTATTGCCGTGCGCAATATCCGTCGCGATGCACTGAGCCAGCTCAAGGATCTGGTCAAGGAAAAGGAAATCAGCGAAGACGACGAACGCCGTGCCGCCGACGAAATCCAGAAGCTGACTGACAAATTCGTGGCTGAGATCGAAGTTGCCGTCAAGCAGAAAGAAAAGGACCTGATGGCCGTTTAAGGGTCGGGACTTTTTTCAATGGAAAAGACCAAGCAAGGTGTGTCCCCATCGGTGCCGCGCCATGTCGCGATCATCATGGATGGGAATAATCGCTGGGCGAAGAAGCGCCTGTTGCCCGGTGTCGCCGGGCATAAGGCCGGTGTGGACGCGGTGCGCGCGGTCATCGAGGTATGCGCCGAGGCCAAGGTCGAGGTGCTGACCCTGTTCGCCTTTTCCAGTGAAAACTGGCAGCGCCCGGCTGAAGAGGTCGGGGCGTTGATGGAGCTGTTCTTCTCGGCCTTGCGCCGGGAAGCCAAGCGCCTCAACGACAACAACATCAGCCTGCGCATCATCGGTGACCGCTCGCGCTTTCACCCTGAGCTGCAGGCCGCCATGCGTGAAGCCGAAGCGCTGACCGCTGGCAGCAACCGCTTCATCCTGCAGATCGCCGCCAACTATGGCGGTCAGTGGGATATCGCCCAGGCCGCCCAGCGCCTGGCGCGGGAAGTCCAGGCCGGTCACCTGCGTCCGGACGATATCACCCCCGAGCTGCTGCAGACCTGCCTGGCCACAGGCGACCTGCCGCTGCCCGATCTGTGCATCCGTACCGGTGGTGAGCGCCGCATCAGCAATTTCCTGTTGTGGCAGCTGGCCTACGCCGAGTTGTACTTTTCCGACCTGTTCTGGCCGGACTTCAAACACGAGGCCATGCGCACCGCGCTGGCCGATTTCGCTTCGCGCCAGCGCCGCTTCGGGAAAACCAGCGAGCAGGTCGAAGCTGGAGCCCGTGCTTAATGCTTAAACAACGCATCATTACTGCGCTGATCCTGCTGCCGATCGCCTTGTGTGGCTTCTTCCTGCTGAACGGTGGCGATTTTGCCCTGTTCATCGGTGTGGTGGTGACCCTGGGCGCCTGGGAATGGGCACGCCTGGCCGGCCTGGTCGCGCAATCCCTGCGGGTAGCCTATGCGGCGGTCGTCGCCGGGCTGCTGATGCTGCTCTACCTGATGCCCGACCTGGCACCGTGGGTGCTGGGCGCGTCGGTATTGTGGTGGGGGCTGGCCACCTGGCTGGTGCTCACCTATCCGCGCAGCAGCGAGCTGTGGGCCAGTGCTGCCTGCCGCCTGCTGATCGGGCTGCTGATCCTGCTGCCGGCCTGGCAAGGCCTGGTGCTGCTCAAGCAGTGGCCGCTGGGCAACTGGCTGATCATGGCGGTCATGGTGCTGGTCTGGGGGGCGGACATCGGTGCGTATTTCTCCGGCCGCGCCTTCGGCAAGCGCAAACTGGCCCCGCAAGTGAGCCCGGGCAAGAGCTGGGAAGGCGTCTATGGCGGCCTGGTCCTGAGTCTGGTCATCACCGCTGCGGTGGGTATCTACCGTGACTGGAGCGCAGGCGAGCTGATGCTTGGCCTGTTCGGCGCTGCAGTGGTGGTGCTGGTGTCGGTGGTTGGCGACCTGACCGAAAGCATGTTCAAGCGCCGCTCGGGGATCAAGGACAGCAGTAATCTGCTGCCCGGCCACGGTGGCGTGCTGGACCGTATCGACAGCCTCACCGCGGCTATTCCGGTGTTTGCCGTGCTGCTCTGGGCAGCCAATTGGGGCGCGATGTGAGCGGCGTGCAACGTATTACCGTGCTGGGTGCGACTGGCTCCATCGGCCTGAGCACCCTCGATGTGATTGCCCGCCATCCGGATCGTTACCAGGTGTTCGCCCTGAGCGGTTATTCGCGCCTGCAAGAGCTGCTGGCCCTGTGCGTGCGCCATACCCCGGTGTTTGCCGTGGTGCCGACAGCCGAATCTGCGCAGCAACTGCGTGAAGGCCTGGCGGCAGCCGGCTTGGCCACTGAAGTGCTGGTTGGCGAAGATGGCTTGTGCCAGGTGGCCGCAGCTGCCGAGGTGGATGCCGTGATGGCCGCGATCGTCGGCGCTGCGGGCCTGTGCCCGACCCTGGCGGCAGTCGAGGCGGGCAAGAAGGTGTTGCTGGCCAACAAGGAAGCGCTGGTGATGTCCGGCGCCTTGTTCATGCAGGCGGTACGTCGCAGTGGTGCGGTGCTGCTGCCGATCGACAGCGAGCACAATGCGATCTTCCAGTGCCTGCCGGGTGATTACTCCCGCGGCCTGGCTCAGGTTGGCGTGCGCCGTATCCTGTTGACCGCCTCTGGCGGGCCGTTTCGCGAAACGCCGATGGCCGAGCTTGTGGATGTCAGTCCCGAGCAAGCCTGCGCCCACCCGAACTGGTCCATGGGCCGCAAGATCTCGGTCGACTCGGCGAGCATGATGAACAAGGGCCTGGAGCTGATCGAGGCCTGCTGGCTGTTCGATGCCCGGCCGAGCCAGGTTGAGGTGGTGGTGCACCCGCAAAGTGTGATCCACTCGCTGGTCGATTATGTCGACGGTTCGGTGCTGGCCCAGTTGGGCAATCCGGACATGCGCACGCCGATCGCCAATGCTCTGGCTTGGCCGGAGCGTATCGATTCAGGCGTGGCGCCACTGGACCTGTTCGCGATTGCCCGGCTGGACTTCAAGGCGCCGGACGAGCAGCGTTTCCCTTGCCTGCGCCTGGCCCGTGAGGCGGCCGAGGCGGGTAACAGCGCGCCGGCCATGCTCAACGCGGCCAACGAAGTGGCGGTGGAGGCATTTCTCCAGCGGCGCATCCGCTTCCCCGAGATCGCGAGTATGATCGAACAAGTGCTCGATCAGGAGCCGGTGGTTGCCGTCGAGTCGCTTGATGCGGTGTTTGCCGCTGATCAGCGTGCGCGGCAACTGGCCGGACAATGGTTGGCTCATCACGGTCGCTGAGGCCTGGCGCATCAGTGCGTCAGGCCCGGTGCCGCTGAACGTCATTCGGAGAAAGACATGAGTGCGCTCTACATGATTATCGGCACCCTGGTGGCATTGGGTGTGCTGGTCACCTTTCACGAATTCGGTCACTTCTGGGTGGCCCGGCGTTGCGGCGTCAAGGTTTTGCGTTTCTCCGTCGGTTTCGGCATGCCGCTGCTGCGCTGGCATGACCGCCATGGCACGGAGTTCGTGGTGGCGGCCATTCCGCTGGGCGGCTACGTCAAGATGCTCGACGAGCGCGAAGGCGAGGTGCCGCGCGATCAGGTCGAGCAATCGTTCAACCGCAAGTCCGTGCGCCAGCGCATCGCGATTGTTGCCGCGGGCCCGGTGGCCAACTTTCTCCTGGCGTTTTTCTTCTTCTGGGTCCTGGCCATGGTCGGCACCCAGCAGGAGCGTCCGGTCATCGGTGCGGTCGAGGCGGGGAGTATCGCCGAAGTGGCCGGGCTCACAGCTGGCCAGGAAATTGTTTCCATTGATGGCAAGCCAACCAGTGGCTGGGCGGCAGTCAACCTGCAACTGATCCGCCGTCTGGGTGAAAGCGGCCAGTTGCACATCAGTGTGCGCGAGGAGGGCGCGTCCGTTGACAGCCCGCACGTGCTGACCCTCAATAACTGGCTCAAGGGCGCCGACGATCCGGACCCGATTCGCTCGCTGGGCTTACGCCCGTGGCGCCCGGTATTGCCGCCGGTGCTGGCTGAACTCGACCCGAAGGGGCCAGCAAATGCTGCCGGGTTGAAAACCGGTGACCGTTTGCTGGCGCTCGATGGCCAGGCGCTGAACAACTGGCAGCAAGTGGTCGATACCGTACGTGGCCGGGCTGGCAGCAAGATCGTCCTGCGCATCGAGCGTGACGGGGCGCCGCTGGAGCTGCCGGTGACGTTGGCCAGTCGCGGTGAAGGCAAATCGGCCACGGGTTATCTCGGTGCCGGGGTCAAAGCGGTGAAGTGGCCGGATGCCATGCTTCGCGAAGTCAGTTACGGGCCGCTCGAGGCTGTAGGGGAGGGGCTTTCGCGGACCTGGAACATGAGTGTCCTGACCCTGGAATCGCTGAAGAAAATGCTGTTCGGCGAGCTCTCGGTAAAAAACTTGAGCGGACCGATAACCATTGCTAAAGTGGCGGGCGCTTCGGCCCAGTCCGGTGTTGGGGATTTCCTGAATTTCCTCGCCTACCTGAGCATTAGCCTGGGGGTTCTTAATTTGCTGCCCATTCCTGTACTGGATGGGGGGCATTTGCTGTTCTACCTGATCGAGTGGGCGCGTGGTCGTCCGCTTTCGGATCGGGTGCAAGGTTGGGGGATCCAGATCGGTATCAGTTTGGTAGTCGGGGTGATGTTGCTTGCCCTGATCAACGATTTGGGTCGACTGTAAAGCTTCGCTCAATTGCGAACCTGCCGCGTCCCGCGGTGGGTCGTTTATTGCCAGTTGGAATAAGAAAGGACTTCATGAAACGTCTGCTGCTAACTGCGGTTCTCGCCGTACTGATGATCGCTGAAGTTCACGCCGAGTCCTTCACCATCTCCGATATTCGTGTCAATGGTCTGCAGCGGGTTTCCGCGGGCAGCGTTTTTGGTGCCTTGCCATTGAACGTCGGCGATGAGGCCGATGACCGGCGCCTGGTGGAATCGACCCGGTCCCTGTTCAAGACCGGTTTCTTCCAGGACATCCAACTGAGCCGGGACGGCAACGTCCTGATCATTACCGTGGTCGAACGTCCTTCGGTGTCGAGCATCGAGATCGAAGGCAACAAGGCGATCAGCACCGAAGACCTGATGAAAGGTCTGAAGCAGTCCGGTCTGTCCGAAGGCGAGATCTTCCAGCGTGCCACCCTTGAAGGTGTGCGCAACGAACTGCAACGCCAGTACGTTGCCCAGGGCCGCTACTCGGCCGAGGTCGACACCGAGGTGGTGCCGCAACCGCGTAACCGCGTGGGCCTGAAGATCAAGATCAACGAAGGCACTGTCGCTGCGATCCAGCACATCAACGTGGTCGGCAACACCGTCTTCCCCGATGAAGACCTGATCGGCCTGTTCGAGCTCAAGACCACCAACTGGCTGTCGTTCTTCAAGAACGATGACAAGTACGCCCGCGAAAAACTCTCCGGTGACCTGGAGCGTCTGCGTTCCTACTACCTGGACCGCGGCTACATCAACATGGACATCGCTTCCACCCAGGTGTCGATCACCCCGGACAAGAAGCACGTCTACATCACCGTCAACGTCAACGAAGGCGAGAAGTACACGGTACGTGACGTCAAGCTCTCCGGTGACCTCAAGGTGCCGGAAGACCAGATCAAGTCGCTGCTGCTGGTCCAACCAGGCCAGGTGTTCTCGCGCAAGGTGATGACCACCACCTCCGAGCTGATCACCCGCCGTCTGGGTAACGAAGGCTATACCTTCGCCAACGTCAACGGTGTGCCACAGCCGCACGACGATGACCACACTGTCGATATCATGTTCGTGGTCGACCCGGGCAAGCGTGCCTACGTCAACCGTATCAACTTCCGCGGCAACACCAAGTCCGAAGACGAAGTGCTGCGTCGTGAAATGCGCCAGATGGAAGGCGGCTGGGCTTCGACCTACCTGATCGACCAGTCCAAGACCCGTCTGGAGCGCCTGGGCTTCTTCAAGGAAGTCAACGTCGAGACCCCGGCCGTACCGGGCACCGACGACCAGGTCGACGTCAACTACAGTGTTGAAGAACAAGCTTCCGGTTCGATCACCGCCAGCGTCGGTTTCGCCCAGAGCGCCGGCCTGATCCTCGGTGGTTCGATCAGCCAGACCAACTTCCTCGGTACCGGTAACAAGGTTTCCATCGGTCTGACCCGCAGTGAATACCAGAGCCGCTACAACTTCGGCTTCGTTGACCCCTACTGGACCGCCGATGGCGTCAGCCTGGGCTACAACGCTTTCTATCGCACCACCGACTACGATGACCTCGACGTCGACGTGGCCAGCTATGCGGTTGACAGCCTGGGTGCCGGTGTCAGTGTTGGCTACCCGATCAGCGAGACCTCGCGCCTGACCTTCGGCCTGACCGTACAGCAGGACGAGATCAAGACCGGCAAGTACACCGTTGACGAGATCTTTGACTTCGTCGACAAGGAAGGCGACAAGTACCTGAACTTCAAGGCCTCGGCCGGCTGGTCCGAGTCGACCCTGAACAAGGGCGTGCTGGCCACCCGTGGTCACTCGCAAAGCCTGGTGCTGGAAGCGACCACTCCGGGTAGCGACCTGTCGTTCTTCAAACTGGATTACCGTGGCCAGCTGTTCAAGCCGATCACCAACGACTACACCCTGCGCCTGCACACCGAGCTGGGCTATGGTGATGGCTTCGGTTCGACCTCCGGTCTGCCGTTCTACGAGAACTACTATGCCGGCGGTTTCAACTCGGTACGTGGCTTCAAGGACAGCAGCCTGGGCCCACGCAGTACCCCGAGCAAGGGCAACAAGCCCGGTACCATTGAAGACCCGGACCAGGATCCGCTGCCGTTCGGTGGTAACGTCCTCGTCCAGGGTGGTGTGGAGCTGCTGTTCCCGCTGCCGTTCGTCAAGGACCAACGCTCGCTGCGCACCTCGGTCTTCTGGGACGTGGGTAACGTTTTCGACACCAACTGCGGTTCCAAGCCGAACTGCGAGAAGGTCGGCCTGTCGGGTCTGGCCAGCTCCGTCGGCCTGGGCGTGACCTGGATTACCGCGCTCGGTCCGTTGAGCTTCAGCCTGGCAATGCCGGTGAAGAAGCCGGACGAAGCCGATACCCAGGTGTTCCAATTCTCTCTGGGTCAGACCTTCTAAGGTCTGCCCCTTGCTAACGACAACGGATTCTGTAGGAGTGCATCGTGCGTAAGTTGACTCAACTGGCAGTACTGGCTGCGACCCTGATCGCAACCCCGGCTTTCGCCGAAATGAAAGTTGCCGTGCTGAACTATCAAATGGCTCTGCTCGAGTCGGACGCGGCGAAGAAGTACGCAGTCGATGCCGAGAAGAAATTCGGCCCGCAGCTGACCAAGCTGAAGAACCTGGAAAGCAGCGCCAAGGGCATTGCCGACCGGATCCGTGCCGGTGGCGACAAGATGGCCCAGCCTGAGCGCGAGCGCCTGGAGCTTGAATACAAGCAGAAAGCCCGTGACTTCCAGTTCCAGTCCAAGGAGCTGAACGAGTCCAAGGCCGTGGCTGATCGCGAAATGCTGAAACAACTGAAGCCGAAGCTGGATGGCGCGGTTGAAGAAGTGATCAAGAAAGGCGGTTTCGACCTGGTTCTCGAGCGTGGCGCGGTCATTGATGTCAAACCTCAGTACGACATCACCCGCCAGGTTATCGAGCGCATGAATCAGTCCCGTTGATCATGACCGTGACCATGAAACTCGGTCAGCTGGCCGAGTTCCTCGGCGCCACCCTGAGTGGCCCCGAGGAGCTGGAAATCACTGGCCTGGCGACCCTTCAGGAAGCCGGGCCGGGGCAGTTGAGCTTTCTCGCCAACCCGCAGTACCGCAAGTACCTGGTTGAAACCCACGCGGCAGCGATCCTGCTCAAGCCGGCCGACGCCGAGGGTTTTGCCGGTAACGCCCTGATCGTTCCCGATCCGTACCTCGCCTACGCGCGCATCTCCCACCTGTTCGATCCAAAGCCCAGGGCTGTAGCGGGAATTCATCCCAGCGCCGTGGTTGCCGCCGATGCCCAGGTCGATGCCAGCGCCAGTGTGGGTGCCTGTGCAGTGATCGAGAGCGGTGCGCAGATCGGCCCGGGCGTGACCATCGGTGCCCAGTGTTTCGTCGGCGCGCGTTGCGTGATCGGCGAGGGCGGCTGGCTGGCCCCGCGGGTGACCCTGTACCACGACGTGCGTATCGGCAAGCGTGTGGTCATTCAGTCGGGCGCGGTGATCGGTGGCGAAGGCTTCGGCTTTGCCAACGAGAAAGGCGTCTGGCAGAAAATCGCCCAGATCGGTGGTGTGAGCATCGGTGACGATGTCGAGATCGGCGTCAACACCGCGGTCGACCGCGGCGCTCTGGCCGATACCCGCATCGGTGACGGGGTCAAGCTCGACAACCAGATCCAGATCGCCCACAACGTGCAGATCGGCGATCATACGGCGATGGCGGCGTGTGTCGGAATTTCCGGCAGCACCAAGATTGGCAAGCACTGCACCATTGCCGGCGGTGTCGGCATGGTTGGACACATCGATGTCTGCGACAACGTTTTCGTATCCGGGATGACCATGGTGACGCGCTCGATTACCGAGCCAGGCGCCTATTCTTCCGGTACGGCGATGCAGCCGCTGGCCGAGTGGCGCAAGAGCGCCGCACGAATTCGCCAGCTGGACGAGATGTCAAAACGCCTTCAACAGCTGGAAAAGCGTCTCGCCGCCGTGACCTCCGGCGATAAAGCTTCATCAGAAGGCTGATACCATTTCCTGATCAAGAGTGAACAGCCCTAGACTGACTCTTTGATTTGCTAAAGGAGCGCCGTGTGAAAACCGGCGCTCCCTATCTTTACTACAGGCTTCCCCCCGAAATGATGGACATCAACGAGATTCGCGAATACCTGCCTCACCGTTACCCGTTCCTGCTGGTGGACCGGGTGGTGGAACTGGACGTCGAGGCCCAGCGCATTCGTGCCTACAAGAATGTCAGCATCAACGAACCTTTCTTCAATGGTCACTTCCCGGCGCATCCGATCATGCCGGGCGTGCTGATCATCGAGGCCATGGCCCAGGCGGCCGGCATCCTCGGCTTCAAGATGCTCGACGTCAAACCTGCGGACGGTACCCTGTACTACTTCGTCGGTTCCGACAAGCTGCGCTTCCGCCAGCCGGTGCTGCCGGGTGACCAGCTGATCCTCGAAGCCAAGTTCATCAGCTGCAAGCGCCAGATCTGGAAGTTCGAGTGCCAGGCGTCGGTCGACGGCAAGCCGGTATGCTCGGCCGAGATCATCTGCGCGGAACGCAAACTATGAGTTTGATTGACCCTCGGGCAATCATCGATCCATCGGCGAAGCTCGCCGACGGAGTCGAGGTAGGCCCTTGGTCGATCATCGGTGCCGGAGTCGAGATCGGCGAGGGGACCGTCATCGGTCCACACGTGATTCTCAAAGGGCCGACCCGCATCGGTCGGCACAACCGCATCTACCAGTTTTCCTCGGTAGGCGAAGACACCCCTGACCTCAAGTACAAGGGTGAAGCCACACGCCTGGTGATTGGCGATCACAACGTGATCCGCGAAGGCGTGACCATCCACCGTGGCACCGTGCAGGACCGCTCGGAAACCACCCTGGGTGATCACAACCTGATCATGGCCTATGCCCATATCGGTCACGACAGCGTCATTGGCAACCATTGCATCCTGGTCAACAACACTGCATTGGCTGGCCATGTGCATGTCGACGATTGGGCGATCCTCTCCGGGTTCACCCTGGTGCATCAGTTCTGCCATATCGGCGCCCACAGCTTTTCCGGCATGGGCACGGCGATCGGCAAGGATGTACCGGCCTACGTCACCGTGTTCGGCAACCCGGCTGAAGCGCGCAGCATGAACTTCGAGGGCATGCGCCGTCGCGGGTTCAGCGAAGACGCCATTCACGCCCTGCGCCGGGCCTACAAGGTGGTCTATCGCCAGGGCCTGACCGTCGAGCAGGCGATTGCCGAGCTTGTCGAGCCGGCTACCCAGTTCCCTGAAGTCGACGTGTTCCTCAAGTCGATCCAGAACTCCACTCGCGGCATCACCCGCTGATATGGCCGAGCTTTGTGTAGCGCTGGTGGCCGGTGAGGCCAGCGGCGATATTCTCGGCGCCGGGCTGATGCGCGCGCTCAGGGCGCGTCATCCGCAAGTACGCTTCATTGGTGTGGGTGGGCCGTTGATGCAGGCTGAAGGCCTGAGCTCGTACTTCCCCATGGAGCGCCTGGCGGTGATGGGGCTGGTCGAGGTGCTAGGGCGCCTGCGCGAGCTGCTCAAGCGTCGCAAGGAACTGATCCAGACCCTGATCGCCGAGCGTCCGGACGTCTTTATCGGTATCGATGCCCCGGATTTCACGCTCAATATCGAACTGAACCTGCGCAAGGCCGGGATCAAGACCGTGCATTACGTCAGCCCTTCGGTCTGGGCCTGGCGGCAGAAGCGCGTGCTGAAGATTCGCGAAGGCTGCGACCTGATGCTCACGCTGTTTCCGTTCGAAGCCAAATTCTATGAAGAGAAGGGTGTGCCGGTACGCTTTGTCGGCCATCCGCTGGCCGACAGCATTCCGCTGGACGCTGACCGTGCCGCTGCGCGCGAACAGCTGGGCCTGGCTGAGGGGCCGCTGGTGGCGTTGATGCCGGGCAGCCGTGGCGGCGAAGTTGGTCGCCTGGGTGCGCTGTTCCTCGATACCGCCCAGCGCCTGTGCGAGCTGGTGCCGGGGGTGCGTTTCGTTTCCCCGTGCGCCAATGCCGAACGCCGTGCCCAGCTTGAGCAGATGCTCCAGGGCCGCGACTTGCCGGTGACCCTGCTTGACGGTCGCTCGCACCAGGCCCTGGCCGCCTGCGATGCGGTGCTGATCGCTTCCGGTACTGCGACCCTTGAAGCCTTGCTGTTCAAGCGGCCAATGGTCGTGGCCTATCGTTTGGCCCCGCTGACCTACTGGATTTTGAAACGCCTGGTAAAAAGCCCGTACGTGTCGCTGCCCAACCTGCTGGCCCAGCGCATGCTGGTGCCCGAGTTGCTGCAGGAAGCGGCCAGCGCCGAAGCGCTGGCCCAGACCCTGGCGCCGCTGGTGCATGGCGGTGTGCAGCAGACCGAAGGCTTTGACCAGATTCACCGTACCTTGCGCCGCGATGCCTCGAACCAGGCAGCTGACGCGGTGCTGGCCCTGCTGGAAAACCGATAGATGCAAATGGGATTGGACTTCAACCTGGTCGAGGACCTGGTCGCCGGTGTCGACGAAGTGGGCCGTGGCCCGCTGTGCGGCGCGGTGGTGACCGCTGCGGTGATTCTCGACCCACAGCGGCCGATTCTGGGGCTCAACGACTCGAAAAAGCTCACCGAAGCCAAGCGTGAAAAGCTCTTTGACGAAATCTGTGAAAAAGCCCTGAGCTTCTACATCGCCCGCGCCGAGGTCGAGGAAATCGACCAGCTCAATATCCTCCACGCCACCATGCTGGCCATGCAGCGTGCAGTCGAAGGCCTGAGCGTCACGCCGAAACTGGCGCTGATCGACGGTAACCGCTGCCCGCAGCTGTCGGTGCCGGCGGCACCGGTGGTCAAGGGCGATAGCCAGGTGCCGGCCATTGCGGCGGCGTCGATCCTGGCCAAGGTCACCCGTGACCGCGAGATGGCGGCGTTCGAGCTGATCTACCCCGGCTACGGCATCGGCGGGCACAAGGGCTACCCGACCCCGGTGCACCTCGAAGCCCTGGCGCGCCTGGGGCCGACGCCGATTCACCGGCGCTCGTTCGCACCGGTGCGTGCCGCTTTCGAAGCCCGCGATGCCATCAACGGCGGGTTTGCCGAGGTCTGACCGGACGCGACGGGCGTCAGTAGTCAGGATCGCCCCGCACTGGCTGTTGTTTTGATCAAGGCCCGGTACAATCCGGGCCTTGTTGTTTTGTGCTGCTATAGGATCATCATGTCGGCTTCTTTCGTTCATCTTCGCCTGCACACCGAATACTCGCTGGTCGATGGCCTGGTGCGGATCAAGCCGCTGGCCAAGGCATTGGCGGCGATGAACATGCCGGCGGTCGCGGTTACCGACCAGAGCAACATGTGCTCGCTGGTCAAGTTCTACAAGAACGCCATGGGCGCCGGTATCAAGCCGATCTGCGGTGCCGACCTGTGGCTGGCCAACAGCGACCCGGATGCACCGCTGTCGCGCATCTGCCTGTTGGCCATGGACGCCAAGGGCTACCGCAACCTTACCGAGTTGATTTCCCGCGGCTGGGTCGATGGCCAGCGCAATGGTCTGGTGATCATCGAGCGCCAGTGGATCGTTGAGGCCAGCGAGGGGCTGATTGCCCTGTCCGCGGCAAAGGAAGGCGACATCGGCATGGCGTTGCTCAATGGCAACCCGGATGAAGCCGAAGCGCTGCTGCGCGACTGGCTGCAGATGTTCCCGGAGCGCTTCTACGTCGAGGTGCAGCGCACCAACCGCGCCGGTGACGAAGAATACCTGCACGCCGCCGTGGCCCTGGCCGACAAGCTGGGCGCGCCGTTGGTGGCGACCAACGATGTACGCTTTATCAAGCAGTCCGACTACGACGCCCACGAAACCCGAGTGTGCATCGGTGAAGGCCGGGCCCTGGACGATCCGCGCCGTTCGCGTAACTACAGCGACCAGCAGTACCTGAAAAGCCCGGAGGAAATGGCCGAGCTGTTCAGCGACCTGCCCGAGGCGATTGCCAACACCGTCGAGATCGCCAAGCGCTGCAACATCCAGGTGCAGTTGGGCAAGCACTTCCTGCCCGACTTTCCGACGCCCAACGGCATGGGTATCGACGACTACCTGCGCCACGTTTCCCACGAAGGCCTGGAAGAACGTCTGGCGGTACTGTGGCCGAAAGAAACCACGCCGAATTACGAAGAGAAGCGCCAGGTCTACCTCGACCGCTTGAAGTTCGAGCTGGATATCATCATCCAGATGGGCTTCCCCGGTTACTTCCTGATCGTTATGGACTTCATCAAGTGGGCCAAGAACAACGGCGTGCCGGTCGGCCCGGGCCGGGGTTCGGGTGCCGGCTCGCTGGTCGCCTACGTGCTGAAGATTACCGACCTCGACCCACTGGCTTATGACCTGCTGTTCGAACGTTTCCTCAATCCGGAACGGGTATCGATGCCCGACTTCGACGTCGACTTCTGCATGGACGGTCGCGACCGGGTAATCGAATACGTGGCCGACGCCTACGGGCGCAACGCCGTGAGCCAGATCATCACCTTCGGCACCATGGCCGCCAAGGCGGTGGTGCGTGACGTGGCGCGGGTGCAGGGCAAGTCCTACGGCCTGGCTGACCGCCTGTCGAAGATGATCCCCTTCGAAGTCGGCATGACCCTGGAAAAAGCCTACGAGCAGGAAGAGATCCTGCGCGATTTCCTCAAGAGCGACGAAGACGCCAAGGAAATCTGGGACATGGCCCTCAAGCTCGAGGGCGTCTGCCGGGGTACCGGTAAGCACGCCGGTGGTGTGGTTATCGCGCCGACCAAGCTCACCGACTTCTCGCCGATCGCCTGTGATGAAGAGGGCGGCGGCCTGGTCACCCAGTTCGACAAGGATGACGTCGAGGCCGCCGGCCTGGTGAAGTTCGACTTCCTGGGCCTGCGGACCCTGACCATCATCAAGTGGGCGATGGAAACCATCAACCGCGAACAGGCCAAGAAAGGCCTGGATGACCTGAACATCGACTTCATCCCGCTGGATGACAAAAAGACCTACGACCTGCTGCAAAAAGCTGAAACCACGGCGGTGTTCCAGCTTGAATCGCGGGGCATGAAGGAGCTGATCAAGAAGCTCAAGCCCGACTGCCTCGAAGACCTGATCGCACTGGTGGCGTTGTTCCGTCCCGGCCCGCTGCAATCGGGCATGGTTGACGACTTCATCAACCGTAAACACGGTCGTGCCGAACTGGCTTACCCGCATTCGGACTACCAGTACGAAGGCCTCAAGCCCGTTCTGGCCCCGACCTACGGCATCATCCTGTACCAGGAACAGGTGATGCAGATCGCCCAGGTGATGGCCGGTTACACCCTCGGCGGTGCGGACATGCTGCGCCGGGCCATGGGTAAGAAAAAACCCGAGGAAATGGCCAAGCAGCGCGGCGGTTTCATCGAAGGTTGTGCCAGCAACAACATCGATCCGGACCTCGCCGGTAACATTTTTGACCTGGTAGAGAAATTCGCCGGTTACGGCTTCAACAAATCCCACTCCGCCGCCTATGGCCTGGTCTCCTACCAGACCGCCTGGCTCAAGACCCACCACCCGGCGCCGTTCATGGCCGCGGTGCTGTCGGCGGATATGCACAACACCGACAAGGTCGTGACCTTGATCGAGGAAGTGCGCAGCATGAAGCTGCGCCTCGATGCGCCGGATGTGAACACCTCCGACTTCAAGTTCACCGTCAATGACGACGGCCGCATCGTCTATGGCCTGGGCGCGATCAAGGGCGTGGGCGAGGGGCCAGTCGAGGCCATCGTCGAAGCCCGCGCGACGGGGCCGTTCAAGGACCTGTTCGACTTCTGCGAGCGGGTCGACCTCAAGCGCATCAACAAGCGCACCCTCGACGCGCTGATCCGCAGTGGCGCGCTGGACCGCCTGGGGCCGTACTTCCACGATGAACTCAAGGCCTACCAGGCCAACATCGACCGCAACCGCGCAGTGCTGCTGTCCGCGATGGAAGAGGCGATCAAGGCGGCCGAGCAGACCGCACGTACTGCCGACAGTGGTCACGCCGACCTGTTTGGCGGGCTGTTCGTCGAAGAGGATGCCGACGTCTACGCCAACCACCGCAAGGCCCGCGAGCTGACCCTCAAGGAGCGCCTGCGTGGTGAAAAAGACACCCTGGGCCTGTACCTGACCGGTCACCCGATCGACGAGTACGAAGGCGAGATCCGCCGCTTTGCCCGCCAGCGCATCATCGACCTGAAACCTGCACGCGACACCCAGACTGTCGCCGGGATGATCATTGCCCTGCGCGTCATGAAGAACAAGAAGGGCGACAAGATGGGTTTTGTCACCCTCGACGACCGCTCCGGGCGGATCGAGGCTTCGCTGTTTGCCGACGCCTTCATGGCCAACCAGGCGCTGCTGCAGACCGATGCTATGGTGGTGGTTGAAGGCGAGGTCAGCAACGATGATTTCTCCGGCGGCCTGCGCCTGCGGGTCAAGCGGGTGATGAGCATGGAAGATGCCCGCACCAACCTGGCCGAAAGCCTGCGCCTGAAGGTGCACACCGATGCCCTCAAGGGCGACCGCCTGAACTGGCTGGGTGAGCTGTTCAAGCGTCATCGCGGCGCCTGCCCGATCACCATGGAATACACCGGCAGCGATGCCAAGGCCATGCTGCAGTTCGGCGAAAGCTGGCGTATCGACCCTGCCGATGGCCTGATTCAGGCCCTGCGTGACCAGTTCGGACGTGAGAACGTCTTTTTGCAATATCGATGAATTTTTAATCTCGACCTGAATGCGCCCGATCCCTTAAGGTAGGGCGCCAAACGGATCAACCGGCCGGCCGCCTGGCCGTAGACCCAAGACGGATGCCTATGAACCCGAATTTTCTGGATTTCGAACAGCCGATTGCTGACCTGCAAGCCAAGATCGAAGAGCTGCGCCTGGTTGGCAATGACAACTCGCTGAACATCGGCGATGAGATCGCCCGTCTGCAAGACAAGAGCAGCACCCTGACCGAAAGCATTTTCGGCAACCTGACCAGTTGGCAGATCGCCCGCCTGGCCCGTCACCCGCGCCGTCCGTACACCCTGGACTACATCGAGCACATCTTCACCGAGTTCGACGAGCTGCACGGTGACCGTCACTTCTCCGATGACGCCGCGATCGTGGGTGGTATCGCCCGCCTGGACGACAAGCCGGTGATGGTCATCGGCCACCAGAAAGGCCGCGAAGTGCGCGAGAAGGTTCGCCGCAACTTCGGCATGCCGCGCCCTGAAGGCTACCGCAAGGCGTGCCGCCTGATGGAAATGGCCGAGCGGTTCAAGATGCCGATCCTGACCTTCATCGACACCCCGGGTGCCTACCCAGGCATCGACGCCGAAGAGCGCAACCAGAGCGAAGCCATTGCCTGGAACCTGCGGGTCATGGCCCGCCTGAAAACCCCGATCATCGCCACCGTAATTGGTGAAGGTGGTTCCGGCGGTGCACTGGCCATCGGTGTCTGCGACCAGCTGAACATGCTGCAGTACTCGACCTACTCGGTGATCTCGCCGGAAGGTTGCGCCTCGATCCTGTGGAAGACCGCCGAAAAGGCCTCGGACGCTGCCGAAGCCATGGGTATCACTGCCGAGCGCCTGAAAGGCCTGGGTATCGTCGACAAGGTCATCGCCGAGCCTCTGGGCGGCGCGCACCGTGATCCGGCGAAGATGTCCGCCAGCGTTCGCGGCGAGCTGATCGAGCAACTGGACATGCTCAAGAAGTTCGACAACGACGCGCTGCTCAAGCGCCGTTATGACCGTCTGATGAGCTACGGGCTCTGATCTGACAATCGCGGGTCAAGCCCGCTCCCACAGGAATTGGATTCACTGCCTGACCTGTGGGAGCGGGCTTTGCCAGCGAACGAGTGCGCAGCACTCGTAAAAGAGGTCTACCCGATGCTCGATCTCTACTCAAGGCTGTCCCCCTGGCTCACCGCCCCCTCCTGGTGCATCGCCCTCTCCGGCGGCCTGGACTCCACCGTCCTCCTGCACCTGCTGGCAACCCTGTCCCGCCAGCAAACCTTGCCTCCACTGCGCGCCATTCACATCCACCACGGCTTGCAAGCTGCGGCTGATGCCTGGCCGGATCATTGCCAGCGCCTGTGCGACGATCTGGGTGTCGAACTGCAGGTCATCCGTGTGCAGGTCGCCCCCCGCGCCAGCATCGAACAGGGCGCCCGTGATGCGCGCTACGCCGCTTTCAGCACTGCCTTGTGTCCCGGCGAAATCCTCCTGACCGGCCAGCACCGCGAAGACCAGGCTGAAACCCTGCTGTTTCGCCTGTTGCGCGGTGCCGGGCTGCGTGGCCTGAGCGCGATGCCCGAGCGGCGGCCGCTAGGGCAGGGCATGTTGGTGCGGCCGTTGCTGGGCGTTTCGCGCAACGAGCTGCAGTGCTACGCCCAGGAACAGCACCTGACCTGGATCGAAGACCCGTCCAACCACGACACGCAGTTCTCCCGCAACTACCTGCGTCACCAGGTGTTCCCGGCGCTCTTGCAGCGCTGGCCGCAAGCGGCGCAAAACCTGGCACGCAGCGCCCAGCACCTGAGCGAAGCCCAGGGCCTGCTCGATGAGCTGGCGCTGGAGGATCTGGCCCAGGCTGCGACCCCGGCACCGTTCGACTGGCTAGGCCTGGACTCGCTGGACCTCGGGGTGCTGCGCCAGCTATCCCCGGCCCGTCAGCGCAACGCCCTGCAGTACTGGCTGGCCCCGCGCACACGCTTGCCCGATAGTCGCCACTGGGCCGGTTGGGACGCCCTGCGCGATGCAGCATCCGACGGACGGCCACTGTGGTGCCTGACCGACGGTGAGCTGCATCGCGCCAATGCACGTATCTGGTGGCTGGAGGGGGATTGGCTGAACCCTGCAGGCGGCCAGGCGGCGTGGCCGAATCCGGGCAAACCGCTGTCGTTGAGCCATAACGGCAGCGTCAGCCTCAGCGGCACGTTGCCGCAGGGGCCATTGCACATTGCCTACCGCCAGGGCGGCGAAACTCTGGCAATCAACGGCCGCGGCCAACGTGATCTGAAGCGCCTGCTCAACGAGTCGCAACTGCCGTCATTCGTCCGTTCGCGCCTGCCGTTGCTGTATTGTGGCGAGCAATTGCTGGCGGTGGCCAACCTGCCGGGGTTGAGCCAGGGTGACTGGCAATTGCATTGGCATGCGCCGACGAGCGAGCAAGGTTTGAGATGAAAGGCACATTCGGGTAGACTACGCTCCCTTCTTGATACAGCTTCTGTGGCTTCCCCGAAATCACAGCAGTTGCCGATTACCAAGCAGTTTTTTGCTGGGCGATTCTAAAAATGTTTAGCGAGCTCCTAACCGGGTATCCAACCCCCGGTGTGACCAGACGCGGCAGTTTTTTAAGATGCACTGTGATTGACGCAGGTGATCGGGGGCTTCGGCCTTCCTTCGCTTTCCCCGGCGGCACTGACCGCTTTAACGCAGACTTCTAGGGTTTTTCATGACGCGCTACATATTCGTCACGGGCGGTGTTGTTTCTTCATTGGGGAAAGGCATTGCCTCGGCTTCATTGGCGGCCATCCTGGAGGCGCGGGGGCTCAAGGTCACCATGCTCAAGCTGGACCCGTACATCAACGTCGACCCGGGCACCATGAGCCCGTTCCAGCACGGTGAAGTGTTCGTCACCCACGACGGTGCCGAGACCGACCTGGACCTGGGCCACTACGAGCGGTTCATCCGCACGACCATGACCCAGAACAACAACTTCACCACCGGCCGTATCTACGAGCACGTGCTGCGCAAGGAGCGCCGTGGTGATTACCTGGGCGCGACCATCCAGGTCATTCCGCACATCACCGACGAGATCAAGCGCCGCATCATCAAGGGTGCCGGCGATGCCGACGTGGCCCTGGTGGAAATCGGCGGTACCGTGGGTGACATCGAGTCGCAACCGTTCCTCGAGGCTATCCGTCAGCTGCGCGTCGAAGTGGGCTCCAAGCGCGCCATGCTGATGCACCTGACCCTGGTCCCGTACATCGCCACCGCTGGCGAGACCAAGACCAAGCCGACCCAGCACTCGGTCAAGGAGCTGCGCTCCATCGGCCTGCAGCCAGACGTGCTGATCTGCCGCTCCGACCATCCGGTGGATGTGTCTTCGCGCCGCAAGATCGCCCTGTTCACCAACGTCGAAGAGCGTGCGGTGATCTCCCTGGAAGACGTCGACACCATCTACAAGATCCCGGCCGTGCTGCACGCCCAGGGCCTGGATGACTTCGTCGTCGAGCGTTTCGGCCTGCAATGCAACGGTGCCGACCTGTCCGAGTGGGAAAAGGTCGTCGACGCCAAGCTCAACCCCGAGCACGAAGTCACCATCGCCATGGTCGGCAAGTACATGGAGCTGCTGGACGCCTACAAGTCGCTGATCGAAGCGATGAGCCATGCTGGCATCCAGAACCGTACCAAGGTCAACCTGCGCTACATCGACTCCGAAGACATCGAGAACCAGGGCACCAGCCTGCTCGAAGGCGCCGATGCCATTCTGGTTCCAGGCGGTTTCGGCCTGCGTGGCGTCGAAGGCAAGATCACGGCCGTGCAGTACGCTCGCGAGAACAAAGTCCCGTACCTGGGTATCTGCCTGGGCATGCAAGTGGCGGTCATCGAGTTCGCCCGTAACGTCATGGGCTGGAAAGATGCCAACTCCACCGAGTTCGATCGCAACAGCGGTCACCCGGTCGTCGGCCTGATCACCGAGTGGGAAGATGCCACCGGCGCGGTCGAAACCCGTACCGAAGCTTCGGACCTCGGCGGCACCATGCGTCTGGGCGCCCAGGAGTGCCAATTGGCAAGCGGCTCCAAGGTTCATGATTGCTACGCCAAGGACGTGATCGTCGAGCGTCATCGTCACCGTTACGAAGTGAACAACAAACTGCTGCCGCAGCTGGTTGAAGCCGGCCTGAAAGTCTCCGGTCGTTCCGGCGACGGTGCGCTGGTCGAAGTGGTCGAGTCCCAGGATCATCCATGGTTCGTCGCTTGCCAGTTCCACCCGGAGTTCACCTCGACCCCGCGTGACGGCCATCCGCTGTTCAGCGGTTTCGTCAAGGCGGCACTGGCTCAAAAGAACAAGGCCTGATACATGACCCAGAAGATCATTCGCGTCGGTAACATCGAGATCGCCAACGACAAGCCGTTCGTCCTGTTCGGCGGCATGAACGTGCTGGAATCCCGTGACCTGGCCATGAAGGTCTGCGAAGAGTATGTTCGGGTTACCGAGAAGCTCGGTATCCCCTACGTGTTCAAGGCCAGCTTCGACAAGGCCAACCGTTCGTCGATCAACTCCTACCGTGGCCCGGGCCTGGAAGAGGGGATGAAGATCTTCGAGGAGATCAAGAAGACCTTCAACGTGCCGGTCATCACCGACGTGCACGAGCCGGAGCAGGCTGCCGCGGTGGCCAAGGTCTGCGACATCATCCAGTTGCCGGCCTTTCTCTCGCGCCAGACCGACCTGGTCGTGGCCATGGCCAAGACCGGCGCGGTGATCAACATCAAGAAAGCCCAGTTCCTTGCACCCCAGGAAATGAAACACATCCTGACCAAGTGCGAAGAAGCCGGTAACGATCAGTTGATCCTCTGCGAGCGTGGTTCGAGCTTCGGCTACAACAACCTGGTGGTGGACATGCTCGGCTTCGGCGTCATGAAGCAGTTCGAGTACCCGGTGTTCTTCGACGTGACCCATTCCCTGCAGATGCCGGGTGGCCGCGCCGATTCCGCCGGTGGTCGCCGCGCCCAGGTCACCGACCTGGCCAAGGCGGGCCTGAGCCAGGGCCTGGCCGGCCTGTTCCTCGAGGCGCATCCGGATCCGGACAACGCCAAGTGTGACGGTCCATGCGCCCTGCGCCTGGACAAACTGGAGCCTTTCCTGGCCCAGCTCAAGCAACTTGATGACCTGGTGAAGAGTTTTCCGACGGTAGAAACCGCGTAATCCTCGATTCTCCGGTAAAGTACCCCCCGTTCAACCTCTGACCCTCGGGTCAGGGGTCTGCTTTCGCCGGGCCTGCCTGTTTCAAATTGCCCGGCGAGCGGCAAGATTTTTCTCAGCTGCGTTGTTTTCGTCAATTCTGGAGTGCTTACAACAATGGCAAAAATCGTCGACATCAAAGGTCGTGAAGTTCTCGATTCGCGTGGTAACCCCACCGTAGAAGCGGACGTACTGCTCGACAACGGCATCATCGGCAGCGCCTGCGCGCCGTCCGGTGCTTCCACTGGCTCGCGCGAAGCGCTGGAGCTGCGTGATGGCGACAAGAGCCGTTACATGGGCAAGGGCGTACTGAAGGCAGTTGCCAACATCAACGGCCCGATCCGCGACCTGCTGCTGGGCAAGGACCCGGTTGACCAGAAAGCCCTCGACCGCGCCATGATCGAGCTGGACGGTACCGAGAACAAAGCCAAGCTGGGCGCCAACGCCATCCTCGCCGTGTCCCTGGCTGCCGCCAAGGCCGCTGCCCAGGATCAGGACCTGCCGCTGTACGCGCACATTGCCAACCTCAACGGCACCCCGGGCCAGTACTCGATGCCGGTTCCGATGATGAACATCATCAACGGCGGCGAGCACGCCGACAACAACGTCGACATCCAGGAGTTCATGGTTCAGCCGGTTGGCGCCAAGACCTTCTCCGACGCGCTGCGCATGGGCACCGAGATTTTCCATCACCTCAAGGCTGTGCTGAAGGCCCGTGGCCTGAACACCGCTGTCGGTGACGAAGGTGGTTTCGCGCCTAACCTGGCGTCCAACGAAGACGCACTGTCGGCCATCGCCGAAGCCGTCGCCAACGCCGGTTACAAGCTGGGCACCGACGTGACCCTGGCCCTGGACTGCGCGGCCAGCGAATTCTACGAAGACGGCAAGTACAACCTGTCCGGTGAAGGCAAGTCCTTCGACGCCGCCGGTTTTGCCGACTACCTCAAAGGCCTGACCGAGCGTTTCCCGATCATCTCGATCGAAGACGGCCTGGACGAGTCCGACTGGGCTGGCTGGAAGATTCTGACCGACAAGATCGGTGACAAGGTGCAACTGGTCGGCGACGACCTGTTCGTGACCAACACCAAGATCCTGAAAGAAGGCATCGACAAGAGCATCGCCAACTCGATCCTGATCAAGTTCAACCAGATCGGCTCGCTGACCGAAACCCTGGAAGCCATCCAGATGGCCAAGGCTGCTGGTTACACCGCAGTGATCTCGCACCGTTCGGGCGAAACCGAAGACTCGACCATTGCCGACCTGGCCGTGGGTACCGCTGCCGGCCAGATCAAGACCGGTTCGCTGTGCCGTTCCGACCGCGTCTCCAAGTACAACCAGCTGCTGCGTATCGAAGAGCAACTGGGCAGCAAGGCTGTGTACCGTGGCCGTGCCGAGTTTCGCGGCTAAGCAAGAGATGGTAAAAAGACAGCAGCAAAGCGGCGCCGAACGGTCATACTGATCGTTCAGAGGCCCTTGCTGCAGGTGTCTGAACACAAAGCCTGGCTTCGGCCAGGCTTCGTGCCATCAGCGACCTGCAGATGTGGCGGTCTTTTCCACTGGATACCCTGATGCGCAGTCCTTATTGGTTGTTCCTCGTCTTGCTCCTGCTGCTCGGTGGCCTGCAGTATCGTCTGTGGGTGGGCAATGGCAGCCTGGCCCAGGTCACCGAACTCAAGCAACAGATCGCTGACCAGCACGCTGAAAACGAGCGTTTGCTGGAGCGTAACCGCGTGCTTGATGCCGAAGTGCTGGAGCTGAAGAAAGGTATGGAAACCGTCGAAGAACGGGCTCGCCACGAACTGGGTATGGTCAAGGAGGGTGAAACCCTCTACCAGCTTGCCCAATGAACCAGACCTTGCCGGCCTTCTGGGCCGTGATTCCCGCCGCGGGCGTCGGTGCCCGCATGGCTGCCGACCGTCCCAAGCAGTACCTGCAATTGGGCGGGCAGACCATTCTCGAGCATAGCCTCGACTGTTTTCTTGACCATCCCTGTGTCAAAGGGGTGGTAGTCAGCGTTGCCGCTGACGATCCTTTCTGGCCCGGTTTGCGTTGCGCCAGCGACCCACGCATCCAGCGCGCCGAAGGCGGCCAGGAGCGTGCCGATTCGGTGCTCAACGCCTTGTTGTTGCTGCACGCCCAGGGCGCGGCGGATTCCGACTGGGTGCTGGTGCACGACGCCGCCCGGCCGAACCTGGCACGCAGTGACCTCGACCGCCTGCTGGCGGAGCTTGCCGATGATCCGGTGGGTGGGCTGCTGGCGGTACCGGCGCGCGACACGCTCAAGCGCGCGGATGCCAATGGCCGGGTCAGCACCACTATCGACCGCAGCACCGTCTGGCAGGCCTATACGCCGCAGATGTTTCGCCTCGGTGCCTTGCATAGGGCCCTGGCCGACAGCCTGGTGGCCGATGTGGCGATTACCGACGAGTCTTCGGCTATCGAATGGGCCGGGCAGGCGCCGCGCTTGATCGAAGGGCGCAGCGACAACATCAAGGTCACCCGCCCCGAAGACCTGGAGTGGCTGCGCCAGCGCTGGGCCAAGCGCGGTTGAGCACCGGCATTGCCTGTGATGACCGCTGTGCGCTCGATCGCTGGCAAGCCAGCTCCCACAGGTCCAGGGTACACAGGTCTATTGTGGGAGCCGGCTTGCCGGCGATGATCTATCAGGCACCTCGATACTCAGGCAGTAACGCCAATCCCTCGCGCAGATAATCCACCAGCTTGCGCACCTTCGGCGACAGATGCCGCTGCTGCGGATACAGCGCCCACACCGCTGTATTCGGCGGCTGATGCCCCTCAAGCAGCGACACCAGCGCGCCGCTTTTGAGGTGTTCGAGTACGTAATAGTCTGGCAACTGACATAAGCCCATTCCCTGCAACGCCGCATCCAGCACCGCCTGGCCACTGTTGCAGCGCCAGTTGCCTTGAACCCGTTGGCCAATTTCCCGCCCGTCCAGTTGCAGTGCCCAGATGTCGGCGCTGCCGATCAGGCAATTGTGCCGCGCCAGCTCCGACAGGCTGTGGGGCCGGCCGTAGCGTTCCAGATAGGCAGGTGACGCACACAGGTACATGCGCCGTGGCGCCAGGCGCGTCGCCACCAGCCGCGAATCCTGCAAACGGCCCAGGCGAATCGCCAGGTCCATGCCTTCATGCACCAGGTCCAGGGGACGGTTGCTCAGTTCGATGTCCACCCGCAATTGCGGATACAGCGCCATGAAACGCGTCACCAGCGGCACGATAAAGCGTTCGCCATAGGCCACGGCGCAGGTCATGCGCAGCAGGCCCTTGGGTTCGCTGGTCAGGTCGCCCATGGCGCGCAAGGCTTCTTCGCGGCCATCCTGCAGGCGTTGGCAGTGTTGCAGGAAGGTCTGCCCGGCTTCGCTCAAGGTCACCCGCCGGGTGCTGCGATACAGCAGGCGGGTTTGCAGGCGCTCTTCAAGGCGGGCGATCTGCCGGCTGACGTGGGACGATGACACCCCCAGGCGCTCGGCGGCAGCAGTGAACTGCCCGGACTCGGCGACGGCAACGAACTCGTCGATGCCTTCCCAGCGATTGCTCATTGATTATCCCTGTGCAGCAATAATGTTTTGTCTTTGCCTGGATTATTCATCAAATAACGATGAATTACACTGCAAGCCTGAACTGACCCTTTGCTGGAGAAGATTGATGATCAAGTCCCGTGCCGCCGTTGCCTTCGAGGCCAAGAAACCGCTGGAGATCGTCGAAGTCGACGTGGCCATGCCCAAGGCCGGCGAGGTGCTGCTGCGCGTGGTCGCCAGCGGTGTCTGCCATACCGACGCCTACACCTTGTCCGGTGCCGACCCGGAAGGCATCTTCCCGTCGATCCTTGGCCATGAAGGCGGTGCCATTGTCGAAGCCATCGGTGAGGGTGTGACCTCGGTTGCTGTCGGCGATCACGTGATCCCGCTGTACACCCCCGAGTGCGGCCAGTGCAAGTTCTGCCGCTCCGGCAAGACCAACCTGTGCCAGGCCATCCGCGCAACCCAGGGCAAGGGCCTGATGCCCGACGGCACCACGCGTTTCTCCTACAAGGGCCAGCAGCTGTTCCACTACATGGGTACCTCGACCTTTTCCGAGTACACCGTGCTGCCGGAAATCTCCGTGGCCAAGATCCAGAAAGAAGCGCCGCTGGAGAAGGTCTGCCTGCTCGGTTGCGGCGTGACCACCGGTATCGGTGCGGTGCTCAATACCGCCAAGGTCAAGCCGGGCGACACCGTGGCCATCTTCGGCCTGGGCGGCATCGGCCTGTCGGCGATCATCGGTGCGGTCAAGGCCAAGGCTTCGCGGATCATTGCCGTTGACATCAATCCGGGCAAGTTCGAAATCGCCAGGCAGCTGGGCGCCACCGACTGCGTCAACCCGAAAGACTATGACCGCCCGATCCAGGACGTGATCGTCGACCTCACCGATGGCGGTGTGGACTTCTCCTTCGAGTGCGTGGGTAACGTGCAACTGATGCGTGCGGCGCTGGAATGCTGCCACAAGGGCTGGGGCGAGTCGGTGATCATCGGCGTTGCCGGTGCCGGCCAGGAAATCGCCACTCGTCCGTTCCAGCTGGTTACCGGCCGGGTCTGGCGCGGTTCGGCCTTCGGTGGCGTGCGTGGCCGCAGCGAGCTGCCAAGCTATGTGGAAATGTCGGAAAAAGGCGAGATCCCGCTGGATACCTTCATCACCCACACCATGGGCCTGGAAGACATCAACAAGGCATTTGACCTGATGCACGAAGGCAAGAGCATTCGCAGCGTCATCCACTTCTGAGGTCTGCCATGAGCCTGGAAAACATCTCTTGCCAGAAGAGCTTCGGCGGCTGGCATAAACGCTACCGCCATCGCTCCCAGGTGCTCGGTTGCGACATGGTGTTTGCCGTGTACCTGCCACCGCAGGCCGAGCAGGGCGGCAAGCTGCCGGTGCTGTACTGGCTGAGCGGCCTGACCTGCACCGACGAAAATTTCATGCAGAAGGCCGGTGCACACAAGCTGGCTGCCGAGCTGGGATTGATCATCGTCGCCCCCGACACCAGCCCGCGTGGCCCGCAGGTGCCGGCTGATCCGGACGGCGCCTGGGATTTTGGCCTGGGTGCCGGTTTCTACCTCAACGCTACCGAGCAACCCTGGGCCCAGCACTACCGCATGCACGACTATGTGGTGGAGGAGCTGCCGGCGTTGGTCGAGGCGCATTTCCCGGCTTCCGACCAGCGCGGTATCAGTGGTCATTCCATGGGCGGCCATGGCGCGCTGGTCTGCGCCCTGCGCAACCCCGGACGTTACCGTTCGGTGTCGGCGTTCGCGCCGATCAGCAACCCGATGGATTGCCCCTGGGGGCAGAAGGCCTTCAGCCGTTACCTGGGTGAGGACCGTACACGCTGGCGCGAATGGGATGCCAGCGTGTTGCTTGCCCAAGCCAGCGAGCGCTTGCCGCTGCTGGTTGACCAGGGCGATCGCGATGACTTCCTCGACAATCAGCTCAAACCGCAGATGCTGGAGCAGGTTGCAAGGGCGGCGGGCCATCCGCTGACCTTGCGGCTGCAGCCGGGGTATGACCACAGCTACTACTTCATCGCCAGCTTCATCGATGACCACTTGCGTCATCATGCCGCAGCGCTGACAGGTGCGGGTAACTGATCCTACAAATCAAGCCCAAGCGCCGGCAAAGCAGGTAGAATCACGCCCTGACTCAATCAGGGCGTTTTTTTATGCGTATTGGCCACGGCTACGATGTGCACCGCTTCGCGGAAGGCGATTTCATCACCTTGGGTGGGGTGCGCATTGCGCACAAGTTCGGGCTGCTGGCCCATTCCGATGGCGACGTCCTGCTGCACGCCCTGAGCGATGCCCTGCTTGGCGCTGCGGCGCTGGGCGATATCGGCAAGCACTTCCCCGACACCGATCCGCAGTTCAAGGGCGCCGACAGCCGCGTGCTGCTGCGCCACGTGGTGCAGATCGTCCAGGCCAAGGGCTGGAAGGTCGGCAATGTCGACGCCACCATCGTCGCCCAGGCGCCGAAGATGGCCCCGCATATCGACACCATGCGCCAGTTGATCGCCCAAGACCTGCAGGTCGAACTGGACCAGGTCAACGTCAAGGCCACCACCACCGAAAAACTCGGCTTCACCGGGCGTGAGGAAGGCATTGCCGTTCACGCCGTTGCCCTGTTGCTGCCGGCATGACCGAACTCGAACTGCTGGGCCCGCGTGCCGCGGGCGAAGCGCTGGGCAGCGCAATTCTCAAGGCGACCGCTGAAGACTTCCAGGTCGATGAAGTGCTCGACATTCCCCTGAGCGGGGCCGGTGAACACTTGTGGCTGTGGGTCGAAAAACGTGACCTGAATACCGAAGAGGCGGCCCGTCGCCTGGCCCGCGCCGCCGGTGTGCCGGTACGCAGCATCAGCTACGCCGGCCTCAAGGATCGCCAGGCCCTGACCCGCCAGTGGTTCAGCCTGCACCTGCCGGGCAAGGCCGACCCGGACCTGAGCGCGGCCGAAAACGAAACCCTGAGTATCCTCAAACAGGCCCGCCACTCGCGCAAACTGCAGCGTGGCGCGCATTCGGCCAACGGTTTTACCTTGCGCCTGACGGGCCTTAAGGCTGAGCGTGCGGCCCTGGATGCACGACTTGAGCAGATCCGCAGCCAGGGCGTACCGAACTATTTCGGCACCCAGCGCTTCGGTCATGGTGGTGGCAATGTGCACGATGCCCGCGACTGGGCCAGCCGCCAGGCGCTGCCGGAACAACGTAACGTCCGTTCGAGGCTGCTTTCCAGCGCCCGCAGCTATCTGTTCAACCAGGTGCTGGCCCAGCGTGTCGCCGATGGCAGCTGGCAGCAGGCCCAGGTCGGTGATCTGCTGGCGTTTACCGACAGCCGCAGCTTTTTTCCGGCGGGCGAGGCCGAATGTTCCGATCCGCGCCTGGCGATTCTTGACCTGCACCCTACCGGTCCGCTGTGGGGCGAAGGGCAGTCGGGCGCCACGGGTGCGGCCGGCGAGCTCGAACAACGTATCGGTGAGCAGCATGCGGCTTTGTGCCAGTGGCTGGCCCGGGCGGGCATGAGTCACGAACGACGCATTCTGCGACTGCCCATTAGCGGGCTGACGTGGCATTATCCCGAGCCTGATATCCTGCAACTGGAATTCGTCCTTCCGGCCGGATGCTTCGCCACCGTGGTGGTGCGCGAGCTTGTTGATCTGGTGCCGGCAGGGCAGACGGACAGCCCATGCGTATTCTGATTTCGAACGACGACGGGGTTACCGCACCCGGTCTCGCCGCGCTGCATGCTGCGCTGGCGGATTATGCCGAATGTGTGGTGATCGCCCCGGACCAGGACAAAAGCGGCGCCAGCAGTTCGCTGACGCTTGATCGGCCGTTGTGCCCGCAAACCCTGGCCAATGGTTTTATCAGCCTCAACGGCACGCCGACCGATTGCGTCCACCTGGGCCTCAACGGCCTGCTGGAGACCACCCCGGACATGGTGGTGTCGGGTATCAACCTGGGGGCCAACCTGGGCGATGACGTGCTGTATTCCGGCACCGTGGCCGCCGCTCTCGAGGGGCGCTTTCTCGGCGGTACCTCGTTCGCTTTCTCGTTGCTCTCGCGCCTGCCCGACAACCTGCCGACGGCCGCCTATTTCGCGCGTAAACTGGTCGAGGCCCATACCAGCCTCGAGCTGCCGCCGCGCACGGTACTCAACGTCAACATCCCCAACCTGCCGCTGGAGCACATCCGCGGCATCCAGTTGACCCGCCTGGGCCATCGCGCACGCGCAGCGGCACCGACCAAGGTGGTCAACCCGCGGGGCAAGGAAGGCTACTGGATCGCCGTGGCCGGTGATGCCGAAGACGGTGGCCCGGGTACGGATTTCCATGCGGTGATGCAGGGCTATGTCTCGATCACCCCGCTGCAGCTCGACCGGACCTTCAACGATGCCTTCGAGCGCCTCGATGGCTGGCTGGAGGGATTACTCTGATGCGCGAACAGGATGATCTGATGCGCCATGGTATCGGTTTTACCTCTGAGCGAACCCGCGAGCGGCTGATCAAGCGCCTGATCGAAGAAGGGGTGTCCAACCCCAAGGTGATCGACGTACTGCGCCGTACGCCCCGTCACCTGTTCGTCGATGAAGCCTTGGCCCACCGTGCCTACGAAGACACGGCGTTGCCGATTGGCAACAACCAGACCATCTCCCAGCCGTTCATGGTTGCGCACATGAGCGAACTGCTGCTCGAAGCCGGCCCGTTGGACAAGGTGCTGGAGATCGGCACCGGGTCCGGTTACCAGACCGCGATTCTCGCGCAACTGGTCGAGCGGGTATTTTCGGTGGAGCGCATCAAGGTTTTGCAGGATCGCGCCAAGGAGCGCCTGATCGAGCTGAATCTGCGCAACGTGGTATTCCGCTGGGGCGATGGCTGCGAGGGCTGGCCGGCACTGGCGCCGTACAACGGCATCATCGTCACCGCCGTGGCGCCAGAGGTGCCCCAGGCCTTGCTCGACCAGCTTGCCCCGGGCGGGCGCATGGTCATACCGGTGGGGCCGGCCGGCGAGACCCAGCAATTGATGCTGATCGTGCGTGAAGAGCACGGTTTCTCGCGACGGGTACTGGGCGCCGTGCGTTTTGTGCCATTGCTGACCGGGCCACTGGCCTGACCGGGCTTTTTTTTCGCTCGGGCGAATTTCGGCGGCATTGCCCTGTCTATCTGGCGGGCTACCATAGTCTGTTGCAGATCACGTTTGGCACAAGGCCTGACGTCCGCAGGGCGGCGCGCTCGGGTATAATTGCAACAATATTGCATTTCTAACATCGGTCACCATTTAGAGGGAGCGGCGGGTGGGTCACACAATCATTCGGCAGCGCAAGGATCCATCAAGCTTCAAGCTTCTGCTGATTGCACTGGCCGTGGGCACGCTGGTGACGGGGTGCTCCAGCACGTCCTCCAACAGCGTTCGCGTGGTCGATCGCAACAACGCCGCCCCTAAGCGCCCCGTGGTCACCACCGGTCAGTACGTGGTGCGTCCCGGTGATACGCTGTTTTCCATTGCCTTTCGCTATGGCTGGGACTACAAGGCCCTGGCCGCGCGTAACGGTATCGCACCGCCGTATACCATTCGCCCGGGCCAGGCGATCCGTTTCGACGGACGCTCCAGTGGCCCGGCGCCGGTTGCTGGCACCACAGTGGTGACCAGCTCGCCATCGTCCTCGAGCAAGACCACCATCATCAAGCGTCCGCTGGACAGCACCGGCAAGCCGATAACGCCTCCGGCCACTACAGCGCCTGCAACCACGCCAAACACCCCGCCAGTTGCCCCGGTGGTGGCTACCACCGCACCCGTGCAAGTCCCCCCTGCAGGGCGCTCCACGGCCGGCTGGGCCTGGCCGGCCAACGGCGTGTTGATTGGAAAATTTGCTTCAAACGGTAGTTTGAATAAAGGCATTGATATCGCCGGTGATTTGGGACAGCCTGTTTTTGCTGCATCTGATGGTTCGGTTGTCTACGCCGGGAGTGGCTTGCGGGGCTACGGCGAGTTGGTAATCATCAAGCACAACGATACCTACGTCAGTGCCTACGGCCACAACCGCAGGCTTTTGGTTCGGGAGGGACAGCAGGTCAAGGTAGGGCAGACAATTGCCGAAATGGGGTCCACGGGTACTGACCGGGTGAAGCTTCATTTTGAAATTCGCCGCCAGGGCAAACCTGTCGATCCGCTGCAATTCCTGCCACGTCGTTGATTGCTAGGCCCGGCCTGTTCCTCGCGTAGAGGGGACAGGCTCCAGCGCTGCCAAGGATATAGGCGTCGCTTGAGTCTGAGTTCGAACTCAGCAAAGGACTATAACAATGGCTCTCAGTAAAGAAGTGCCGGAGTCTGACATCGACGATGATGTTCTCCTGATGGAGACCGGCATTGTTTTGGAAACGGATGATGAGATGTTAGGCGAACCTGCTGTATCTACGGTTCGGACCAGGGCCAAACAAGGCTCTACGCTCAAACAGCACAAGTACATCGACTACACTCGGGCACTTGATGCGACCCAGCTTTACCTCAATGAAATCGGCTTCTCGCCATTGCTCTCACCGGAAGAAGAAGTGCACTTTGCGCGCCTGTCGCAACGTGGCGATCCGGCCGGGCGCAAACGCATGATCGAAAGCAACCTGCGTCTGGTGGTTAAAATCGCCCGGCGTTACGTCAACCGCGGGCTTTCGCTGCTCGACCTGATCGAGGAGGGCAACCTCGGCCTGATTCGTGCGGTTGAGAAGTTCGACCCGGAACGCGGCTTCCGTTTCTCTACCTACGCCACCTGGTGGATCCGGCAGACCATCGAACGGGCGATCATGAACCAGACCCGGACCATCCGTCTGCCCATTCACGTGGTCAAGGAACTCAACGTCTACCTGCGCGCCGCCCGTGAACTGACCCAGAAGCTCGATCACGAACCGTCCCCGGAAGAGATCGCCAGCCTGCTGGAAAAACCGGTCGGCGAGGTCAAGCGCATGCTTGGGCTCAACGAGCGGGTATCGTCGGTGGACGTGTCCCTGGGGCCTGATTCGGATAAAACCCTGCTCGATACCCTGACCGATGACCGTCCTACTGATCCGTGCGAGCTGCTTCAGGATGACGATCTGTCCCAGAGCATCGACCAGTGGCTCAGCGAGCTGACCGACAAGCAGCGCGAGGTGGTGATCCGCCGTTTCGGCCTGCGCGGTCATGAAAGCAGTACGCTTGAAGATGTTGGCCTGGAAATCGGCCTGACCCGGGAACGAGTGCGGCAGATCCAGGTAGAGGGCCTCAAGCGCTTGCGCGAGATCCTCGAGAAGAACGGCCTGTCCAGCGAGTCGCTGTTTCAATAATACTGCGATATCGTTGTGAAGAGCGCCCCGACAAGTCGGGGCGTTTTTGCATCTGCAGAACACAGATTACCCGTGAACGGCTTCCCGATGGCGTTGTTGAAACATCCGGGTTTGGGCGCAATCCGACGGCGATGTTGGTACTGTTCTAGTTCATGTAAGCCATCGCTTACCCGTGATGTAAGTCATAGCTGTACGCTGTAGTAAATCGTTGTCGTTTTCAGTGTGCGCGTTTGTTTAAGCTACTGATATATAACGAATATTTTGTTTATGACAATATGGTTACCGCAGCTTTTTGAGAGCTTTGTGCTGTTGTGGTAAATCTTGGAAGCGCTAATATTTGTCCTGTGTCTACGGACTGACACAGGCTCTCAAGGATGAAAGCCAAGGACATCGCAGGATGCGATTCATCAGGATGATGAAAGGGAACAGAGGGACTACGGAAAAAATGTGGGCGGGTCAAACCGCCCCTTTTTTTTGCCCGCAATAAACATGAAAAAAGGCCCTTGAAGGGCCTTTTTTGTTGATCCGCGCGCTTAGCGCTCCAGATCGGCGATCTTGCCGGTCTTGCCATCCCATTCGGCGGCATCTGGCAGCGAGTCTTTCTTTTCAGTGATGTTCGGCCAGATTTCCGCCAGCTCGGCATTGAGCTCGATGAAGTTTTCCATGCCGGCAGGCACTTCGTCTTCCGAGAAAATGGCGACGGCGGGGCATTCAGGCTCGCACAGTGCACAGTCGATGCACTCGTCCGGGTGAATGACCAGGAAGTTCGGGCCTTCGTAGAAGCAGTCCACCGGACAGACTTCTACGCAGTCGGTGTACTTGCACTTGATGCAGTTGTCGGTGACGACGAAGGTCATTTCTAATTCTCTCCTCAGGCGACGGCAGCGGTGCCCTTCCAGACAGGGCCGCTCGGTTTGGTTGTTCGGCTGCAGGCCAGGCTAGTAACCTGCAGCGCCGCCAAACCGCGCGGGATTCTATCAGCTTGTGCGGGCGCGCGTTATAACAGAGTCTTCAGTGTATAGAGCATTTCGATAGCTTGACGCGGCGTCATGTTGTCCAGGTCCAGCTTTCCGAGCTTCTCGATGGCCGGATGCGGCAGGCTGGCAAACAGGTCACTCTGGTGCGGTACAGCTGGCGCACCTTGCTGCAAGGCAGGTGTTTCGTGGGGCAGGCTGGCAGTTTCCAGCCGGCCGAGGTGTTCACGGGCACGCTGGATCACCGGCGACGGCACGCCAGCCAGTTGCGCCACGGCCAGACCGTAGCTCTGGCTGGCAGGGCCGGGCAGCACGTGGTGCAGGAACACGATACGCTCGTTGTGCTCGGTGGCGTTCAGGTGCACGTTGGCCACCAGCGGCTCGCTCTCCGGCAGTACCGTCAGCTCGAAGTAGTGAGTGGCAAACAGGGTGTAGGCACGCAACTGGGCCAGGCGCTCGGCGGCGGCCCAGGCCAGCGACAGGCCGTCGAAGGTACTGGTACCGCGGCCGACTTCGTCCATCAGCACCAGGCTGCGCTCGGTGGCGTTGTGCAGGATGTTGGCGGTTTCGCTCATCTCGACCATGAAGGTCGAACGGCCGCCCGCCAGGTCATCGCTGGAGCCGATACGGGTGAAGATGCGGTCGACCAGTGACAGCTCGCAGGCAGCGGCCGGGACGAAGCTGCCGATATGCGCCATCAGCACGATCAGTGCAGTCTGGCGCATGTAGGTGGATTTACCGCCCATGTTCGGGCCGGTGATCACCAGCATCCGAGTGTTGTCATCCAGCGCCAGGTCGTTGGCCACGAACGGCGTGGTCAGCACCTGCTCGACCACCGGGTGACGGCCCTGGGTGATACGCATGCACGGTTCGTCGACGAAGCGTGGGCAGTTCAGGTCCAGGTTCAGCGCCCGCTCGGCGAGGTTGCTCAGTACATCCAGCTCGGCCAGGGCCGCAGCGGTGTCCTGCAGCGGCGCCAGGTGACCGATCAGGTTCTCGAGCAAGGCGTCGTAGAGCATCTTCTCGCGGGCAAGTGCGCGGCTCTTGGCCGACAGCGCCTTGTCTTCGAAGGTTTTCAGCTCTGGCGTGATGAAACGCTCGGCGCCCTTGAGGGTCTGGCGACGGATGTAGTCAGCGGGCGCCTGCTCGGCCTGCTTGCTCGGCAGCTCGATGAAGTAGCCGTGCACGCGGTTGTAGCCGACCTTGAGGTTGGCAAGGCCGGTGCGGGCTTTCTCGCGGGCTTCCAGGTCGATCAGGAACTGCCCGGCGTTCTCGCTCATGGCCAGCAGCTCGTCCAGCTCGCTGTCGTAGCCGGTCTTGAGTACGCCGCCGTCACGGATTACCGCGGGCGGATTGTCGATGATGGCTTTTGCCAGCAGGTCGGCCAGTTCCGGGTAGGTTCCGGCGATGGCCGCCAGGCGCGCCAGATGCGGCGCCTCCAGCTCGGCCATGGCGTTTTGCAGTTCAGGCAGGGCGCCGAGGGCATCACGCAGGCGTGCCAGGTCCCGTGGCCGGGCGTTGCGCAAGCCGATACGGGCGAGGATCCGCTCGAGGTCGCCGATTTCCTTGAGCTGCGGTTGCAGTTTCTCGAAACGATAGCCATCGAGCAGGCAGCGAATCGAGCCCTGACGCGCCTGCAGCACCTTCAGGTCGCGCAGCGGGCGGTTCAGCCAGCGGGTCAGCAGGCGGCTGCCCATGGCGGTCTGGCAACGGTCAATGACCGATTGCAGGGTGTTGTCGCGGCCGCCGGCCAGGTTCACGTCCAGCTCAAGGTTGCGGCGGCTGGCGCCGTCGAGCACCACGGTGTCGTCCAGGCGTTCATGCTTGAGGCTGCGCAGGTGCGGCAGGGCGGTACGCTGGGTTTCCTTGGCGTAGCCGAGCAGGCAACCCGCGGCGCCGATGGCCAGGGTCAGCTTCTCGCAGCCAAACCCCTTGAGGTCCTGGGTGGCGAACTGCTGGCAAAGGCTTTTACGTGCCGAATCGCGGTCAAAATCCCACGGTGCACGGCGACGGGCGCCACGGCGTTTTTCTGCCGGCAGGCCCTGGGGCCAGTCGTCGGGAATCAGCAACTCGACCGGGTTGATGCGTTCGAGCTCGGCCAGCAGGTTTTCCCAGCCCTTGATTTCGAGCACGCTGAAGTTGCCGCTGGTGATGTCCAGCACGGCCAGCCCGAACAGGCGCTCGTCACCCAGCACGGCGGCGATCAGGTTGTCGCGACGCTCGTCGAGCAGCGCTTCGTCACTGACCGTACCGGGGGTGATGATGCGTACCACCTGGCGCTCGACCGGGCCCTTGCTGGTGGCCGGGTCGCCGATCTGCTCGCAGATCACCACCGATTCGCCCAGCTTCACCAGCTTGGCCAGGTAGCCCTCGGCCGCATGGAAGGGGATACCGCACATGGGAATCGACTGGCCCGCCGACTGGCCGCGGGCGGTCAGGGTGATGTCCAGGAGTTTGGCGGCCTTCTTCGCGTCTTCGTAGAAGATCTCGTAGAAGTCGCCCATGCGGTAGAACATCAGCTGGTCCGGGTGCTGGTTTTTCAGCTTCCAGTACTGCTGCATCATCGGGGTGTGTGCGGAAAGATCGCTCATTGCAAAAACTTGGCTCGCAGTGTCGTTGTAGACCAAAGGCAAGCGGGCAATGGTACAGGGATTTTGCCTGGGCTGCCGAGGGCAAACGGGCGGGCGCGACCATTTGTCCGTGCATATCCGTGCATAACAGGGTTTGCATTCTATTGAAGGCCCCGGCATTATGCATTTTATGCAAAAACGCAACGTAGCATCCGTCTTAAGAGCATTGCTCGATCGCCACGGTCTCTCCCCCACGGAGCTGCACCGGCGTACCGGCGTGCCGCAATCCACCCTGTCGCGCATCCTCAGCGAGAAAATCGTCGATCCGTCCGACAAGCACGTGTCGAAGATCGCCGAGTATTTCGGTGTAAGCACCGACCAGCTGCGCGGTCGCGTCGAGCTCGGCGAAAGCCGTGAAGCCGCGCCGGCGCGTAGCCACGCCGAGTTGCACGACATCAGCCTGTGGGATGACGACACCCCCGTCGAGGACGACGAAGTGTCCATTCCGTTTCTTCGCGAGGTCGAGTTGGCAGCAGGATCAGGAAGATTCGTCATCGAAGAAAGCGAGAAGGCCAGCTTGCGTTTCGGCAAGCGCAGCCTGCGTCACAATGGTGTGCAGTTCGATCAGGCCAAGTGCGTGACGGTGCGCGGCAACAGCATGTTGCCGGTATTGCGTGATGGCGCCACGGTCGGCGTCAATGCCGGCAAGAGCGGCATCGGCGATATCGTCGACGGCGATCTGTATGCCATCAACCACAACGGCCAGTTGCGGGTGAAGCAGCTCTATCGCCTGCCTACCGGCATTCGCCTGCGCAGCTTCAACCGCGATGAGCACCCGGATGAAGACTACAGCTTCCAGCAGATGCAGGAAGAGCAGATCAGCATCCTTGGGCATGTGTTCTGGTGGGGCATGTACGCCCGCTGAGTAGGCTGTTTCTTTTGAAAACCCGCTTTGGCGGGTTTTTTTTCGCCTTCAGAAAAGCAATCCAGCCCAAGCAGATCAAGGCTTACATGCGTAGGTGCATTTTCTTATGCATAAATATTTCCACAAATGCATTGACTGCATATGCATCAATGCATAATCTTTGCCTCACGCCGGTCGACACCGGCAGTGACAAAGGCAGCGATGAACAGGCCTGAACTGTTCAGAGGGTTGGCAACTGGCCCGGGTGCGCAGCGTAAAGCACCAGAAGCAGTTATCCGGCGGGCAGGTGGCCGCGGCCGGAGGAACAATTTGAAGCGGAGTTGCCCAGCGCACCAGTCGTGGCGGGCGGTTCGACAACGCATTACTGAAAAGCCTGGGGAGGCCGGGCTTTTTGGAATGCCGAGTGATCGGTTCTACAACAAACGCCGCTGGCAAGCTGCCGAGCGGAACTACCAAGGAGACAGGACAGTGACAAACGAGCAACAGACGTTGCTGGAAATGCCGATCTGGCTGGTGATCGTCCTGGCCTTGCTGGGCGGCCTTTCCGGAGAGATGTGGCGCGCGGACAAGGCCGGCGCTCGGGGCTGGGCGCTTTTTCGGCGCCTGGTATTGCGCTCGGGGGCCTGCATGGTCTGCGGCGTGTCCACGGTGATGCTGCTGTACGCCAGCGGCATGTCGATCTGGAGCGCCAGCGCCTTCGGCTGCCTTACCGCCATGGCCGGCGCCGATGTCGCCATCGGCCTTTATGAACGATGGGCGGCGAAGCGCTTGGGGGTTGAACCTGCAAGTGGTGCAAAGGGGGAGAGTGAACACTGAGTTCAACACCCGGACAAGGTCTGGCGCTATGGCTGGCCAGTCAATACGGCCACTCATTCCAGGCCGTGTTGGCATACCTTCATTGCGGGGGGCTGGGCGAGGGAGATAATCGTGTCAGGAAAAATGGATATTTTCATTGGCGTGGTTGATAAACGAGCAGCCAGAGGTTCTATGTTAGGGTGACGGATGCCCATGGATGTTGGGCATCCTTTTTTGCAGCAAAAGCGAATGGTGCATGTCTGACTCTTGGCTGTCGTTGTTTCGTGGAAAAACAGTCTACGAGCAAATCAGGGTTCTGCTAGGGATGGCAGGTGTTTTTTTGTTGATGGGGCTTACCTTCCTGCTTTTTGTTCAATCATTTGACGAACTCGGGGATGAAGCACCGACTCTGTTCAAAGGGCAGATTGTCAGTGCCCCCACCGAGATGCGCCAAGACAGTTCGATCGTGTACTTTCAGGTTCGACTGACTGAAGCGAACCTGCGCCCCTCGTCCAAACAGATAGTCTATGTCTCGAAAGAACTCTACCAAGCCGCGGATCTGGCGCCTGGGGTGATGGTTGATGTTTTTGCGAGTGGTGGGGTGGACGAACTGAAGATTCGCGAAGTTCTGAATAGTGACGGGCGCGTTGTCTTCGATGAGCGCTTTGATCGTCGGATCACTTCAATCAAGAACCACGACCTGATTCGTTATTTTTCCTACTTTATGATGATGACGCTTATCTGCTGCAGCTTCGCCGGTGTGCTCTGGTTTCGCCAGACACGTTTGTTACGGGCTAGCCGATAACTAACGGGTGCTCATGGGTGCCTTTACAACAGCTTCGATGAACCCGCCTTATGGCGGGTTTATTTTTGCCTGTTTTTAGCCGCGAATAGCCTTTGCGAGCTCCACGACACAGGACTGATCATGAGCGAACTGAACCGCTTGCATGAGGCGATCAGCGCGACTATCAAGGCCGCCTTGCCTCAGTTTGAAACCGTCGACGCCTATGGGGCGGCGGACCAGCACACAGCGCTGCCAGCGTTGTTTCATTCCATTTCCAGCCTTAAACCGGCAAATGATCCAGGCGACGGTCGTTCGTGCGTCATCGCGACCGTTGAAGCGCGCATCGTGATTGACTCCGGTCGCCAACACGCGGCATTGGAAGCTGTCACTTTGGCTACCCAGCTGATCGTACTGTTGCGCAAACAATTCTGGGAGCTGGAGTTTGTTGAAGGGGCGATGAGTGTGCTGGCCGAGCCTGTTCAACCGGTTCCGGGGGCAACCCCTGCCGTTGGCTGGTTGGTGCAATGGCAGCAGATCCTGCACCTGGGAACCGTGCAGTGGCCATGGCCTGATCAACCGGGCCCACTTGCTTTTGCCTTCAGCCCCGACACCGGTCCGGGCTATGAAGCGGATTACCAATCGCCGGAGGACATGCAATGAGCTACGCCAGTGCCATGCACGACCGCATGCTCGCCGGCCTGGTGATTCCTTGCCGGGTGGTCGCCGTTGACCTTGCCGCCGCCCGGGTGCGGGTGTCCGACGGCGCCGGCTGGACCAGCGCCTGGTTGCGCTGGCATAGCCAGGCCGCCGGCAAGGCCCGCCACTGGCGCGCACCCAGCCTTAACGAGCAAGGGGTGTTGATCAGCCCAAGTGGCGAGCCGGCCCAAGGCACCTTCGTGCCGGGCCTGTACGGTAACGCCGGCGCACCAGCGGACAACCGCGAGCATGTCGAGGTCTGGCGTTTCGACGATGGTGGCTCGCTGGTCTACGACTGGCAGGCCCGCAGTTACAGCATCGAGTTGCCCAGCGGTACCGTCAGCATCAAGGTCGGCGGCAGTTCGGCAGTGGTGACCGACCAGGCCATCGAGGCGAAAGCCGCCAGCATCACCCTGACCGGTGAGGTGCAGATCAACGGTCCGCTGCGGGTAACCGGCGACATCCTCGGTGGCGGCAAGATCATCGACACGGGCGGCAACACCGCCAATCACAAACACTGAAAACCAGCCCGCCCACTGCGGGCTTTTTTACGCCTGGAGAACATCAATGATCGGCATGGATCGCCGGAGCGGCCAGCCGTTATCCGGCATTGCACATTTGCGTCAGTCCATCGAAGACATCCTCACCACACCGCTCGGCAGCCGGCGCATGCGCCCGGAATACGGCAGCAAGCTGCGCCGCTTCGTCGATCTGCCGGTCAACGAAGGCTGGAAAAGCGCGGTGCAGGCGGAGGTGGCTCGCGCACTGGGCCGTTGGGAGCCGCGTCTGAAGCTGGAGCGGGTCAGGGTAACGGGGGTGGTTGGTGGGCGGATCACTTTGCAACTGAGCGGACAGTACCTGGGAGCCAACCAGACTTTGGAGGTGACGGCATGAGTAGTGTGGATCTTTCGGCGCTGCCCGCGCCGCAGGTGCTGGAAGACCTCGATTTCGAGGCGCTCTTCCAGGCTGACCTGGCGACCTTCCGGTCGCATATGGGCGACAACTGGGACGCCGCAGTCGAAAGCGATCCGGTGACCAAGCTGCTGGAAGTCGGCGCCTATCGCAAGCTGCTCAACCGCGCGCGGGTCAACGATGCCGCCAAGGCGCTGTTGCTGGCTTATGCGCAGGGTTCCGACCTGGATCAACTGGCGGCCAATGTGCAGCTGCAGCGGCTGGTGGTGCAGGCACAAGACCCCGGCACGGTACCGCCAACGCCACAGGTGCTCGAAGAAGACGACGCCCTGCGCGAGCGGGTGCAACTGGTCTATGAAGGGTTGACCACGGCGGGGCCGCGCAACAGCTATATCCTGCATGCCCGCAACGCTTCCGGGCAGGTGGCCGATGCCACGGCCGAAAGCCCGTTGCCGGCCCAGGTGGTGGTGACGGTGCTGGCGCTCGAGGGCGATGGCAGCGCCGCAGCCGAGCTACTGGACACCGTACGGCTCAAGCTCAATGACGATGACGTGCGTCCGGTTGGTGACCGCCTGACGGTGCAAGGCGCGCAGATTCTGCGCTACCGCATCGATGCGGTGGTGCACATGAGCGGCAACGGCCCGGAGATCGAAGCGACGCTTGCCGAGTGCAAACGCCGGCTGCAAGCCTGGATCAATCCGCGCCGGCGCCTGGGTGTCGAAGTGGCCCGTTCGGGCGTGGATGCCCAATTGCACATCAACGGCGTCAGCCGGGTCGACCTGAACAACTGGGCCGACCTCCGCCCGACCCGGGCGCAAGCGGCCTGGTGCGAAGGGATCACTGTGACGCGAGGAAGCTGACATGGACAGTCTGCTCCCGCTCAACGGTACCGATCTCGAACAGGCCATCGAGGCCGCTGGTTTTGAAACTACCGAAATACCCCTGCGTGCGCTGTACAACCCCGACACCTGCCCGGCGCACTTGCTGCACCAACTGGCCTGGGCCTGGTCGGTAGACCGCTGGGATGAAACCTGGCCGGAGGCAATCAAGCGCTCGGTGATCCGCTCGGCGTTCTATGTGCATGCGCACAAAGGGACTATCGGCGCGTTGCGCCGGGTGGTGGAGCCGCTGGGTTACCTGATCGAAGTGAAGGAGTGGTGGCAGACGGCACCGCAAGGCGTGCCGGGCACTTTTGCGCTTCAGGTCGGGGTACTGGAGAACGGAATCTCCGAGGAAATGTATCAGGAGCTGACCCGGCTGATCGATGACGCCAAGCCGGTCAGTCGCCACCTGACGGGGCTTGCGATCACGCTCGCCAGCAGTGGCTATCTGCGCCTGGGAATAAGCCTTTCTGAAGGCGATGAAATCGACATCTATCCGCCGACCTCTCGCGACATTGAAGTCAGCGGCAGCTATGGCCTTGTGGGCCGTGAACACCAAATTGAAACCCTGGACGTGTACTCATGACTGACCAGACAAGCCAGTTCTTCGCCATTCTCACGGCGGCGGGGGAGGCTAAGCAGGCCAACGCCAACGCCCTGGGCGTGCCTTGGACCTTTGCACAAATGGGGGTTGGTGATGCCAACCTGACCGACCCGATCCCATCGAGGGATCAGAAAAAGCTCATCAACGAACGCCGCAGGGCGCCGCTCAACCAGGTCAAGGTTGACCCGGACAACGCCAGCATCATCATTGCCGAGCAAGTGATACCGCCGGACGTGGGGGGCTGGTGGATTCGGGAGATCGGCCTGTACGACGTGGATGGTGACTTGGTTGCGGTGGCCAACTGTGCACCGAGTTTCAAGCCATTGCTCAATCAGGGTACCGGCAAGACTCAGGTGGTACGGCTCAACATTATTGTTACCAGCACGGCCAATGTGCTGCTCAAGATTGATCCGGCCGTTGTGCTAGCGACTCGTGAGTATGTTGACTCGGGTATCTTGAATGTACTACCTGTAAACAAAAATGCAGGGACTTACAATAGGGTCAGGATTAACGATCGTGGTGTCGTGCAAGAAGGCTTCAACCCTACTACGTTGGCTGAGTATGGTATTGTGGATGGGTTTGCCAACTCTATTTTTCGCAGCGATTACAACGATGTTTCCAATACCGGGCTTTATCATCTTGGGCGAGGAGATACACCAAATCGTCCACAAGATTTTTCGGGATCGGCAGCCTTTCATCATGCGTATGAAGACTACAGTTTCACCCTTGCTTATAACCTAGGTAGTGACTTACTAGCATTTCGGCGTACAGATCCTGAGGGGATTGGAACCTGGCGAAATATTTGGCACTCGGGAAATTTCGAGCCAGACACTAAAGCAGATAAGGCCACCACTTTGGCTGGTTATGGAATAAATGTAGCTAGCCAGGCCGAGGCCGAGGCTGGGACCGATGCAGCCAAGCCTATGACGGCCCTTCGGGTATTTCAGGCCATTGCCAAAGTTTTGAAGCAGGCAACCGAGACGGTGCCAGGTTGGCTGAAAATCGGTACGCAGGGCCAAGTCGATACGGGTACAGGTGATGATGTGGCGGTAACGCCCAAAAAGATGCGCCTTGGGTTCCAGTTTTACCCGTCTGGAGTTGGTTATGTGATTTTTCCGACCTGGCTAGGTGGACTTATCCTGCAATGGCAGCCAGGCCCGATTGGGAACGGGGTCGACACAACTCATAACTTCGTCATTCCCTATCCCAATGGTCCGCTCGCTGTGTTTGCCACCTGTGGTTACACGCCCGGTAGTGGAGTGCTCAACTACCACGCGGCGGCTATCATCAATAAGGCACAATTTATTATCCGGTCTAGTGCGGGTTCGGCTGCTGGTAGCTGGGTCTTTTCAGTGGGGTGCTAATGAAATACGCAACGTTTAACGAAGACGGTTCGCTGCAGTACCGCCTCATTGAGGGGGTGCACGATATTCCTGCACACGCGATAAAAGTTGCAGATGAACTATGGTTCCGGCTGGTCAACGAGCAGGATGGCGTGTGGCGGCTTAAAGCTGACGGCGCTATTCAGAAAGAGCCGCTTCTCGAAGTGGTGCCGGATTTCGCGAAGTTAGAGCGGGATTGGCGTGATGGTGAGCTGCAGGCAACTGAATGGCTGACGACTCGTCACCGTGATGAGCAAGGCATAGGGCGATCCACGACGCTGACCAGTGGCCAATACGGCGAAGTGCTGACTTACCGCCAGGAGCTGCGCGATTGGCCGCAGACCAGTAATTTCCCCGAATCATCCAAACGTCCGAGCGCCCCCACCTGGCTCACCACCCAAACCCAATAAAGCCCCGCACCGCCGGGGCTTTTTCTTATCCGCAACAAACCCTCTGAAGGCCCCGCACCGCGGGGCCTTTGCATTTCTGGAGACTTACCCATGAGTGGATTCTTCCACGGCGTTACCGTTACCAACGTCGACACCGGCGCACGTACCATCGCGCTGCCTTCTTCCTCGATCATCGGCTTGGTCGACACCTTCACCGAAGGCCCGGGCGCAACCGCCAAGGCCAACGACCTGGTGCTGATTACCAGCGAGCGTGAAGCCATCGCCGCGTTCGGCGCCGATGCGGCAATCACCCGCGCCTGCCAGGCCATCTATAGCCGCGCCAAGGCGGTGATCGTCGCTTGCGGCGTGGCCAAGCTTGAAGAAGAGGCGGCGCAGACCTCGGCCATCATCGGCGGCGTGCTGGCCGACGGCAAACGCACCGGCCTGCAGGCGCTGCTGGACGGCAAAAGCCGTTTCAACGCCCAGCCTCGCTTGCTGGTGACGCCAAAACACAGCGCCACCCTGGCGGTCGGTACTGCCCTGGTGGCCCTGGCCGACAAGCTGCGCGGCCTGGCCATTATCGATGGCCCGAACACCACCGACGAGGCGGCCATCGCCTACGCCGAGAACTTCGGCGCCAAGCGTGCCTACCTGGTCGACCCGGGCGTGCAGTACTGGGACACCGGCAAGAGCGCGACCCTCGATGCCCCTGCGTCGGCCTGGGTTGCCGGTCTGTTCGCCTGGACCGACAGCGAGTACGGCTTCTGGGCCTCGCCATCGAACAAGGAGTTCGTCGGCATCACCGGCACCAGCCGCGCGATCGAATACCTGGATGGCGATGCCACCTGCCGGGCCAACCTGCTCAACAACGCCAACATCACCACCGTGATCCGCGATGACGGTTTCCGCCTGTGGGGCAACCGTACCCTGAGCAGCGATCCGAAGTGGGCCTTCGTCACCCGCGTGCGGACCATGGACATCGTCATGGACGCGATCCTCTACGGCCACAAGTGGGCAGTCGACCGCTCGATCACCGCAACCTACGTCAAGGATGTGACCGAAGGTCTGCAGGCGTTCATGCGTGATCTGAAAGCCCAGGGCGCAATCATCAATTTCGAAGTGTTCGCCGACCCCGAGCTGAACACCGCCAGCCAGCTGGAGCAAGGCAAGGTCTACTGGAACATCCGTTTCACCGACGTGCCGCCAGCCGAGAACCCGAACTTCCGTGTCGAGGTCACCAACCAGTGGTTGACCGAAGTCCTCGACCAAGCCGTTTAAGGAGCAATAACCATGGCAATGATTCCCGAAACCCTGGCGAACCTGAACCTGTTCGTCGATGGCGTCAGCTTTCAAGGTGACGTCCCCAGCCTGACCCTGCCAAAGCTCACCCTGAAGATGGAGGAGCACCGTGCCGGCGGCATGGACATGGCGATTGAAATCGACCAGGGCATGGAGAAGCAGGAAGCCGGCTTCGTCACCACCGGCGTGCGCCGCGAGTCGCTGAAGTTTTTCGGCCTGGCCGACGGCTCGGCCTTCAACGGCACCTTCCGCGGTGCCTTCAAAGGCCTCAAAGGCAAGATCACCCCGGTCATCGTCACCCTGCGCGGGGCGCTGAAAGAAGTCGACATGGGCGACTGGAAGCCGGGCGACAAGGCCGAGATCAAGCACAACGTGGCCGTGACCTACTACAAGCTCGAAGTCGATGGCCGCCTGGTCTACGAAATCGATCCGCTGGGCATGAAGCGCGTCATCAACGGCGTCGACCAACTCGCCGCCCAACGTTCGGCCCTGGGCCTGTAAGGAGATCACATGACTCAAGCAAACAAGACGCCGAGCTGGCTGGCCGTGAGCGCCGAGCGGGTTGTCGTGACGTTGACCAGGCCGTCCGAGGCCAATGGTGTTCACGTCGACAGCCTGTCCCTGCGGGCACCGACCGTACGTGACATTCGTGCCGCGCAATCGGTGGCGAACAGTGACGATGAGCAACGTGAGCTGAACCTTTTTGCCTCGCTGGCCGAGGTGGGGGTCAAGGACCTTGAAGGGCTTGCCCTGAAAGACTACAGCCGCTTGCAGGCCGGTTATTTTCGCCTGGTGCAAGACGACGAGGTTTGACCCCAGGGTGCAGAGGGCGGCGGCAAAGCGACTGGCCAGGGAGCTGAACTTTACTGCCGCTGAAATCATGACCATGTCGTTCAGCGATATGGTCTGGTGGCTCTCGGATTAAGCCTGTGGCGTGGCTATAGGGGAATCAGATGACGAGCAATCCGCCATTGAAACTGGAGCTTGGTGCCACCGCCGCATTCACGGTAGGCATTGCGTTCAAGTCGGTCGAAGACCGAATCAAGAAAAACACCAGGGTTCTGGAGAGCATTTACGCTGGGCTCTTAAGCTTGCGCAACGGCGGGACGCCTGCGTCGCAAGGCAGCTTCGCCTGGTTGGGTGAGCTGCGGCCCTACCTGCAAGCAACGCTGAACCTGCTTGAGCAGCAAGTCGTCGCGCTGGGCCAGTTTCGTCAGCAGCAAGTAGTGATGGCTGTGGACAAGGCCGGGCCGCCGGCAACGGAGGTAGCACCCGAGAGAGACAACCTGAAAGTCATCGAGGACCTTCCGGTACTCGGCGAGGCATTGAAGATCTCTCGGGCGTTGCTGCTACCCACCCAGATCAGCGCACAGTTTCAAAAGATCACCCGCGACATTGCGATCAGCGCCGGGGGAGCCGACGGAGCGGACCCTTCGGCGCAGGAGCAGGCGATCATCGCCAAGGTGGCGGCGATCACCGAGGCAACCGGGATGGAGCGTAACCAGGCAGCCGAGCTGATCAAGCAGTTGTTCGACACGGGGATGGGCCTGGATAAAGCCCTGGACTTTGCCCCCGCGACGGCCAAGTTCTCGGTTGGCCAGGATGTGTCAGCCAAGGAGGCGGCACGCCTGGTCGGCGAGGTTCAGAAGAACCCTCGGGTGCGTGGACCGGATGAACTGGAAAAGGCGCTGGAGCACATTGTGTTTCAGCGCAAGGGTACCGGCGAAGGAGTTACCGACAGCCTGTCTGCGTCGCAGAACCAAGGATTGGACCAGGCCCTGGACAGTAAGGAACCCTCGAAGGCCAGGGGCGTGCTCGACAGGGATCTGGTCGCACGCCGGGGGACTTCCGATCAGCGTTTGACCGAAGCGTCCAACGCAGTTGACGAATCGCTGCGCAGCCTGGGTGATTCCATGCGGCCGTTGACGGATGGATTGGCCGAGACCGTGACTGGCACGGCCAAGGCATTCACTGGCGCTCCGGATGCGATCAAGTGGTTGATAGCGGGTGCCACGGTGCTCGGTACGACGTTCCTCGCACTCAAAGGCGGTGAAGCTGCCAAGGGTGTGTTGAGCAAAGGCCTTGAATGGCTCAAAGGCAAGCCGACGTCGGTGGGCGCAGCGGATGATCCGGGGCAGGGCAGTGATCTGTCGAACGTGAATGTGCTCAATGACCCGCTCAATGTGTTCGTCGTCAATGCCAGTGACATGGGTTGTTGCGTGAGAAAGCCGGGTCAGCGACGCAAGCCGTCCCGAAACGGACGAAAGGCGCCGCAAGGCCGGACGTCACAACGCAGGGCACCGCAACGCCAGCCTCGTTCAACGACTCGGCGGGCTCCGTCGCCCAGAGCACCTGCGCCAGGTCCGTCCACACCACCGCCAGCGCCTCCCGCCAGCCCGGTGGGGACAGCTGGCAAGATTGGTGCGGCGATCAAGGGCGTTCGCGGCCCGGCGTTGCTGACGGCGGGTATCAATACTGTCGCCACGTTCATGACTGCCGACACCCCGGAAGAAAAAGCCGAGGGTTACGGTGCCGCCGCAGGCGGTCTGGTCGGGTCCGTCATCGGTGGAGTCGTCGGCTCGTTCGTCCCGGTAATCGGTACATCGATTGGCGCCGTGCTCGGTGGCATGGCCGGCGAGGCAATTGGTGGCTGGCTGGGCAAGCGCATGGTGTCTTCCGATCAAGAGGCAGAGCCTGCAGACAAGCAGGATCAGAGCAGCAAACCGGTGGCGGCACAGCCTGGCGATGTCGCGCGTTCTCTGGCGAGTGCCATGCCTGCAAGCGACGCTCTGCAAGCGCCCATCAAGCCAACGGGGGAGGGCATTGCCCAGCCGCAATCGGTCACCCAGCAATTCACCTTTACCCCCAGCATGCCCATCACGGTCCAGGGCAGTGTTACCGACCCTGCGCTGCTCGCCCAGAACCTGCAGGCCCTGGTCCGCCGTGAGTTCGAGGAGCTGATGCGCATGGCGACCTCTCGGCAGTTGTCCGACGTTCCACATGTGTATGTTTAAGGAGAGTCCATGACCTACATGCAGCAGTTACAGTCGGCGCTGAGCTCCGTGGTGGCGGCAGGGCAGGCGGGGCGGCGGAGCGCCGATGAAATGCTGGCGCCCATGAACGGTGCTGTCAGCGACATCAGCGGCGCAGTCGCCGAGCTTGAGGCCATCCCTTTTGTCGGGCCGATCATCGGGGCAAAGTTGCAACGTACGATGCGCGCCATTCATAGCGCACAAGCGACCGTCAACCGTGTCTCGGCCAAATACGACCAGGGATTGGCCGTGGTGGTGCAGGTGCAGGAGCGGGTTCAGGCATTCGGCGAGCAGGCTGCAAAGGCCGCGGCGACGATCAACCGAATTGCCGGCAAGATCAGCCCGTCGCTGGGCAATATCCTGCCCACCGGCAGTTTTGCGCCCCAGGTGACACCGGCTGCGGAGGCAGTCAAACCGTTCCCGCACTTGTTGATCCTGCAACCGCTGGATGGCGAGTCGCCGGGTTACTACTTCAACCTCGATACGGCGGCCTTCGAAGAGCTGCGTCGCCAGACCAGCTTTCGCTGGGTCGGCCAGGAGCGCCTGACGCGCAGTGCTGCCCAGCAGGCGGTGGGCCTTGGCGAGGAAAAAATTAATATCAGGGGGGCGATATTCCCGACCTTCAAGGGTGGCCTTGGCCAGTTACAGACGTTGCGCAGCATCGGACGGCTGTTACGTCCCCTGAGCCTGATCACCGGTTACGGCGAGGTGCTGGGCAACTGGTGCCTGCTCGGCATCGATGAAGACCAGAGCAACTTACTGGCGGGTGGCATCCCGCGAAAACAGGGTTTCACATTGGAGTTTGTGAGTTATGGCGACGACCTGCAGAACCTCTGAAGGGGACGTGCTCGACACCCTTTGCCATCACTACTACGGGCATCTCAATGGCAGCGTCGAGACGGTGCTCAATGCCAATCAGGGGCTGGCCGACGAACCCCAGCCATTTCGTGCCGGGGTGCTGGTTCAATTGCCAGAGCTGATCAACGCTGCCAATGCCACGGTGCAGCTATGGGACTGACGCTCCGGACTTGCGTACAACCAGCAGACCCCGCTTCGTGCGGGGTCTGCTTTTCTGGAGCATGAGCCATGCAACCTGTGTTTCGTATCGTCGCCGATGGCAACGACATTACTGCGCTAATCAATGATCGCTTATTGCTGCTGCGCACCTCGGACAAGCCTGGCATGGAGTCGGACGATTTCGAGTTGCGTATCGATGATCGCGATGGCGCGGTTACCTTGCCTGCACGCGGGGCACTCATCGAGGTTCATCTGGGGTACGCCGGTCAGACGTTGACCCGTCTGGGGCGCTACACGGTGGATGAAGTCGAGTTATCCGGCCCGCCTGACAGCATCGTCATCCGTGGCAAGGCCAGCGACATGCGCGGTACCGGCAAGACCACGCGCAGCGGCAGCTGGGAGGGCATCCCGTTGCAGCAGATCGTGCGCGACATTGCCGCACGCAACGGCTGGCAGCCGGCGTGCCCGGTGTTGACCAGGGTGCTACGGGTCGATCAGCTCAACGAGTCGGACTTCAACTTCATCACCCGCCTGGCCAAGCAGTACGACTGCACCGCCAAGATTGGCGACGGCGTCCTGCTGGTGCTGCCGCGTCAGGGTGGGCAGAGCGCTAGTGGCAAGGCGCTTGGCGTGGTTGGCCTGCGTCGTGCGGACGTCACCCGTTGGCAGTTTCGCCTGGCCGACAAGGGGACTTACAAGGCGGTGCAGACCCGCCATCAGGACAAGCGTAGTGGTCAGCTCGTGGTGGTCGACCTGGCGAACGACGAGACGCCGCAGGGGATGGCGCCGGTTCACACTGACCGCCACCTTTACCCTGACAAGGCCTCCGCCGAGCAGGTGGCCAAAGCCAGGCTGGCGGCGCTCAACCGCAGTACCGCCAGTGTCCGTCTGGATATGCCCGGGCGTACAGATGTGTTTACCGAGCGGAGCGTGGAATTGAAGGGCTTCAAGATCGGACTCGATGGTGAGTACCTGGTGGAGTCGGTGGAGCAGGTGTTCACGGCTTCCGGCTGGACGACCACGGTCGAATGCAATGGTGGCAAGCAGGGCAAGGCCCGGGCCAAGGGCGCCAGACCGCGCAAGGGCGGTGATTCCCGTTGAATGGACTTAGCAATACGCGTGAGGAATCTATGGAGCTAACTGAAAAAACGCTGAAATTGATTTTCCCCGACGCCCGCCAGCAAGCGGGCGTTTTCGTTCCTGCGTTGAAAGTCGCCATGGCCCGTTGGGAAATCGACACCCCGCGGCGCAAAGCGGCTTTCCTCGCCCAGATCGGGCATGAGTCCGGCCAGTTGCGCTATGTGAAAGAGCTGGGCAACGATCGCTACCTGGCGCGCTACGACACCGGCACCCTGGCCCTGCGCCTGGGCAATACCCCCGAAGCTGATGGCGACGGCCAGCTGTATTGCGGCCGCGGCCTGATCCAGGTCACCGGGCGCAACAACTATCGGGCCTGCAGCATGGCCCTGTTCAGTGACGAGCGCCTGCTCAAGCAACCGCAACTGCTCGAACAGCCGCAATGGGCGGCTGAGTCGGCGGCCTGGTTCTGGCACTCGCGCGGCCTCAATCAACTGGCAGACCGCGGCGAATTCAATCGTATCACCCGGCATATCAATGGCGGGCTCAACGGCCTGGAGGATCGCCTGAGACTCTGGGCGCGGGCCCGTGAGGTGCTGTGTTGAACCGCCTGCAGCTCGGAGCATTGCTGCTGCTGACGCTGCTGGCCTGTGCGCTGACCTGGCAGGTCCAGGGCTGGCGCATGGGCCGGCAATTGGCGGAGCAAGCCGAACTGCATGGGCGGGAATGGCAAGCACAGGCCGAATCCGCTGCCGCGCAACTGGTCGCCGAACGCCTGCAACGCCAGGGGCTGGCGCAACGGTTGGAGGTCAGTGAGCAACACCATTATCAGGAGCTACTCGATGCCCAACAGACTCAGGCACGCCTGCGTGATCGCCTGGCTACTGCTGACCTGCGGCTGTCGGTCCTGGTCGAGCGCGACGCCGCCGGTTGCGCCGGCCTGCCTGCCACCGCCGGCACCGGCAGCGTGGATCATGACCCCGTACGCGCCCGACTTGACCCGGCGCATGCTCGACGAATTATCGCCATCACCGAAGACGGTGACCGCGGACTGATCGCCTTGCGCGCTTGCCAGGCGTACGTGCGCGGGCTGGTGCGCTGAACGCACATCTATTTAATGACGTTTCAACGAAAAGGACTTTGTAATGGGTGAAAAAAATATTGTTGTCGATCGTGGCATTCCGCCGGGCAACACCGGCAACGGCAGTGGTGGTGCCGGTAGTGGCGGGATACTCGGCGGCTTCTGGGGCGCTGGTGATATCAGCTCCGTGGTCGGTTCCGTGTCGGTATCGATCGACGGCGTCAGCAAAACCGCCGGCCCGGCGTTCAATGGCGCGGTGGTGTTCAACTCCACCATCGTCGAATCGGTGTTGTCCGGGGACGGCTGGCCCAGTATCGACGCCTACTACGATGTTGGCGTCGGGGTCTGGGGCATTCTTCCCTACCAGATCCTGGAAGTGCGCGACGAGATTCGCGGCAGTTTCGTGGTCAAGGAGCGCAACCTGCCGGCTACCCTCGACGCCGAGCAAAAAGCCGCCGAAGCCGCGGCAGGCAGTGATGCTGCCCTGAGCCCGGCACAAAAGCTTGAACGCTCCGTCAGTGCGGTGAAAGGGATGATGGCCAAGCGCGATGAACTGATCAAGTTCAACCGCCTGCGTCTGTCCACCTCGCCCGGCAGCGAGCTGCTTGAGCGCAACATCGACAAGATGGTCGCTGAGTTGAAAACCCTCGACGACGAGCAGATCCCGCCTGCCATCGACCAGGTACTGGACGTGCTGACCGCTGGCTTGAGCCTGCATGTCGACCTCAGTGCCAATGCCATGCTTCAGGAAAAGCTCGACAAGCTGCAGGCGCAAGCGCGCGAGGTCGCGGAGCAGGAGGCGTACAAAAGTGCGTTGGCCTTTGCCAGTGATGTCGGCAAGGAAGTCTCCAGCCGCTTCGGCACACAGATGGGCAAGGCTGCAGAGGAACTGAAGCAAGGCATCGCTGGCAAGACGGTCAAAAGCTACGATCAAGCCATGCAGGCGTTTGAAAAACTCACGCGCAACCCGGGCTTCAAGATGAACCAGAAGGACACCGCCACCATCGCCCAGGCCCTCAACGCCCTGGATGCGGCAACCTATGCCGACAACCTGCAACGCTTGGGCAAGGCCTTTGGCGTCACCGGTAAAGTGGTCCAGGCAACGACCCTGGCGCAGAAGGCGGCCAGCGGTTTCAGCAGCGGTGAATGGAAACCGTTTTTTCTCGAGCTTGAAAGCATTGCCGTGGGTACGCTGGTGGGGGCTGCCGCCGGTGCAGTGCTGGGGGCGGGCCTGGCGCTGGTGCTGGCACCCGGCTTGGCCGCTGGTGCGGGTATCATTGCCACGGGGGTGATTCTGGCTGCCGTTTCGTCTTATATCGATGCGCAGGCAATGGAGTCATTCAATCAGATGGTGCTCAATGCAGTAGCACCCTGACGAGCAAATGAAAGGGCGGATTGAAGGATGAATGTGCTGAAAGGGAGCGAACAGCAGGGGGCCTACCTGCATATCCCGTACCTGCTGATTGCCGTCAGCCTGCTACCGATCTTGCTGTTGGCCTGGCGGGTACCTGCCGAGGCACATGAGGGCTTCTACTTCGAGCTTGACCGATTTCTCGATGGCTGTTTGTTTGGCCAGGTGGGTGTCTGGTCGTCGCTCTTCCCGCTGACGGCCAAGGCAATCGGCAACTACATTGCCGTGGCGGCTCCGGTTTTCTCCTTGTGGATCACGGTAGGTATCATGAGGCGATCGCGGCTGCAGCCGGCTGCGCCTCCTCAGGTCTCTATCGGCAAATATGCCGTGATCGCCTTGGGTTGTGTGCTGCTGGATGCTTTTCTGATCTACCAGAACTATTTTACGTTCACCGACTTTGCCACTCACTCGAGGAAATTTCGCTTTTTCGGGTTGAGCGTGGCGTTCTTTCCATTTGTCGCGATGCTGTCACTGTTGGCGTTCTATGTGATGGCATTCTTCAGTTACAACCTGCTGTTTCGCTTCCCTCGTGAGGTACTGGCGCGGCGCAAGCATCTGCACTGAACAAGGAGCTTGTCATGGACCCGATCACTGCACTGTCCGCCCGCCTGGGGGAACATCTGCGCCGCTTCAATGCCCAGGTGACTACGGCCGAATCCTGCACCGGTGGTGGCATTGCCGAGGCCATTACCCGCATTCCGGGCAGCTCGGCCTGGTTCGAGGCCGGTTACGTGACTTATTCCAACAGCCAGAAGACCCGCCAGCTGGCGGTGCCCGAGGCGCTGTTCGCTCAAGTAGGGGCGGTCAGCCAGGAAGTGGTCGAGGCCATGGTCCGTGGCGCCCAGGCCGCCAGTGGCGCGCGTTTTGCCGTGGCGGTCAGCGGCGTGGCCGGGCCTGATGGCGGCTCGCCGACGAAACCGGTGGGTACGGTATGGCTGGCCTGGGCCGATGGCAGCGATGTCAGCAGCGAGCGCAGGCACTTCGACGGCGACCGTGACGCGGTTCGCCGACAAACGGTAATCGCCGCGCTAGAGGGCTTGTTACAGCTTGGTGCAGAGTAAATCGCACATCGGGGGTAGGCGGGAAGAAAACCCTGTGGAATAATACTGGCTACTTATACAGGTGTTCTGGCCGTCAGGCCCTATCGATTACGTGAGGACTTCAATGGACGACAACAAGAAGCGCGCCTTGGCTGCGGCCCTGGGGCAAATCGAGCGTCAATTCGGTAAAGGCGCGGTCATGCGCATGGGCGATCACGAGCGCCAGGCGATTCCGGCCATTTCCACCGGCTCCCTGGGCCTGGACATTGCCCTGGGCATTGGCGGTCTGCCAAAAGGTCGTATCGTCGAAATCTACGGCCCTGAGTCGTCCGGTAAAACCACCCTGACCCTGTCGGTGATTGCCCAGGCACAGAAAGCTGGCGCTACCTGTGCCTTCGTCGACGCCGAGCACGCCCTGGACCCGGAATACGCCGGCAAGCTGGGCGTCAACGTCGACGACCTGCTGGTCTCGCAGCCGGACACCGGCGAACAGGCCCTGGAAATCACCGACATGCTGGTGCGCTCCAACGCTGTTGACGTGATCATCGTCGACTCCGTGGCAGCCCTGGTACCCAAGGCCGAGATCGAAGGCGAAATGGGCGACATGCACGTGGGCCTGCAGGCTCGTCTGATGTCCCAGGCGCTGCGTAAAATCACCGGTAACATCAAGAATGCCAACTGCCTGGTGATCTTCATCAACCAGATCCGCATGAAAATCGGCGTGATGTTTGGCAGCCCGGAAACCACCACCGGTGGTAACGCGCTGAAGTTCTATGCTTCGGTCCGTCTCGACATCCGCCGTACCGGCGCGGTGAAGGAAGGCGACGAAGTGGTCGGCAGCGAAACCCGGGTCAAAATCGTCAAGAACAAGGTGGCACCGCCATTCCGTCAGGCTGAGTTCCAGATCCTCTACGGCAAGGGCATCTACCGCAACGGCGAAATCATCGACCTCGGCGTGCTGCACGGCTTCCTGGAAAAAGCCGGTGCCTGGTACAGCTACCAGGGCAGCAAGATCGGTCAGGGCAAGGCCAACTCGGCCAAGTTCCTCCAGGAGAACCCGGAAATCGCCGCGACTCTCGAGAAGCAGATCCGCGACAAGCTGCTGAATGCCGGTGCCGTTGAAGCGGCTGGCAAAGCTGCTGCGGTTACTGCTGAGCCTGAAGACGATGTGGCCGAAGCTGACGCCTACTGATCGCCCCCATGTCCGCCGTACTCGATACCCCCGTCGCCGTAAGGCGGACAGCCATGGACCTGCTCGCACGTCGCGAGCACGGTCGAGTCGAGCTGACGCGCAAGTTGCGTCAGCGCGGCGCTCCCCCCGAATTGATTGATCAGGAGCTCGACCGTCTGACGGAAGAGGGCCTGCTCAGTGAAGCCCGTTACCTGGAAAGCTTCATCAGCTACCGTTCACGCTCGGGCTATGGCCCTGCGCGTATTCGTGAAGAGCTGGGCCAGCGCGGGCTGCACCGTGGTGATATCGACCAGGCCCTGCGTGAATGCGGGGTGGACTGGTCGGCCCGGTTACTGGATGTCTGGCAGCGCAAGTTTGCCGGCCAGTTACCTGTCGATCCGCGCAGCCGCGCACAGCAAACCCGTTTTCTGGTTTACCGTGGCTTCTCCATGGAGTCGGTCGGCCGCCTGTTGAGCGGCCGAGGGCTGGACGACTGACGGCTCAGGTGACTTTCAGCGCTTCACGTGCCCGTTGGGTGGTGTGCATGGGCTCCGGCTTGGCCCAGTTCTCCGACAGGTTGATGAAGTCCACCAGTTCGCGCAGGCGTCCCTGATCGCGTCCGTTAAAGGCAAAGGCCAGGCGTGTCAAATGACTGAAGCGGGCTTCGTCATGCTGCTCGCCTCCGTAGGCGTGCTGATGAAAGTTGCCGCTCAGGCGCAAATCGGCAAACCCTTCCTGCAAATCAAACAATGCCGCTTCACTGAGCGGATGCTGCATGCGGATCACAAACTGGTTCTTCAGCCAGCGGCTGGAGTGGTAGTTACTGTAGAACTGGTTGATTTCTTCCACCGCTTCGTCGGCGGTGTACACCAGGCGCAGCAGTTTCATGTCGCTGGGCAGGATGTAGCGGTTCTCTTCCAGTTGGCGGGTGATGAAATTCAGGGCTTCCTGCCAGAAGGTGCCGCCTGGCGAATCCAGCAGTACTACCGGCACCAGCGGACTTTTGCCGGTCTGGATCAGGGTCAGTACTTCCAGGGCTTCATCCAGGGTACCGAACCCGCCTGGGCACAGGACCAGGGCGTCGGCCTCCTTGACGAAGAACAGCTTGCGAATGAAGAAGAAATGAAACGGCAGCAACTTGTCGGTGCCGTCCACAGTGGCGTTGGCATGTTGCTCGAAGGGTAGGGTGATGTTGAAGCCCAGGCTGTGTTCCACCCCTGCGCCTTCATGGGCGGCGGCCATGATGCCGCCACCGGCGCCGGTAATCACCATCAGGTCGGAGCGTGCCAGGGTTGCGCCAAGTTCTCGGGCCAGGGCATACATCGGGTGTTCAATGGGTGTTCGAGCCGAGCCAAACACCGTGACCTTGCGGCGCCCCTTGTACTGTTCAAGGGTGCGAAAGGCGTGATCAAGCTCGCGCAGGGCTTGCAGGGTGATCTTGGCGTTCCAGCGGTTGCGGTCGTCATGGGCCATGCGCAGGACGGTCAGCATCATGTCGCGGTACAGCGGCAGGTTGGGGCTGTTGGGCGCGACCAGGTTCAGTTGTTCTTCAATCTTGCTCAGGTCGATTCCGTTGTTCCTGAAGTGACTCGATAGCAGTTCGTTCGGTTGGTAAGGCATTCAAACGTCTCCTTCTGCAGCAAAACCTCTGACCGGGTGGCAATGGGCTGCCCGGCCGCGACACTGCATGTGTCGCTGGCTGCCGTGGCTCGAGTGTGGCCCCCGAGCATTGCAGTAGACCTGCAAGGTCTCAGTGCAGTGGTAATGGGTGCATACAACTTATTGTTCTTCATGTCTTCAAGTGCAACGCATAGCAGCAATGGGCAACCCCCTTTGCTTGCCCGAAAAATACAGGGTGGTTGCTATCAATCTAGACCCTGGCGCGTGTTTATGCAGGATGATCCGCTCTGAACCGGGCATGAGCAGGGACCGCTCGTCAGCCAGGATCCAATCATTGCGTGGGTCTGGTTAACTGAAAGTCCAGAGCGACAGTCGCGGTGCAGGGAGGCTGCAGCATGCAACGGCTTAACCTAGAGCTCGACGAGCAGCTGTACCGGATGCTTGAGCGCGCGGCGCAGGCCAATAACCTGAGCCTTGAACAGGAGTGCCTGCGACGGCTGGGGGGAGGGGAGCGGCACTCGCGGTATATCCAGGCGCTGGTGGCCGAACTGCGCGCCGATGAAAAACAGCGGCGCGACAGGGAGCGAGTGGCCTAAAACAGTTATTTCTGGATTTTCAGGCCACAGCTGGCGGCATTGAATGCCTGTTCGCTAACCGGGCGGTTGGTTTTGTACTCGGTGAAGCGGTAGGTCAGCACCGCGCCTTTGGCGAGCAACTGGCGAAAGCCGGAGTTCTTGCACACGCTGTCACCCAACTGGCTGCGCACCCTGTTCGGGTCGGCCTGCATTTTTTGCGCATGGCTGGGGAGCACACTCAGGTGATTGATCAGCTGTTTGCCTTCGACGGTGTAGCCCTGGTCGAGGATGTCTTCGTTGATCGCCCGCGGCGTGCCAACGCTGCTCTGCTTGGCAACTTTTTGCAGCATCTGGCTCAGCTCGTATTCCTGCTTGGACGCAGCATTTGCCGCCAGTGGCAGGGCGAGCAACAGGCTCAGGGACGGGGCGATGAAACGCAGCATGAATCTCTCCTGGTTCGGTAACTGGCAATTGGACCAACAACGGCGCACGGTGTTCCGTCACGGGCGCAACGGCAATGCCAGCGGGTAGCGACAGGTTGAGGATTATAGGGAGTCGGCGCTAGAGCTGCACGGCAAATCCCGTCAACCAGTAGGCAGGCTCTGGTAAACTGTGCGGGTTTCCTGTCTTGCCGAGTCCGAGCAGTGCCATCCCTTTCTTGCCCACGTTGTGCCCAGTCATGAGCCATGCCGTATCGCGCCTGCGCGCCGAACGCCTGGCGCGCAGTGTCAAACCCTTCGTTGCCCGCGGCTCCCGGGCGCCGCGCTGTCCTCAATGCCGGGTGATTTTCAGCTATTGCCTGTGTGCCTGGCGCCCGCAAGTGCCGGCCGATTCAGGCATGTGCCTGCTGATGCATGACACCGAGCCACTCAAACCGACCAATACCGGCTGGCTGATCGCCGACCTGATTGCCGACACCTCGGCATTCGGCTGGCAGCGTACGGCCGTCGACGAGTCCTTGCTGGCCTTGCTCGAGCAGCCGCACTGGCAGCCTTACATTGTCTTCCCCGGCGAGTTCGTCGAGCCTGGGCGGGTGGTCAACGAGGTGGCGCGCGTACCGGGCAAGCGTCCGCTGTTCATCCTGCTGGACGCCACCTGGACCGAAGCCCGCAAGATGTTTCGCAAGAGCCCGTACCTGAACCGTTTTCCGGTACTGAGCCTGCAACCGGAGCAGATTTCGCGCTATCGCCTGCGCCGCTCCAAGCGTGACGATCACTTTTGCACCGCCGAAGTGGCGGCCATGTGCCTGGAACTGGCGGGTGATCAACGCGCTGCCGAGGCGCTGGACGCCTACCTGGACGTGTTCACCACCCATTACCTGAGTGCCAAGCATCAATTGCCGCTGGATGAACAGGACACCGTGCACCAGCGTTTGCATACCTTCCTATAGTACAAGGGGCAGGCGCGGCACTTTGCGGCATAATGCTCGGATTGGTGGCCAGGGGGGCGAGCAGGGGCGGGTATTGAACTTGACCACCCGATCCAGGCTCGGCATCCTTGGCGCCGATTCGGGCACGACGAAGGCTTGAAACGCTGTTTTTCCTGGCCTCGATGTGCCTTTTGGGCTTACGGCGTTGCCGTAGCCTCGAGTTGCCCGCCAGGCGCCTATTCTTCCTTCCTGCGCCTGCACAGAACAGGATCATTAGATCGATGGCCACATACGAAATCCTGATTGCCGACGACCACCCGCTGTTTCGCAGTGCGTTGCGCCAGGCCGTCACCCTGGGCCTGGGCCCGGATGTACGTCTGGTTGAAGTGGCAAGCATCGCCGAACTGGAAACCCGCCTGACTGAAAAGTCCGACTGGGACCTGGTGCTGCTGGACCTGAACATGCCTGGAGCCTACGGGTTCTCCGGGCTGGTCCTGTTGCGCGGGCAGTATCCGCAGATTCCGGTGGTGATGGTCTCGGCGCAGGAAGAAGCCGCAGTCGTGGTCAAGTCGCGTGAGTTCGGCGCCAGTGGTTTCATCCCCAAATCGAGCCCGCTGGAAGTGATTCAGGACGCCGTGCAGAAGGTCCTTGATGGTGAGGTCTGGTGGCCGCCGCAGGCCTTCGAGAAAGTCGACGTGTCCGCCGAGGCCAAGGCCGCCAGTGAAGGCCTTGCGAGCCTGACGCCGCAACAGTTCCGGGTGCTGACCATGGTCTGTGAGGGCTTGCTGAACAAGCAGATCGCTTACGAGCTTAACGTGTCGGAAGCGACTATCAAGGCCCATGTCACGGCGATCTTCCGCAAGCTCGGCGTTCGTACCCGTACCCAGGCCGCCTTGCTGCTGCAACAACTGGAATCGGTTTCAGCCAGTTAAGGCCATTGGCCTTCACGCTTTTTTAACCCGATCTACACTAGGCTGCAGCGCTTTCAGTGGAATAAGTGATCTTCTATGTCGTCGCCTTTCAAGGGCCAGACCGGCCTTAAACGTATTTTCAATGCCGCGGGCTATTCGTTTGACGGCCTGCGCGCCGCTTTCACTGGCGAGGCTGCGTTCCGGCAGCTGGTGCTGCTCAACGTCTTGCTGATCCCGGTGGCGTTCTGGCTGGATGTCAGCCGCGCCGAGCGGGCGATCCTGATCGCGGTGTGCTTGCTGGGCCTGATTGTCGAACTGCTGAATTCGGCGGTGGAGGCAGCGATCGATCGTATTTCCCTCGATCGCCACCCGTTGTCGAAAAATGCCAAGGACATGGGCAGTGCTGCCCAGTTCGTCGCCCTGAGCATGGTCGGCCTGGTCTGGGCGGTGATCCTGCTTTAAGCAATGGTCGGCAGGACGATCTCGTCGCTGCGGCTGACGCCTGCGGTAAAGCTTCTGCACAGTTCAAGAAACTCGCGCATGGCGGAAGTCTGGTACTTCTGCTTGTGCCAGATGAAGAAGAACTGCCGGGCCAGGTCCAGTTCGGGGGTTTCCACCGGCACCAGGCTGCCGCGACGAAATGCGTCGCGCAGGGCCAGGCGCGAGATGCAGCCAATGCCCAGGCCCGACTCGACCGCCCGTTTGATCGCCTCGGTGTGTTCCAGCTCCAGGCGGATGTTGAGGTTCGAGCGGTGGTGACGCATGGCCTGATCAAAGGTCAGGCGCGTGCCGGAGCCTTGTTCGCGCAGGATCCAGGCCTCGTAGGTCAACTCTTCCATGCTTGCCTGGCCGCGTTTGGCCAGCGGGTGCTGGGGTGCGCAGAACACCACCAGTTCATCTTCGACCCAGGGCTGGACTTCCAGATCCGGATGGTTGCAGTCGCCTTCGATTAGACCCAGATCAATTTCGTAATGGGCAACCTGTTGCACGATATGCGCAGTGTTCTGTACATGCAGCTTGACCTGGCTTTCCGGGTGAATCTGCATGAAGCTGCCGATCAACAGGGTGGCCAGGTAATTGCCGATGGTCAGGGTCGCGCCCACCGCCAGCGAGCCGAAACCCGACTTGCCATTGAGCAGGTCCTCGATTTCCTTGGCCTGGTCGAGCAGGGCCACCGCCTGGGGCAGCAGTTGATGGCCCAAGGCGTTGAGGCTCAGGCGTTTACCGGCGCGGTCGAACAGCTGGCAGCTGGACTGGCGCTCAAGTTCAGTGATCGATGTACTGGCGGCCGACTGCGATAACGCCAGTATCCCAGCGGCCCGCGAGACGCTTTGGTACTGGGCGACGGCAACGAACACCTGGAGCTGACGAAGGGTAAATCGCATATCTATATAACCGATAAGACATATCTTGATAATTCATTTAACAGATATTGTCGCTGGCACTAGACTATTGCGCAATCGCGCTCTCGCTTAGCGCCGCGTTTTTCTTCAGGAGCCCGTACATGAGCAACATGAACCACGAACGTGTCCTCAGTGTTCACCACTGGAACGACACCCTGTTCAGCTTCAAGTGCACCCGCGACCCGGGCCTGCGCTTCGAGAACGGTCAGTTCGTGATGATCGGCCTGCAACAGCCAAATGGCCGCCCGCTCATGCGCGCCTACTCGATTGCCAGCCCGAACTGGGAAGAGCATCTGGAGTTCTTCAGCATCAAGGTGCCGGACGGCCCGCTGACCTCCCAGCTGCAGCACCTGAAGGAAGGCGATGAGATCATCATCAGCAAGAAGCCTACCGGTACTTTGGTACTCGACGACCTGAACCCGGGCAAGCACCTGTACCTGCTCAGCACCGGTACTGGCCTGGCGCCGTTCATGAGCGTCATCCAGGACCCGGAAACCTACGAGCGTTTCGAGAAAGTGATCCTGGTCCACGGCGTACGCTACGTCAACGAGGTCGCCTACCGCGAATTCATCACCGAGCACCTGCCGCAGAACGAATTCTTCGGCGAGGCGCTGCGTGACAAGCTGATCTACTACCCGACCGTAACCCGCGAGCCGTTCGAAAACCAGGGTCGCCTGACCGACCTGATGCGCAGTGGCAAGCTGTTCAGCGACATCGGCCTGCCACCGATCAACCCGCAGGACGACCGAGCGATGATCTGCGGTAGCCCGAGCATGCTCGACGAGACCAGCGAAGTGCTCGACAGCTTCGGCCTGAAGATCTCGGCGCGTATGCGCGAGCCGGGTGATTACCTGATCGAGCGTGCATTCGTCGAGAAGTAAGCGGCGCTGAAAACAAAAAAAGCAGGCTTCGGCCTGCTTTTTTTGTGCCCTACTGGTCCATCACCACTTCCAGCAGGCGGATCTGATCCGGCTGCGGGTAGTGCCAGCGCACCTGTACATCCCAGAACTTGACCCCGTACACGCGCTCGGGTGGCGGTACCTGGTAGGCCGGGCGCGGGTCCTGGGCCAGGCATTGTTCAATCAGCTCCACCAGTGGCTCGGCGAGGCGCAGGGCGTGCTCGCGTGCCTGGGACAGGGCAGTATCGCTCCAGCTCACCGCAATCGGCGCAGGCGGCGCATCAGCCATGAGGTTGACCGCTCCGGCCACCGAATCGGCGTAGGGCACGTAGGGTTTGATATCGAGCACCGGCGTGCCATCGAGCAGGTCGATACCAGACAACCACAAGCGACCGGCCTCGACCTTCTCCAGCCTGACCACCGACTGACCAATACCGTTGGGCCGGTGGGTAGCCCGGGTGGCGAACACGCCCATGGACTTGTTGCCGCCCAGCCGTGGCGGGCGCACCTTCAGCCGTGGCTTGTCTTCCAGGGCCTGGTGGAACAGGAACAGCAGCCAGACATGGCTGACCTGCTCCAGCCCGGCCACGGCCTCGCCGTTGTCGTAGGGCGGCAGCAACTCCAATACCCCACGGGCAGCCGGTGCCAGTTGTGGCTGGCGCGGAATGGCGAACTTTTCCTTGAAACAGGAGCGAACGTGGCCGATTGGTGCAACGCTGTAGTTCATCGGGGAATCAGCCACGAACCCGCAGGGTCAGGCCCTTGAGGAAGTTGCGCAGCAACTGGTCGCCGCATGGGCGGTAGTTGTTATGGCCGACTTTGCGGAACAGGGCGCTGAGCTCCGGTTTCGATACAGGGAAGTCGGCGGCCTTGAGGATCGCATGCAGGTCGTCTTCCTTCAGCTCGAAAGCCACGCGCAGCTTCTTCATGACGATGTTGTTAGTCACCGGCAGTTCGATGGGCAGTGGCGGGCGGCTGTCGTCCTTGCCGCGCTTGAAGATCACCAGGCCGTCGAGAAAGTAAGCGATGACTTCGTCCGGGCAGCGCACGAAGCCTTCTTCGTCTTCCTTCTTGAGGTAGGAGGCGATGTCGGCGAGGGACACCTCGAAGCCGGTCAACTTGATGATATCGGTGAGCTTGGCGTCGTTGACGTCCAGCAGGTAGCGCAGGCTGCGCAGTACATCGTTGTGAATCATGGGGACAATCCTGTTCAGGGGCGCCGTCTGGGTGACGGCGCCGTGTTGCTTAGAATCTTTCGCTGGTTGCCAGGTAGCGCCACTGGCCCAGTGGCAGCTTGCTCATGGCGACCCCGCCCAGGCGAATCCGGCGCATGCTCACCGGCGTGACCCCAACACTGCTGCAGAGCAGGTTGATGAGCCCGGCTGGCGGGTTTTTCAGGACCATGCGCAGGCGCGTTTCGTTCTGCCAGCTGGCCTTGATCTTCGGCAGTTCGTTGCCTTTCCAGTTGAAGCCACGGTTCAGGCGCTCCAGGCCGTGGGCAATCATTTCGCCGCTGACTTCGACGATGTATTCCTGTTCGAGCTTGGCCAGGTCGGCATCAAGCTTGCGGGTCACGCGCCAGTCCTGGGTGAACACCTGCAGGCCGCTGGCACCTTGCTGCAAGGGGGCGGCGCAGCTCAGGCGGGCGAAGTGGCCCTTGAGCGGGCGACGGCTGTAGCTGTGCTCTTGCGAGAGGCTATCGGCGCTGATACTGGCACAGGCGCTGTCGAGGTCGAGCTCGGCGGGCTGGTTGAGCAGCAGGGTGACCGGCTCCAGGGCTTCGGCCTTGGCGCCCTGGCGCAATTCGACCTTGTGCTCGGTGACCTTGAACTGCGGCTCGTCGATCACGGTGCCGTTCACCGTGACCCAGCCGCCCTCGATGTACAGCTCGGCCTCCCGCCGGGAGCAACCGACCAGTTCGATAAGGCGTTTGGAAAGGCGAATGGGTTCAGACATGACGACAGCCGTAGACACAGGGAAAGGTGCCCATTGTAACTGCCCCGGCGGGGTTGGGGCCGGGAACATTCGTTGATCCGGCCATTAATCTGCAGTTTCGTCATTTTTCAGAGAGGGATTACACAGACCTTCAGCCGGTGCGGGCAGACTGCGTACGAATCAGCCTCATGTGAAGTAGGGGATAGGGCTGGCCCATGCCGTCCGTTTCTGAGCGGCCCACCACCTCGAAGCCCTGGCGCAGGTAGAAGCCCAGGGCCTGGGCGTTCTGCTCGTTGACGTCCAGTTGCTCGGCGTGCAGTTCATCGATGGCCACCCGCAGCAGTCGCGAGCCCAGGCCCTGGCCGCGCATCTCGGGGTCGATGAAGAGCATCTCCACGCGCCCGCCGGCGACCCCGGCAAAGCCATGGACACGCTGCCTGGTATCTTTACAGCAGATCAGCATCACCGCGTCCAGGTACTGGCTGAGCAGCAGCTCGCGCAGCAGGCAGATGTAACTGTCGGGGAGAAAGTCATGGGTGGCACGCACGGACGCTTCCCACACCCGCGCCAGCTCCGGGTAGTCACGCAGGCCAGGGGTCTGCACGGTCATATGCCTGCGCATTGCGGTGGTCTCCTCGGGGCAACTGAAGAAACCATAGTTGCAAAAAAAAGCCCCGCCATTGCTGGCAGGGCTTTTTTTATCGGCGCCGAATCAGATCGGTTCGGCCCACATGTCGTACTCGTCGGCGTCGGTCACCCGGCAGCGTACCGTGTCACCCGGCTTGAAGCCGTGGTTGCCGTCGATGAACACGTTGCCGTCGATTTCCGGGGCATCGAAGAAGCTGCGGCCAACCGAGCCTTCTTCTTCAACTTCATCGATCAGCACGTCGATTTCCTTGCCGATGCGCAGTTGCAGTCGCGCGGTGCTGATGGCCTGCTGGTGGGCCATGAAGCGGTCCCAGCGCTCCTGCTTGATGTCGTCCGGGACTTCATCCAGACCCAGGTCGTTGGCCGGGGCGCCTTCAACTGGCGAGTACTGGAAGCAGCCGACGCGATCAAGTTGGGCTTCGGTCAGCCAGTCGAGCAGATACTGGAAGTCTTCTTCGGTTTCACCCGGGAAGCCGACGATGAAAGTCGAACGGATGACCAGCTCAGGGCACTGCTCGCGCCAGTTCTTGATGCGCGCCAGAGTGCGGTCTTCGAAGGCCGGACGCTTCATCGACTTGAGCACTTTGGGGCTTGCGTGCTGGAACGGGATGTCCAGGTACGGCAGGATCTTGCCGGCAGCCATCAGCGGGATCACGTCGTCGACGTTCGGGTACGGGTACACATAGTGCAGGCGCACCCAGGCGCCCAGGCTGCTCAGCGCTTCGCACAGCTCGAGCATGCGCGTCTTGACCGGACGGCCGTTCCAGAAGTCGGTCTTGTACTTGACGTCGACGCCGTAGGCGCTGGTGTCCTGGGAGATCACCAGGATTTCCTTGACCCCGGCCTTGACCAGGCGCTCGGCCTCGCTCAGCACTTCGCCGACCGGGCGGCTGACCAGCTTGCCGCGCATCGAGGGGATGATGCAGAAGCTGCAGCTGTGGTTGCAGCCTTCGGAAATCTTCAGGTAGGCATAGTGGCGCGGAGTCAGCTTGATGCCCTGTGGTGGCACCAGGTCGATCAGCGGGTTGTGGTCCTGGCGCGGCGGCACGACTTCATGCACGGCATTGACCACCTGCTCGTACTGCTGCGGACCGGTCACCGAGAGCACGCTCGGGTGCACGTCACGGATGCTGCCTTCCTCGACACCCATGCAGCCGGTGACGATGACCTTGCCGTTTTCCTTGATGGCTTCGCCAATCACTTCCAGGGATTCGGCCTTGGCGCTGTCGATGAAGCCGCAGGTGTTGACCACCACCACGTCGGCGTCCTGGTAGGTGGGCACGACTTCATAGCCTTCCATGCGCAGCTGGGTCAGGATGCGCTCGGAATCGACCAGGGCCTTGGGGCAACCCAGGGAAACGAAGCCGACCTTGGGCGTGGTGGGCGTAGGGGTGGTGGACATGACTAACCTCGGTGTTGAAGGGCTTGCCTGGCCGGACAGGCGGGCAAACCTGATGGGCGCTTTGGGCGCCTCTGATCAAAAAGTGCGCAATTCTAGCGAGCGCAAAGTCACTTGACCAGCAGAAATACGACGAACGCTCAGCTATGCTTCGCGGCGATATGCCTGCGTTTGCATCGGGCCCTGACAGTGCCGGCGGCGCGATAGCAGAAATCATAGCGTCTGGCGCGAATCTTACCGGCCTCAAGGGTCTTGGTTGCGGGAGTGGTGGATGGTTCAGGCAAGCAGTCAGACCGATAGCGGGCATTCGTCGGCAAAGCCGCTGAGCCTGTTGGTGGCAGCCGTAGGGGTGGTGTACGGCGATATCGGCACCAGCCCCCTGTATACCCTCAAGGAAGTTTTTTCCGGCGGTTATGGCGTGCCGGTCAACCATGACGGCGTGCTGGGCATCCTGGCGTTGATCCTCTGGTCGCTGATCTGGGTGGTGTCGGTCAAGTACGTGCTGTTCATCCTGCGCGCCGACAACCAGGGTGAAGGTGGCATCATGGCCCTTACCGCCCTGGCCCGGCGGGCCTCGGCGCCCTACCCGAAACTCAAGGTGCTGATGGTCGGCTGTGGGCTGATCGGCGCGGCGCTGTTCTACGGCGACAGCATGATCACTCCGGCGATTTCGGTACTGTCGGCGGTGGAGGGTCTGGAACTGGCCTTCGACGGCATCGATCACTGGGTCATTCCGGTGGCGTTGATCGTGCTGGTGGCGTTGTTCCTGATCCAGAAGCACGGTACGGCGCGCATCGGCATCCTCTTCGGGCCGGTGATGGTCACCTGGTTCGTGGTGCTCGGCGCCTTGGGTGTGCATGGCATCATCCAGAGCCCTGAGGTGCTCAAGGCTTTCAACCCGGTCTGGGCGGTGCGCTTCTTTATCGTCCACCCAGGCATGGGCGTGGCGATTCTCGGCGCCGTGGTGCTGGCACTGACTGGCGCCGAAGCACTGTACGCCGACATGGGCCACTTCGGCCGTAAACCCATTGCCCGCGCCTGGTTCGCCCTGGTGCTGCCGGCGCTGGTGCTCAACTACTTCGGCCAGGGTGCCTTGCTGCTGCAGAACCCGGAGGCGGCGCGCAACCCGTTCTACTTGCTGGCGCCGAACTGGGCGCTGATACCGTTGGTCGGTTTGTCCACCCTGGCCACGGTGATCGCCTCCCAGGCGGTGATTTCCGGGGCCTTCTCCCTGACCCGCCAGGCGATCCAGCTTGGCTATGTGCCGCGCATGCAGATCCAGCACACCTCCAGTGACGAGCAGGGGCAAATCTACATCGGGGCAGTGAACTGGTCGCTGATGATCGGGGTGATTCTTCTGGTGCTTGGGTTCGAATCCTCCGGGGCGCTGGCCTCGGCCTACGGCGTGGCGGTGACCGGGACCATGTTGATGACCACCTTGCTGGTGTCCACGGTGATGTTGCTGCTGTGGAAGTGGCCGCCGCTGCTGGCGGTACCGATCCTGTTGGGCTTTCTCTTTGTCGATGGCCTGTTCTTCGCCGCCAACGTGCCGAAAGTGGTGCAGGGCGGGGCCTTTCCGGTGCTGGCGGGGATTGTCCTGTTCGTCCTGATGACCACCTGGAAGCGCGGCAAGCAGATCCTGGTCGAGCGCCTGGACGAAGGCAGCCTGCCGTTGCCGCTGTTCATCGGCAGCATTCGCGTGCAGCCGCCGCATCGGGTCGAGGGAACTGCGGTGTTCCTCACTGCGCGCCCGGATGCGGTGCCACATGCCTTGCTGCACAACATGCTGCACAACCAGGTGCTGCATTCGCAGGTGGTGCTGCTGACCGTGGTCAGTGAGGATACGCCGCGGGTACCGGCGCAGGAACGCTTTGAAGTCGAGGCATATGGCGAGGGTTTCTACCGGGTGCTGTTGCACTTTGGCTTCATGGACGAGCCGGATGTGCCAGCGGCGTTGAAGCTCTGCCATCTTGAGGGGTTGGATTTCAGCCCGATGCGTACCACCTACTTCCTCAGCCGCGAGACGGTGATTGCGTCGCGGCTGGTGGGCATGGCGCGTTGGCGGGGGCTGTTGTTTGCCTTTTTGCTGAAGAATGCCAACGGCAATCTGAGGTTCTTCAATTTGCCGTTGAACCGGGTGATCGAGCTGGGTACACAGGTAGAGATATAGGTAGCTGCAAGCTACAAGCCTCAAGCTGCAAGCAAGAGCCGTGCGCGATTGGCTCTAGCTTGCAGCTTGAGGCTGACAGCTTGCAGCTGCGCGCCGGGGCGCGCTTCAATCCTGCTCGGCGACGCGGGTCTTGCCCTGGCGGTTCTCGATGTCGCCAATCAAGCGCTTGGCCAGTGCCGGGTAGTTCTCGTCGAAGTGATGCCCGCCGGGCAGCTTCAGGCGCTCGCCGACGGCAGTGTGGTCGGTACAGCCGCTCTCGTCCGCCTCTTCCTCGCCATACACACAGACCACCTTGGCGGCTGGCAGCCTGGCCATTTCCGGGCCGGTCGGCGCTTCTTTACCGGCATTGCCCAGCCAGCCCTCGACCTCGATCTCGAAGCTGCCACTGCGGGCAAAGGCCAGCAGGATCACTGCATCGATGCGCTTCTGGTCTTCGGCCGGCAAGCGGTTGTAGATCGCCGGCAACACGTCGGCGCCGAACGAGTAGCCGGTCAGCACGAAGCGTTTGGTCCCCCATTTCTGCCGGTAGTGCTGCATCAGTTCCGAAAGGTCGATAGCGCTCTGTTCCGGGCTCTTGTGCTGCCAGTAGTAACGCAGGGTGTCGATGCCGACCACCGGGTAGCCGAGCTTGGCCATCTCACCGGCCACGTCGCGGTCCAGGTCACGCCAGCCGCCATCGCCGGAGAGGAACAGGGTCACGGTATCGGTGGTTTGCCCGGCCGGCACCTCGACCACCGGGATGCTCATGGCGTTGCCATCGTCGCCGACCAGCGCCTGGGTCAACTGGGCCTTGAGCACCTGCGGCAGGTGGATGTCGTAGTCGCTGATGCTGGTCTCGGCATTCGGCTGATCACGCACGAAGGCCGCGCTGGCGTCATCCGGGTTGTCGTTCCAGGCCACGCTCCAGTGGCCGTGGGCGGCAGACTTGGGCAGTGGCGTGGCGCAGCCGGGTTGCTCCAGATTGAAGTCCACCGAGATTGCCTGGGCCTTGTCATCGCTTTGGCTGGCCAGCCAGCTCCAGGCCTGGGCCGCGCCTGGGCCGATACCGGCAACCAGCGTCGGAGCGCCCTTGAGTTGTTGCAGGGCCTGCTGCATGGCCTGTTGCTGCTTGCTGCAATCGGCGGGTGGGAGGATCAGCTGGACCAGCTGCGCTTCGCCGCTCTGGCTCAGGTCAAGCAGTTGTTTCTCGCTCAGGGCCTGGTCCTGGGGCACGGCGATGGCGACTCGCGCCTTGGCACGGGTACCTGGGTTGACCCGGATCAGGCTGCTGCCATTAGTCAGGCTCAGGTGCTCCAGGGTCGCCTCGGGTGCCGGGCGGGTCCATAGCCAGAAGCCAAGGGCTGCGGCCAGCAGGGCCAGCAGCAAGGGGATCAGTACATACAGCCAGTAGCGTCGAATCATCAGCGTTTCACCAATCCAGTCAGGCCGCCTGCGATCAGGGCGGCAGTGTCAGCCAGTGCCACCAGTGGATCGAGTCCGGCCGGCACGGCCATGTAGCGGGGTTCCCAGTCCGGCTGGAACTTGTCCTTGAAGCGACGCAGGCCCTGGAAGTTGTAAAGCTGCTCGCCGCGCTGGAACACCATCGAGCCCAGGCGCTGGGTCAGTGGCGCGCCGCGACGTGGTTGCAGGCCGGAAAGCGGCACCATGCCGAGGCTGAAGCGCCCATAGCCGTGCTGCTTATAGTGTTGGATCAGGCCGATCATCATGAATTCCATGGTCAACTTCGGCGCTTCGGGGTGGGCGCGCATCAGGTCGAGGCTGGCCAGTTCCAGGCTGCGGGTCTCCAGCAGGTTGGCAAAGGCCACCGGGCGGCCCTCGAAGCGGATCAGGGCAATCCGGAAGTGCTGCAGGTACTCTGGGCTGAAGCGACCGAGGGAGAAGCCTTTCTCGCGCACGTTCTTGCCGCTGAGCCAGGCATCGGAAATGAGTTTGAGCTCATCCATCGGCGCCTGGCCTGGCTCGTGCACCTCAAGGCTGAGCCCGTCGCGGCCACCGCGGTTCCAGGTGTAGCGCAGGTCTTTCATTTCCTTGCCCTTGGCTTCGAGGTCAAAGCGCTTGAGATCGACCCGGGCTTCTTCGCCCAGTTTGATCGCGGTCAGGCCGATGTCCATATAGAAGGGCAGGTTCTCGGCCCGGACCTGGTAGAACACCGGGCGGGCGTGATGTACGTCGCACAGGTCGCGGAACTGCCAGATCATTTCTGCACGCTCGTGGGCCGGCCCGATGGGGTCGTATAGCGCCACCAGGCTGCGCCCGCGCCGGGCGTACATAAGGAAGGCATCGTCGTTGGGGTGGAACAGCAGCGCCTTGTCGCCGGTCAGTGCCAGGCCGCCGTCGGGTTGGTCGGAGGCCTGCAGGATAGTGCTGGCCCGTTGCAGTTCTTCGGCCGACGGCAAGTGGATCACCGGACGTGCGGTGCGCAGCAACCAGGTCAGGGCGACGATCACCAGCAATACCGCGCTGCCCAGGGCCGAGCGCAAGCCGCGCGGGGCATCGGCGTCGAGGGTGAACTGCCACCACAGCTGATGGCTGTAGGGCACGTCCTGGTACGCGAACAGCAGCAGCCACACCGACGCACCCAGGACGCAGGCGCTGGCCGCCAGGTAGACCGGTGAGAACGGTAGCTCGAGCAAGCGGCTGGGTCGGTAGAAAGAGCGCCGGAAGACGGCCAGCAGGCACGCGGTCAAGGTCAGGATGCTGGCCTCTTCCCAGTCAAAGCCTTTGAGCAGCGAGAGCAGGGCGCCGACCAGTAGCAGGATGGTGGTCAGGATCCAGGCGGCCGACAGGCGCCGCCGCAGGCCCTGGGCCAGCAGCAGGCACAGCACGCCAATCAGGCTGGCGCCGAAGTGCGAGGCGTCGATCAGTCGGTGCGGTACGAGAAAGCCCAGGTGTTCCAGGCGTCCGTCGATCTCCGGGGTGGCGCCAGAAAACAGCAGCACCACGCCGGACAAAAATACCAGTACCGCCAGCACCGGTGCCGCCAGCCCGGAAGCAGCCCTGATCGCCTGTTGGGCAAACAACAGGCGCCGGGCTTCGCTGGCGAGCAGCAGAATGCAGGCCAGCAGCAGCGGCAACACCACATAGATCAAGCGATAGAGTAGCAGTGCGGCGGCCAGTGGCGCAGCGCCGAGCTTGTCGGCAAAGGCCGCCAGCAGGATCGCTTCGAACACCCCGACACCGCCGGGCACATGGCTGAGTACCCCGGCTGCCAGCGCCAGCAGGTAGACCAGCAGGAAGGCACCAAACGGCGGTGCTTGCGGCAGCAGCAGGTAAAGCACGATGGCGGCAGCGGCAACGTCCAGGGCGGTAATGAACAGTTGTAGCAGGGTCAGGCGCGTGCCCGGCAAGCGCAGGGTGCGTCGGCCTGCCTGCACCAGCAGATTGTCCGCCAGTGGTTGTTCGGGCAGCCGTCGGCGATAAAGTCCGTAGACCAGCGCCGCACTCAAGCCAAGCACGGCCAGGGCAATCGTAGCCAGCAGCGCAGGCGAGAGGTGCAAGGCTGCAGCGGCAGCCGGCAGATTGCTCAAGGTCGCCAGGGCCGCGAGAGGCGGCAGGGCACAACCGAGGGAAAGGCTGGCGAACAGGGTCATCCGGGCGACTTCGGCGGCGCCTATGCCGTGACGGGCGTATAGGCGATAGCGCACGGAACCACCAGACAGTAGCGACAGGCCGATAGCGTTGCCGATGGCAAAGGCGCTGAAGCCGCCCATCACCAGAGTACGCGGCGGTAACTGGACGCCGGCGTAACGGCTGGCTGACCACTCGTAACCAAGCAGGATGACGAAGCCGACGACCGTGGCCATGACCGCACCCATCAGCGAAGTCGGGGGCACGCTGAGCAGTGAGTCATGCAGGGCATAGATGTCCAGCTCGCTGAGCAGATGGCGGCAGGCGATCAACGCCACGGCAAACAGCAGCAAGGTCACGCCCAGGCCGATCGGCTGGCGGTATTTGCTCAGCCGTTCGAGCCAGCGCAGGCGATGCTCGGCATTGGGCAGTGCGGCAGTAACAGGAGCTTGTGTTTCGGGCGTCTGGGCGCGCATCAACCACCTCGTGGCTTGCGCGCGGCAGGAAGGTTGTATCCGGTCAAAGTACCAATCCCTTTGGAAGCGTAATGTCCGATATGATCGGGCCGCTGAGTGCCTTGAGGATAGTTAAAGAAGTTTCATATTGCCCCGGGTGGGAAGGGGGCAGGCGAGGAGGGCGAATGGTCGAACGAGCAGATGCAAAAAAGGCCACTTTTTTCAAAGTGGCCTTTTCTGTTGTTTGGTTGCGGGAGCCGGATTTGAACCGACGACCTTCGGGTTATGAGCCCGACGAGCTACCAGACTGCTCCATCCCGCGTCTGTGGGGCGGATTCTACAGCGTTGAGCTTGGCTGTCAACGCTTAATTGTTGATTTACAATAAAAAATTACCTGGCACTTTATTCCGGGCAAAGAAAAAGGCCACTCGTGAGAGTGGCCTTTCCTGAATCTGGTTGCGGGAGCCGGATTTGAACCGACGACCTTCGGGTTATGAGCCCGACGAGCTACCAGACTGCTCCATCCCGCGCCTGTGGAATGAGATTCTACAGTTTTGCCCGGAGCTGTCAATAGCCTGTTTACAGAAATCCTTTCTCCTTCAATCGCTTAGCGCACCTGAAAAGGGCTGCAGGGCAGCAAGGGCGGGCCTCGCAGGGGATCCGGGGGTGAATGAATTAGTTGTGATGCGTGGGGCGCTATCGGGTGAGATACTGCTTACATCACTTTAAACCTGTTCTTACGCTCCCTATGTCTCAACGCAAGATCATCCATATCGACTGCGATTGTTTCTACGCCGCCATCGAAATGCGCGACGATCCGCGCCTGGTCGGACGGCCACTGGCGGTGGGCGGCTCGGCGGAGCGGCGTGGGGTGATCGCTACCTGCAACTATGAGGCGCGGGCGTTCGGGGTGCGCTCGGCGATGTCCTCGCGTCATGCCCTCAAGCTGTGCCCGGACCTGTTGATCGTCAAACCGCGCATGGATGCCTATAAAGAAGCCTCGCGGGAAATTCACGGGATCTTTCGCGAGTACACCGATCTGATCGAGCCACTGTCGCTGGATGAGGCTTACCTGGATGTGTCGGACAGTTCCTGGTTCGCCGGCAGCGCCACGCGGATTGCTGCGGATATTCGCCGGCGGGTTGCCCAACAGCTGCATATCACCGTGTCGGCCGGTGTCGCGCCGAACAAGTTCCTGGCCAAGATCGCCAGTGACTGGCGCAAGCCCAATGGCCTGTTTGTGGTTACCCCGAATGAAGTCGAAGACTTCGTTGCCGCTTTGCCGGTCAGTAAGCTGCACGGGGTAGGCAAGGTCACCGCCGACAAGATGGGGCGCCTGGGCATTATCAATTGCCTGGAACTGCGCGACTGGAGCCGCCTGGCCCTGGCCCGTGAGTTCGGTAGCTTTGGCGAGCGGCTGTGGGGGCTGGCGCGGGGCATCGATGACCGTCCGGTACAGAATGACAGCCGTCGTCAGTCGGTCAGCGTGGAAAATACCTACGACACCGATCTACCGGACCTGGCCAGTTGCCTGGAAAAACTCCCAGAGCTGATGGAAACCCTGGCCGGGCGCATGGCACGTATCGACGACAGTTATCGCCCGGGCAAGCCGTTCGTCAAAGTGAAGTTCCATGATTTCAGCCAGACTACCCTTGAGCAGTCGGGGGCGGGGCGTGACCTTGGCGGCTATCAGCAATTGCTCAGCCAGGCCTTTGCCCGTGGCGGCAAGCCGGTGAGACTGTTGGGGATCGGCGTGCGCTTGCAGGATTTGCGCGGTGCCCATGAGCAGCTGGAGCTGTTCACTCAGGAGTGAGGAGGGCAGCGCCAGCAGGCTGGCGCTATCCGGGTGTAGCGGAGGTCAGTGCGCGCCGGGGTCGGCAACCAGGCGGCCAGCGTCCTTGGTCAGTGACTTGAGGAACTCCTGTTGCAGCTCCGGATCGTTGCGGGTCAGCTCGATCAGGCTCTGCTCCAGTTCACTGGCTTCTTCTTCCAGGCCCAGCTCCGACAGGCGCTTGACCCGATGCACCCACTGGCTGACTTCATCGTCTTCCAGGTCGTCAAAAATCAGTTCGTGGGCTTCCACCAGTTTGCCGCGCAGGCTGGCGCTGATCAGCAGGCTGGCATCGCCACGCACGTTGTTGTCTTCATCGACTACCTGCAGATGCAGGGTGCCGATGTGGGTCAGGTTCTGCTCGCTGAACGGGCTGTCGAGCAGGTTCAGGTGCAGCACGCCATTTCGGTCGGTGGTCAGCTCATGGTCCATCTTGCCGGCCTTGACCGATACCGGCCGCTCGCTCCAGGGCACACTGGTGTATTCCTGGCGCTTGTCCTTTTGCACTTCGGTGATGCCCGCCAGGTTCTGCTGGGCACGGCCGTTGGACTGGGCGTTCATGAACGGGTTGAGGCCGTCGAAGCCATAGCTCAACCAGTCGTGGGTAACGCTGTCGGGCAAGTTGCCCAGGGCAAAGACGTTGACCACGTTGGCGCCGACACCGGCCACCACCGCCACCGCGCCCAGCGGAATCTCATAGACTTCGCGCCAGGGCTGGTAAGGCGTGTAGCGATCATAACGACGGGTGACTTCAAACTCGGTGACTTCGAAGTTCTTCTGTTCGTGGATGCGCACACGCCGTTGCGGCAGCTCGAGTACCTTGGGGTCCCCGGCATCGATCTGCAGGCTGTGTTCGAGCAGCTTGCGCTCGATGCGTTCCTCATGTTCGCTGCGCTGTGACATCTGGTTGGCGCAACCGCTGAGGAACAGGGCGCCGCACAGTGCGGCGCCCCCCAGGTTGATGGTACTTCGCTTGAACATGATTACTCTTGCGTTGGCTTAGCGACGAATGCGGGCTTGCAGGAACGACAGCACCTCGGCCACTGGCAGCGGCTGTGCGTCACGCTCGGTGCGGTGCTTGTATTCCAGGTTACCGTCGGCCAGGCCGCGATCGCTGACCACAATGCGGTGTGGAATGCCGATCAGTTCCATGTCGGCGAACTTGATCCCCGGGCTGGTTTTCTTGTCGCGGTCATCCAGCAGCACTTCGAAACCGGCGGCGGTCAGTTCGGCATACAGCTTGTCGGTGGCTTCGCGAACCTGCTCGGTTTCGTAGCGCAGCGGTACCAGGGCGATCTGGAACGGTGCCAGGGTATCGCTCCAGATAATGCCGTTGTCGTCGTAGTTCTGCTCAATGGCCGCGGCAACTACGCGCGATACGCCAATACCGTAGCAACCCATGCTCAGGGTCACCGGCTTGCCGTTCTCGCCCAGGACCTGGCACTTGAGGGCTTCGCTGTACTTGGTGCCGAGCTGGAAGATGTGCCCGACTTCAATACCGCGCTTGATCACCAGGGTGCCCTGGCCATCCGGGCTCGGGTCGCCTGCAACGACGTTACGCAGGTCGGCCACTTGCGGAACCGGCAGGTCGCGCTCCCAGTTGACGCCGAAGTAGTGCTTGTCGTCGATGTTGGCGCCGATGCCGAAATCGCTCATCAGGGCGACCGAACGGTCGATGATGCACGGCAGCGGCAGGTTCAGCGGGCCAAGGGAGCCGGCGCCGGCGCCAATGGCGTTGCGCAGTTCTTCATCGGTGGCCATGACCAGCGGGCTGGCAACCTCTGGCAGGTTGGCGGCCTTGATTTCGTTCAGTTCGTGGTCGCCACGGACGATCAGGGCAATCAGCTTGCCCTCTTCGGCGGCGTGGACGATCAGGGTCTTGACGGTCTTTTCGATCGCCAGGCTATAGTTCTCGACCAGTTGGGTGATGGTCTTGGCGTCCGGGGTGTCGACCAGGCGCAGCTCTTCGGTCGGCGCCAGGCGCGCGGTTTCCCGCGGGATGGCCTCGGCCTTCTCGATGTTGGCGGCGTAGTCGGAGCTGTCGCTGAAGATCACATCGTCTTCACCGGACTCGGCCAGCACGTGGAATTCGTGGGAGTAGCTGCCACCGATCGAGCCGGTGTCGGCCTGCACCGGGCGGAAGTCCAGGCCCAGGCGGGTAAAGATGTTGCTGTAGGCCAGGTGCATGCGATCGTAGGTTTCCTGCAGGGAAGCCGGATCGGCATGGAAGGAGTAGGCGTCCTTCATGATGAACTCGCGACCACGCATCAGGCCGAAGCGCGGACGGATCTCGTCACGGAACTTGGTCTGGATCTGGTACATGTTCAGCGGCAGCTGTTTATAGCTGTTGAGCTCGTTGCGGGCCAGGTCGGTGATGACCTCTTCGTGGGTCGGGCCCACGCAGAACTCGCGACCGTGACGGTCCTTGAGGCGCAGCAGCTCGGGGCCGTACTGTTCCCAGCGGCCGGACTCCTGCCACAGCTCGGCAGGCTGGATGGCCGGCATCAGCACTTCAAGGGCGCCAGCGGCGTTCATTTCCTCGCGGACCACGGCTTCGACCTTGCGCATTACCCGCAGGCCCATCGGCAGCCAGGTATACAGGCCGGATGCGAGCTTGCGGATCATGCCGGCACGCAGCATCAGCTGGTGGCTGATGACGACCGCGTCGGAAGGGGTTTCTTTCTGGGTAGCGAGCAAATATTGACTGGTGCGCATGGTAGGCCGTTGTCGGTTGCTTAAGACTTTAAATGACCCCGCATTGTACGGGGGCGATTCGGTGGCGTACAGGATGCCGGAGCACGAAGGCGTTGTCAGCCCGAATTCAGACAAGAAAAAGCCCGGCAGTGCCGGGCTCTTTCGTACTGGGAATACTGAAAGCCCGAGGCTTACAGGATGCTCAGCGGGTACTCGACGATCAGACGCAGTTCGTCGATGGAGTCCGAACCGTAGTAAACGCCATCGCTGGAGCGATAAGTCGCTTGACGAATGCGGAAGCTCAGATCTTTGGCCGGGCCTTCCTGCAGGACGTACTTGGCCTCGATGTCGCGTTCCCATTCCTTGCCGTTGTCGGTGGAGGCAACATTGGCGCCGGTACCTTTGACATAACGGGTCATGAAGCTCAGGCCTGGTACGCCGAAGGTGGCCATGTTCAGGTCGTAGCGAGCTTGCCAGGACTTCTCGTCTTCAGCGTTGAAGTCGGAACGGGCGATGGAGTTGGCCAGGAAGATGGTGCCGCCACCGTCAACGCCGTAGCCGTAGTCGCCGTCACCGCTGACTTTCTGATAGGCCAGGGTGAAGGTGTGCGCGCCAATGTTGTAGGCGCCCGACAGGCTGTACGCACGGTTATCAAGTTTGTCGCCATCGTAGGCGGCATAGTTGGTCGTGCCGTCGCTCTTGGTGTCATAGATGTTGAAGTCGAACACCAGGCCCTGATCGTCGCTGATCGGCAGCGCCCAGTTGACGTTGGCGTAATATTTGCGCCAGTAGTCTTCGACCTTGGAGTAGTAGAGGCTGGTGCTCAGGGAGTCGGTAAAGGCATAAGTGCCGCCGACCACGTCGGCCTGGGTCAGGTGCAGGCTGTCGCGGTTGGTCTGTTCTTGCCCGGTGAGGCTGGTGAAGTGGCCAGCGTGCAGGGTCAGGCCCTTGATTTCGTTGCTGGTGATCAGGGTGCCTTGGGCCATCTCAGGCAGCAGGCGGCTGTCGTCAGTGGCGAAGACTGGCAATGCGGTGAATTGGTCACCCACTTTCAGGACTGTGTCGGAAATGCGGAACTTGACCGCGCCACCGCCCTTGGAATAGTCGTCTTGCGAACGACCGTCGGAGCCGGTTGGGAACAAGCCGGTGCCGGAGGTGCCTTTACCGCCGTCCAGCTTGAGGCCCAGCAGGCCGATGGCGTCAACGCCTACGCCTACGGTGCCTTGGGTAAAACCGGACTCGAAGGTGCCGATGAAACCCTGACCCCATTCGCGGGCATAGCTTTTGGTCTTGCCCAGCGGATTGTTTTCACGGTTACGGAAGTCGCGGCTGAAATAGAGGTTGCGAAGTTTGACGTTCAGCTTGCTGTCTTCAACAAAACCCTTGGACTCATCCTGAGAAGAGGCCACTGCCAATTGCGAGGTGCCGGCTGCAACAGCCAGGGCGATTATGCTCCACTTCATCACGCGCATCGTGATTTGCTCCTTTGGTTTTTAGGAAGAGTACTGCCGTCGCTGTTTGGTTTTTTTATACAGCGCGGCTCTTTCTTTTTGTGTCGGCGAAAATGTATATCACGCTGACCATCGTTGGCGATATGGGCGTTGAGAACCTTTCGGTAACTTTACGGTCATGTCGCTAACAGTTATGTCCTTGTCGCAAATCACGCCCCGGGTTTTCGCGGGTCGTACAACTCCAGCGCTGTTTCAAGTGGATTAAGGATAGGTAAAAATAATCTAGCCCCTGCCCCCGAAACTCCCTGGTTACCCCATGCGGCTGTTGTTATTTGTCGCCGCTCACCGCATCAATGCAGGTGGCGTGCCGACTGTGGCGGATGACAATGCAACAAGCGTGCACAAAATCGAACAGGGTTCACGAAATTTTCACTTTTCTGCGCTCAAGGGCGGTTTGGTGCCGATAAACCGGGGGTCAAAGAACCTTTGGTTAGCCGTCAGCGATCCCGCTGGAATAAGTATAAAAGTTGCCCGTAAAGTCAAAGCGTTACCGCTGAAGGCTAAAGCTGAGTAGTTTGTGGATGTTCGGTGGGCACAGACCGGACGGACGGCTTCATTTTGGTGCGAAAAGTAGCGTTTCACCGTTCGGGCGGCGTAACACCTGCTCGCCCAAGGACCTTTCGCGGCGAGGCGCGGGGGCAAAGTGGTGCATCTCTTCATTTTATAGGGCAGCAACCAATGCCCTTGAGGCTGAGGAGGAGTATCCTGCTGGCTGTGGCTCACGGTGGTTGCGTGGGCGAGGTTCTGTGCGGTTGTAGGAGATTTCGCTGTGTTTGTTCTGGATCAACGCCTTCAACAAGACACCTTGTGCCTGGGTGACTTTCCTCTTTGTCGTCTGTTGTTGAGCAAGGATGCCAACTATCCCTGGTTTATCCTGGTCCCGCGCCGTGCGGATATCAGCGAATTGTTTCAACTTGATGACAGTGATCAGCAGCAGCTCTGGAAAGAAACTACAGCCTTGGCTCAACTGCTCAAGGACAGCTTTGCTGCGGATAAAATGAATGTGGCGACCCTGGGCAATGTAGTTAGCCAGCTACATATGCACGTCATTGTTCGTCGTCGCACTGATCCGGCCTGGCCGGCGCCAGTATGGGGCAATAAACCTGCGATTGAATATTCGCCGCAACAGTTGGCGGATGTCCGTTTGCGTCTTGCCGAGGTATTGGTTGACGACTTTCAGTTCATGGAGGCTTGAATCATGACCCTTGAAGCGCGAGTGACCGAGTTGGAAAGCCGGTTGGCCTTTCAGGACGATACCTTGCTGGCCTTGAACGATGTGCTGGTCGAGCAGCAGCGCGTTGTTGAGCGTCTGCAGCTGCAGATGGCCGCGCTACTAAAGCGCTACGAAGAGATGGTCGGTCAGTACGAAGCCAGCGAAGAAGAAGCACCGCCGCCGCATTACTGATTTCGGGGCGTAAAAAAACCGCGATGGGCAGTGATGCCGTCGCGGTTTTTTGTTTCAGCCGATCAGCGCCGTGGGGCGGCGATCACATCCTCGGCCTGCAGGCCCTTGTCGCGGTTCATTACCGAGAACTCGACACGCTGGCCTTCGACCAGAACCCGGTGGCCTTCGCCACGAATGGCGCGAAAGTGGACGAAGATATCATCGCCCGAATCGCGGGAGATAAAGCCGAAACCCTTGGAGGTGTTGAACCACTTCACCGTACCGGTATCACGATTGGACATGTCGTACTGGGTGTTCTGGCTACGGTTTGCAGCGCTTTTGGCAAAGCCGGCAATCAGGTGCAGGACGGTGGCCAGCAGGGCGCAGGCCAGGGCCGGCAGGTTACCGAGCTCGGGACGGGCCAGCAGGGTCACGGTCTGCAGGATCACGGCAACGACCAGCAAAACACTGGCGGCGCGTTGCAGTTGCTGGCGGGCGCCCCGATAGTGCTGCGGGAGCACGGGAGCGATGACCAGGTTGAGCAGGCCGAAGAGCGCGAGGAAAATCGCCTCCGGTTGCTGCAGGAAGGGAATGGCTTCGGTTCTGAGGCTGGGTATGAAGGACAGCAGCAAGGCTGCAACGCCCGTCAACAGGTGGACGATCTTGAACATGTTGGTTGGCTCACATTGATAAGGCGGATCACAGGAAGAGCTGACTTCACGGCGCGCACGGGTAAAAAAGCGCAAAAACGTGAAATGGGTCAGCCTATGCGCCCGCGTAATGACAATCGGCGCGGGCGGCACGCTGCCTATTTAACAGCAAAGCCCCGGGGTTCTCAAATCAGCGGCCAACCGTGTGTCGCGTGGGCTGCAGCCCTGTGTCGCAGGCACGAGGCTGCAGCCGGTGAAAACTCTTGGTACAGTGGTTTGTAGCCGCTTGATCAGCAAGCGCCAAGGAAAGGGGAACTGCATGGCTATCGATATCGGTATCAGTGAAGAAGATCGCAAGTCCATCGTGGATGGTTTGTCGCGTCTGTTATCGGATACTTATGTTCTTTATCTGAAGACCCACAACTTTCACTGGAACGTCACCGGCCCGGCGTTCCGTACCTTGCACCTGATGTTCGAGGAGCAGTACAACGAACTGGCCCTGGCGGTCGATTCGATTGCCGAGCGTATTCGCGCCCTGGGCTTCCCGGCGCCGGGAGCGTATTCCATCTATGCGCGGCTTTCCTCTATTAAAGAAGAGGAGGGCGTGCCCGCCGCCGATGAGATGATCAAGCAGCTGGTCGAAGGCCAGGAGGCGGTCACCCGTACGGCGCGCAGCATTTTCCCGCTGCTCGACAAGGTCAGCGACGAGCCGACCGCCGACCTGCTTACCCAGCGCATGCAGGTGCATGAAAAAACTGCCTGGATGCTGCGTTCGCTACTTGAAGGCAAGTGACCGGCTGATTTAACGCGCGTTGTTTGAATGCCCGAGCTTCTATATGAGGTTCGGGCATTTTAGTTGGCACGGAAGCACTTTCCGGTGTTTTCAAGTACCGGGTCCAGCGCCGAGAATTCCTACATTCAGAATAACTGCGTCTGCTGGTGCCGGCGCGAGTCACGGCGCTTTATTAAGGGCAAGTTCCCGTGCGTGCCAAACGTCCGGGTTTGTTTCCCTGTTAAACAGTGGCGTGGTACGACTATGTCGGCATGGATGAATCGCACGGGGCGCGCAGCCAGCGTGCCGCACAAGGATGGCATCGATCCTTTCGAGGCAAATTTCAACATGGGCCTGGCCCAGCCGTTATCGCGTTCGGTACGGCTGAACGGTTTTGCCACCTGTCTGCGCCTTGAGGAGATTTACTGGACCATCCTCGAGCGCATTGCCGAGGCGAACAAATGCTCGGTCAACGCGGTGCTGTCGTACGTTGACCGCGAAGTGCACCTGCGCCATGGCGGGGTGAAAAATTTCAGCGGGCTGATCCGCGTGGTCTGCGTGGTCTATCTGCTGGGGGCAAAGGTGGCACGCTAGTCGGTTGCCGGGCTGCACAGCACTCCTTAACCATATATAATCCCGCGCTTTACTGCCTGAACCAGCCCGCGCTGTGGTTAACGAGACACGCCTATGCCCATGTACGACTATCAATGTGCTTCCTGCAATCATCAGTTGGAAGTCCTCCAGAAGCTCAGCGCCGCGCCGCTGACCGATTGCCCGGCGTGTGAGCAGCCCGCATTGAAAAAGCTGATCTCGGCCCCGGGGTTCCGTCTGGGCGGTACGGGCTGGTACGAAACCGACTTCAAGACCGGTGCGAAAAAGAACCTGGCAGGCGGCGACAAGGCCGACTGAGTTGATTGCACCGGCAGGGTCTTGCACTATTAGCCCTTTGGGGCATCAAGGCCTCCACTGAACATACGAATGACGAGAAGCGAAACCACCATCATGATGCGCAGCCATTATTGCGGCCAACTGAACGAGAGCCTGGAAGGTCAGGAAATTACCCTTTGCGGATGGGTCCATCGTCGCCGCGACCACGGCGGGGTGATTTTCCTCGATATCCGTGATCGCGAAGGCATGGCCCAGGTCGTCTTCGACCCGGATCGCGCAGAAAGCTTCGCCGCCGCCGATCGCGTGCGCAGCGAGTACGTGGTACAGATCACCGGCAAGGTGCGTCCGCGTCCGGCTGGCGCGGTCAACGCCAACATGGCGTCCGGCGCCATCGAAGTGCTGGGTTACGAGCTGACCGTCCTGAACGAAGCGGAAACCCCGCCGTTCCCGCTCAACGAATACTCCGATGTTGGTGAAGAAACCCGCCTGCGCTATCGCTTCATCGACCTGCGTCGCCCGGAAATGGCCGAGAAGCTGCGCCTGCGCTCGCGCATCACCACCAGCATCCGCCGCTTCCTTGATGAAAACGGCTTCCTCGACGTCGAAACGCCGATCCTCACCCGTGCCACCCCTGAAGGCGCGCGTGACTACCTGGTGCCGAGCCGTACCCACGCAGGCAGCTTCTTCGCCCTGCCGCAATCGCCGCAGCTGTTCAAGCAGTTGCTGATGGTTGCCGGTTTCGACCGCTACTATCAGATCGCCAAGTGCTTCCGCGACGAAGACCTGCGCGCCGACCGTCAGCCGGAATTCACCCAGATCGACATCGAGACCAGCTTCCTCGATGAGTCCGAGATCATGGGCCTGACCGAAAGCATGATCCGCAAGCTGTTCAAGGAAGTCCTGGACCTGGAGTTCGGCGAATTCCCGCACATGACCTTCGAAGAGGCCATGCGCCGCTACGGTTCCGACAAGCCGGACCTGCGTAACCCGCTGGAACTGGTTGACGTTGCCGATCAGCTCAAGGAAGTCGAATTCAAGGTGTTCAGCGGCCCGGCCAACGATCCGAAGAGCCGTGTTGCCGCCCTGCGCGTGCCAGGTGGCGCGAGCATGCCGCGCAGCCGCATCGACGACTACACCAAGTTCGTCGGCATCTACGGTGCCAAGGGCCTGGCCTACATCAAGGTCAACGAGCGCGCCAAGGGCGTTGAAGGCCTGCAGTCGCCGATTGTCAAGAACATCCCTGAGGCCAACCTCAACGTGATCCTCGATCGCGTTGGCGCGGTCGACGGCGACATCGTGTTCTTCGGCGCCGACAAGGCCAAGATCGTCAGCGAGGCGCTGGGCGCCCTGCGGATCAAGGTCGGTAACGATTTCAACCTGCACACCTGCGAGTGGGCACCGATGTGGGTTGTCGACTTCCCGATGTTCGAAGAGAACGACGACGGCAGCTTCACTGCGCTGCACCACCCGTTCACCGCGCCAAAATGCAGCCCCGAAGAGCTGGAGGCCAACCCGGCCACCGCGCTGTCGCGTGCTTACGACATGGTCCTCAACGGTACCGAGCTGGGTGGCGGTTCGATCCGTATCCACCGCAAAGAAATGCAACAGGCGGTCTTCCGTCTGCTGGGTATCGAAGCGGCTGAACAGGAAGAGAAATTCGGCTTCCTGCTCGACGCCCTGAAGTTCGGCGCACCGCCGCATGGCGGCCTGGCCTTCGGTCTGGACCGTCTGGTGATGCTGATGACTGGCGCCCAGTCGATTCGCGAAGTTATTGCCTTCCCGAAAACCCAGAGCGCTGCGTGCGTCATGACCCAGGCCCCTGGCCTGGTCGATGCCAAGGCCCTGCGTGAGTTGCATATCCGTCTGCGCGAACAGCCCAAGGCTGAGTAAGCAGACCCCGGGCGCATCCATATGGATGCGCCTTTGCGTTAAGGCGCATGAATTTCAAGGTCTCGGTCGGGCATGAGCGCGGCCGGGGCGTGGCATTGTTACAAAGGATTCGGAGTGCGTTATGGCTGGTCATTCCAAGTGGGCAAACATCAAGCACCGCAAAGAGCGCCAGGATGCCAAGCGAGGCAAGATCTTCACCAAGTGGATTCGTGAGCTGACCGTTGCCGCCAAGCAGGGCGGCGGCGATCCAGCCTCCAACCCGCGCTTGCGCCTGGCCCTGGACAAGGCGCTGGGGGCGAACATGAGCCGCGACATCATCGACCGGGCGGTTGCCCGCGGTGCTGGCACGGCCGAAGCCGACAACGTCGAAGAGCTCAGCTACGAAGGTTACGGCCCGGGTGGCGTGGCGGTGATGGTCGAAGCCATGACCGACAACCGCAACCGGACCGCAGCGGCTGTGCGCCATGCGTTCAGCAAGTGCGGTGGCAACCTGGGGACTGACGGCTCGGTGGCCTATCTGTTCGAGCGCAAGGGCCAGATCAGCTTTGCCGCCGGTGTCGACGAAGACGCGCTGATGGAAGCGGCGATGGAGGCCGATGCCGACGACGTGGTCAGCAACGAAGATGGCTCGTTCGAGGTCTTCACCTCGTTCAACAGCTTCTATGCCGTGCGCAATGCCCTGGAAGAGGCCGGTTTCAAGGCAGCGGACGCGGAAATCGTCATGCAGCCGACCACCAGTGCCGAACTTGATCTGGACGGCGCGCAGAAGGTGCTCAAGCTGATCGACATGCTTGAAGACCTGGACGACGTGCAGAACGTCTACTCCAACGCCGAGATTCCTGACGAAGTCATGGAACAGCTCGGCTAGTCTCAAGTTGTTCATTCAGGTGGGAGCGAGCTTGCCTCTCGATGCGATTGGGCGGTAGTGCGCAATCGCGGGGCAAGCCCGCTCCTGCCGGCCCGAGGCCGGATCTGCCTGCAGTTGCATTGCACCTGCGAGCCGGTCCGGCTTCTGTTTTTACTATGGCGCAAAGACGTATGACTCTGATTCTTGGCATCGACCCCGGCTCGCGCATCACCGGTTATGGCGTGGTGCGCCATAGCGGTCGTGGCTGCGAGTATGTGGCTTCCGGATGCATCCGTACTGGCGCGGGCGAGCTGCCGGAGCGTCTGCAGATCGTGTTTCGCGGGGTGCGCGAGATCATTCGCCAGCACGGCCCGGTTACCATGGGCATCGAGCGGGTGTTCATGGCGCGCAACGCCGATTCGGCGCTCAAGCTCGGTCAGGCGCGCGGCGCGGCTATTGTCGCCGCCATCGAAGAAGGCCTGGAGATTGCCGAGTACAGCGCCACCCAGGTCAAGCAGGCAGTTGCCGGCACCGGTGGGGCCAATAAGGAGCAGGTGCAGATGATGGTCATGCACCTGCTCAAGCTGACCCAGAAGCCGCAGATTGACGCTTCCGACGCCCTGGCCATCGCCTTGTGCCATGCCCACACCCGCTCAAGCCTGGTGCCCCATGGCCTGGGCACGGCGCGTAGTCGCAGCGGGCGCTTGCGGCTCTGATAGCATCATCCGCTGAAACAAATTTTGCCCGGGCAATGCCTTCGGCCATTGCATTTGCTGTTAGGGTTGACCGGTCGCTTGCCGGTGCCCATGAGGAAGGATCGGAACGTGATTGGACGTTTGCGCGGCACCCTGGCTGAAAAACAGCCGCCGCACCTGATTGTCGACGTCAACGGCCTGGGCTACGAGCTCGAAGTGCCGATGACCACCCTGTACCGCTTGCCCAAGGTTGGCGAAGTGGTGACCTTGCACACCCACCTGGTGGTGCGCGAGGACGCTCATCTGCTGTATGGCTTTCATGAAAAGCGCGAACGCGAGCTGTTTCGCGAGCTGATCCGCCTCAACGGCGTGGGGCCCAAGCTGGCCCTGGCATTGATGTCGGGCCTGGATGTCGACGAACTGGTACGCTGTGTCCAGGCCCAGGATGCCTCGGCCCTGGTCAAGGTGCCCGGGGTCGGTAAAAAGACCGCCGAGCGCCTGCTGGTTGAACTCAAGGATCGCTTCAAGGCCTGGGAAACCTCACCGGCCATGTTTGCCCTTGTGCCCAATGGTCCACTGCCGATTGCCAGCGTCTCCAGCGCCGAGGCCGATGCCGTCAGCGCGCTGATTTCCCTGGGCTATAAGCCCCAGGAAGCCAGCAAGGCGGTGGCCGCCGTGGATGCCAAGGGCCTGAGCAGTGAAGAGCTGATCCGTCGCAGCCTTAAGGGAATGATCTAAGTGATTGAAGCCGATCGACTGATAGCCGCCACCGGGCGCGACCGAGAAGAGGTCCAGGACCGGGCGATCCGTCCATTGCGCCTGGCCGAATACATCGGCCAGCCGGTGGTGCGCGAACAGATGGCCTTGTTCATCCAGGCCGCCCGCGGGCGCAACGAATCCCTCGACCACACGCTGATCTTCGGCCCGCCGGGGCTGGGCAAGACCACCCTGGCCAATATCATTGCCCAGGAGATGGGCGTGTCGATCAAGAGCACTTCGGGGCCGATCCTCGAACGCCCGGGTGACCTGGCTGCCTTGCTGACCAACCTCGAACCCCATGACGTGCTGTTCATCGACGAAATCCATCGCCTGTCGCCCATCGTCGAAGAAGTGCTGTACCCGGCCATGGAAGACTTCCAGCTCGACATCATGATCGGCGAAGGGCCGGCGGCGCGCTCGATCAAGCTCGATTTGCCTCCGTTCACCCTGGTCGGTGCCACCACCCGTGCCGGCATGCTGACCAACCCGCTGCGTGACCGCTTCGGCATCGTCCAGCGCCTGGAGTTCTACAACACCGAGGACCTGGCGACCATCGTCAGCCGTTCCGGTGGCATTCTTGGCTTGCCCATCGAGGACGAAGGCGCCTTCGAGATCGCCCGCCGGGCCCGCGGTACGCCACGGATCGCCAACCGCCTGCTGCGGCGGGTGCGCGACTACGCCGAAGTGCGCGGCAAGGGCCATATCACCAAACCGGTTGCCGACATGGCGCTGAACCTGCTGGATGTCGACGAGCGCGGGTTCGATCACCAGGACCGGCGCCTGCTGCTGACCATGATCGAGAAGTTCGACGGTGGTCCGGTGGGGGTCGACAGCCTGGCTGCGGCCATCAGCGAAGAGCGTCACACCATCGAGGACGTGCTCGAGCCCTACCTGATCCAGCAGGGCTACATCATGCGCACGCCACGGGGCAGGGTGGTGACCCGGCACGCGTACCTGCATTTCGGTCTGAATATTCCCAATCGGATGGGGGAATCGATCACCGGTGAGGGTTTTTCCGCCCAGGCCGATGAGTGACAGATTTATCCAGCGTTTCTGTGGTCCTATCCGCGGGCATGGCTCAGTCACGCTGGCAATACGACATAATCGATGAAAAACAGTTGCCGGGGCGGATTGGCAAGCTGAGGAGTTAGCACTAGAGTATGCGCGCGCAAATTGAGCTAGAGCCGTTCGCACATCGTTGTCGTGTCTATTACGAAGATACCGATGCCGGCGGCGTGGTGTATTACGTCAATTACCTGAAATTCATGGAACGTGCCCGCACCGAGCGGTTGCGTGCCCTGGGCTTTGCCCAGTCGGCAATGGCGCAGGAAAACCTGCTGTTCGTGGTCCATTCCAGCGAGGCGCGCTATCACGCGCCAGCGCGGCTGGACGACGAATTGCGGGTCACCGCGCAAGTGCTTGAATTGAACCGCGCCAGCCTGCGCTTCGTGCAGCAGGTATGGCGCGAAAAAGATGCAACGCTGCTCTGCGAAGGGCAGTTCCTGGTGGCCTGTGTGCGCGCCGATACTTTCAAACCCCGGGCCATTCCCCCAGCGCTGCGCGCGGCCTTTGCCGAGGCGGGCGATCCGGGTACTCATTCAAATGCAGGAGATTAAGCGTGGAAGCTAACGTCGTCGACCATACCTCCATGTGGAGCCTGGTCAGCAATGCCAGCATCGTGGTACAGCTGGTCATGCTGATTCTGGTTGCCGCATCGGTAACGTCATGGATCATGATTTTTCAGCGCAGCACCATGCTGCGCGCCGGTCGTCGTGCGCTGGACAGCTTTGAAGAGCGCTTCTGGTCGGGCATCGACCTGTCCAAGCTGTACCGTCAGGCTGGCAGCAACCCGGACCCGGATTCGGGCGTAGAACAGGTGTTCCGCGCCGGCTTCAAGGAATTCTCGCGTCTGCGCCAGCAGCCGGGCGTCGACCCTGATGCGGTCATGGAAGGCGTTGGCCGGGCCATGCGCGTCGCCATCTCCCGTGAAGAAGAGAAGCTCGAGCAGAGCCTGCCGTTCCTCGCCACCGTTGGTTCCACCAGCCCGTACATCGGCCTGTTCGGTACCGTCTGGGGCATCATGAACTCCTTCCGCGGCCTGGCCTCGGCGCAGCAAGCGACCCTGGCCACCGTGGCCCCGGGTATCGCCGAAGCCCTGATCGCCACCGCGATCGGCCTGTTCGCCGCGATTCCTGCGGTTATTGCCTACAACCGTTTCGCTGCCCGCAGTGAAGTCTTGATCGGCCGTTACTACACGTTCGCCGACGAGTTCCAGGCCATCCTGCACCGTAAAGTGCACACCAGCGAAGAGTGATCAGGTAAAAGCCCATGGCCCGAGTTCGCCACAAACGCAAGCCGGTCGCCGAAATGAACGTGGTGCCATACATCGACGTGATGCTGGTACTGCTGGTGATTTTCATGGTGACCGCACCCATGCTCAACCAGGGCGTGAAGGTCGACTTGCCCAAGGTTTCCAGTGAAGCCTTGCCGCAGGACAACAACACCCAGGTCCTGACCATTTCGATCAAGGCTGACAAGACCTACTTCTGGAACCTTGGCAGCGAGGTCGACACCGACAAGCAGATGGACAAGGCCATGACCTTGCCGCAAATGACCGACGCCGTGACCAAGATCATCAGCGCCGGCCGTGACCAGGGCAAGCAGACCCAGGTCTTCATCCGTGGTGACAAGTCCGTCGACTATGGCGCGGTCATGGGTGCCATGGGCGGGTTGCAGAAGGCAGGTGTCGGTAACGTTGGCCTGATTACCGAGGCGCCCTGATGCAACAGCGAGAGCCATCCGCCTCGGAAAGCTATTTCTGGCCCAGTGTCTGGGCCATTGCGCTGCACGTTCTGGTGTTCGGCATGCTGTTCGTCAGTTTTGCCATGACCCCGGAACTGCCGCCGGCCAAGCCTATTGTCCAGGCAACCCTGTACCAGCTGAAATCCAAGAGTCAGGCGACCACCCAGACCAATCAGAAGATTGCCGGTGAAGCCAAGAAGACTGCTTCGCGTCAAACCGAAGAAGAGCAGATGGAACAGAAGAAGGTCGAGCAGCAGGCAGTGAAGGCTGCGGAACAAAAGAAAGAAGAAGCTGCTCAAAAGGCCGAAGAGGCGCGAGCCGAAGCCGAAGCGAAGAAAGCCGAGCAGGCCGAGAAGGCCGAGGAAGCGAAGAAAACCGCCGAAGCCAAGAAAGCCGAAGAGGCGAAGAAGGCCACCGAGAAGCAACAGGCTGACATCGCCAAGAAGAAGGCCGAAGAGGAAGCCAAGAAAAAGGCTGACGAAGAGGCCAAGAAGCAGGCGGCTGAAGAAGCCAAGAAAAAAGCAGCCGAGGACGCCAAGAAGAAGGCGGCCGAGGACGCGAAGAAAAAAGCAACGGCTGAAGAGGCGAAGAAAAAAGCCGCCGAAGACGCCAAGAAGAAAGCTGCAGCTGATGCAGCCAAGAAGAAGGCACAGGATGCAGCCCGCAAGGCGGCGGAAGACAAGAAAGCCCAGGCCCTGGCCGAGCTTCTGTCCGACACCACCGAACGGCAGCAAGCCCTGGCTGACGAGCAGGGTGATCAGGTAGCCGGCGATTTCGACGACCTGATTCGTGCACGTGCGGCCGAGGGCTGGGCACGTCCGCCTTCTGCGCGCAAGAACATGACGGTGGTCCTGCAGATCGGCATGTTGCCCGATGGCACCATTACCTCGGTGAGCGTAGCCCGCTCCAGTGGTGACGGTCCGTTTGACAGCTCGGCTGTGGCAGCGGTCAAGAACATTGGTCGTTTAACCGAGATGCAGGGCTTGAAACCGAGCGAATTCAATCCCTATCGTTCATTCAAGATGACATTCACACCTGAGGATCTAGCCTTGTGATTAACCTTCTTCGAGGACTGCTGGTTGTTCTCTGCTGTGCAGCAGGGTTGGCCGTAGCAGATGAAAAGAACATCCTGGTCACCAGCGGCAGCGATCGCGCGACGCCGATCGCCGTCGTGCCGTTCGGTCTGCAGGGCGGTAGCGTGCTGCCTGAAGACATGGCTGACATCATTGGTAATGACCTGCGCAACTCCGGTTATTACTCGCCGATCCCGCGGCAGAACATGATCAGCCAGCCGAGCCAGGCCAGCGAAGTGATCTTCCGTGACTGGAAAGCCCTGGGCGCCCAGTACATCATGGTCGGCAGCATCGTCCCTGCGGGCGGTCGCCTGCAGGTGCAGTACGCGCTGTTCAACGTCGCCACCGAGCAGCAAGTGCTGACCGGCAGCGTCTCGGGCAGTGTCGACCAACTTCGCGACATGTCGCACTACATCGCCGACCAGTCGTTCGAAAAGCTCACCGGCATCAAGGGTGCGTTCTCTACCCGCATGCTGTACGTGACTGCCGAGCGCTTCTCGACCAACAACACCCGTTACACCCTGCAGCGTTCCGACTACGACGGTGCGCGGGCAGTAACCCTGCTGCAATCGCGTGAGCCGATCCTGTCGCCGCGCTTTGCCCCGGATGGCAAGCGCATTGCCTATGTGTCGTTCGAGCAGAAGCGTCCGCGCATCTTCGTTCAGCACATCGACACCGGTCGCCGTGAGCAGATCACCAACTTCGAAGGCCTCAATGGTGCGCCAGCCTGGTCTCCGGATGGTTCGCGCCTGGCGTTCGTGCTGTCCAAGGACGGCAACCCGGACATCTATGTGATGAACATGGGTTCGCGCCAACTGTCGCGCGTGACTGCAGGTCCTGGTATCAACACCGAACCGTTCTGGGGTAAAGATGGCTCGACCATCTACTTCACCTCCGACCGCGGTGGTAAACCACAGATCTACAAAACCAATGTTTCCGGTGGTGGTGCAGAGCGGGTAACTTTCGTGGGTAACTACAACGCCAACCCTAAACTGTCGGCGGATGAAAAGACCCTGGTGATGATTCATCGCCAACAAGGTTTCACCAACTTCAAAGTGGCTGCACAAGATTTGCAACGCGGCAGTGTAAAGATTCTCTCGGAAACAAGTCTTGATGAGTCACCCACTGTTGCGCCCAACGGCACCATGCTAATCTACGCCACCCGCCAGCAGGGCCGGGGAGTCTTGATGCTCGTCTCTCTCAACGGACGCGTGAGGCTCCCGCTTCCTACCGCTCAAGGCGAAGTCAGAGAACCGTCCTGGTCCCCTTACCTGAACTGACGCGGCGCTTTACGTTTTACTTAACACACTGGGGTTCATTAGGAGTTTCACGATGGAAATGCTGAAGTTTGGTAAGTTTGCTGCGCTGGCTCTGGCCATGGCCGTAGCTGTAGGTTGCTCCTCGAAAGGCGGTGACGACGCAGGTCAAGGCCAAGTCGATCCTAACGCTGGCTACGGTGCCAACACTGGCGCTGTTGACGGCAGCCTGAGCGAAGAAGCTGCTCTGCGCGCAATCACCACCTTCTACTTCGAATACGACAGCTCGGACCTGAAGCCAGAAGCCATGCGCGCTCTGGACGTTCATGCCAAGGACCTGAAAGGCAACGGCGCTCGCGTCGTGCTGGAAGGTAACACCGACGAGCGTGGTACTCGCGAATACAACATGGCTCTGGGCGAGCGTCGTGCGAAAGCCGTTCAACGCTACCTGGTACTGCAAGGCGTTTCTCCTGCCCAGCTGGAACTGGTTTCCTACGGCGAAGAGCGTCCAGTTGCTACCGGTAACGACGAGCAGTCCTGGGCTCAGAACCGTCGCGTCGAACTGCGTAAGTAATTCGATATGCGAACGTGCCGTCGTGCTGTAACCGTCCTGGTTCTCACCCTGCCTCTCATGGCCTGGGCTGAGGTTCCTGTTGTTGATGACAACGCAGGCTATAGCGGCGCAAGCAGCTATCCGCCTGCGGGTTATGGTACGAACGGCGCCTATGCCGGGGGAGGGGTTACGGCCCCTGCCTCGGCACAGGGCCAGCTGTTCATGCAACTGCAGCAAATGCAGGAGCAGATCGCGCGTCAACAAGGCATCATTGAAGAGCTGCAAAATGATGTGTCACGCATGAAACAGGAGAGCCTGGAGCGTTACCAGGACCTGGATCGGCGTATTGGAAGCGGTGTTGCACCTGCCGCCACTCCTGATAATTCCTCCACCGGTGGCGAAGCCGCCGGTGCCGCTGCAGGCGCTGCCGCTGGTGCTGCCACCGGCCAGCCAGCAGCCAGTAGCGAACCTGGCGATCCGGCGAAAGAAAAGCTCTACTACGATGCTGCTTTCGACCTGATCAAAGCCAAGGATTTCGACAAGGCCAGCCAGGCGTTCAACGCCTTCCTGCGCAAGTACCCGAACAGCCAGTACGCCGGCAACGCGCAGTACTGGCTCGGTGAAGTGAACCTGGCCAAGGGCGACCTGCAAGCTGCAGGGCAAGCCTTCGCCAAGGTCAGCCAGCTGTATCCCAAGCACAACAAGGTGCCGGATTCGCTGTACAAGCTGGCCGATGTTGAGCGCCGCCTGGGTCACACCGACCGGGTCAAGGGCATTCTCCAGCAGGTGGTCACCCAGTACCCGGGGACCTCGGCTGCACAACTGGCCCAGCGCGACTTGCAGAAGCTCTGAGTCGGTCGCTTTAAAAGAAACCCGCGCTAGTCGCGGGTTTTTTCGTTAGAATCACTGCCCTTTTATGAAACACGCTGCTGCGAACTACGCGATGTCGAGTTCTCAGTGGTGCCTGACGGAGGCGGACAGCCTGTTTAGCTGTTACGCCCGTGGCGACTATGCAAGACACATTACGTATCACCGAAGTTTTTTACTCTTTGCAGGGTGAAACGCGTACCGCTGGGCTGCCCACGGTATTCGTTCGCCTCACCGGCTGCCCGCTGCGTTGCCAGTACTGCGACAGCGAGTACGCGTTCAGCGGCGGCAGTAGCCGCACCCTTGATTCGATCCTCGAACAGGTCGCTGGCTTCAAGCCGCGTTATGTCTGCGTAACCGGTGGCGAACCGCTGGCCCAGCCCAACGCTATCCCTTTGCTCAAGCAACTGTGTGACGCCGGTTACGACGTTTCGCTGGAGACCAGTGGTGCCCTGGATATTTCCAGGGTCGATACCCGGGTCAGCCGCGTCGTCGACCTCAAGACCCCAGGCTCGGAAGAAGTGCACCGCAACCGTTACGAGAACATCGAACTGCTGACCCGCAACGATCAGGTCAAGTTCGTCATCTGCTCTCGTGAAGACTATGACTGGGCGGTGTCCAAGCTCATTCAGTACGGCCTGGAAAAACGTGCCGGCGAAGTGCTGTTCTCGCCAAGCCACCATCAGGTGAGCGCAACTGACCTGGCCGACTGGATCGTGGCCGATAATTTGCCGGTTCGCTTCCAGATGCAGCTGCACAAGCTGCTATGGAACGACGAGCCGGGACGCTGACAGGAGCGATGCTATGACTGAGAAACGTGCGGTAATTCTGCTTTCCGGTGGTCTGGACTCGGCCACCGTGGTCGCCATGGCCAAGGCTGAAGGCTACAGTTGCTACACCATGAGCTTCGACTACGGCCAGCGCCATCGCGCTGAGCTGAACGCCGCAGCGCGGGTAGCCCGCGACCTGGGCGTGGTCGAGCACAAGGTCATCGGCTTGAGCCTGGACGGTATCGGTGGCTCGGCCCTGACCGACAGCAGCATCGATGTGCCCGAAGCACCGAGTGAAGGCATCCCGGTCACCTACGTGCCGGCGCGCAACACCGTGTTCCTGTCCCTGGCCCTGGGCTGGGCAGAAGTGCTGGAGGCCCGCGATATCTTCATCGGCGTCAATGCCGTGGACTATTCCGGTTACCCGGATTGCCGTCCGGAGTTCGTCGAGGCTTTCGAGCGCATGGCTAACCTGGCGACCAAGGCCGGTGTCGAAGGGCAGGGCTTCCGTATCCAGGCGCCGCTGCAGAACCTGAGCAAGGCGCAGATCGTCCAGGCCGGCATGGCCCGCGGGGTTGACTACAGCCTTACCGTTTCTTGCTATCAGGCCGACGATGAAGGCCGCGCCTGTGGTAAATGCGACAGTTGCCGCCTGCGCGCCGACGGCTTCAAAGCTGCCGGTGTAGAGGACCCGACCAGATATTTTTAAATTATTTTGCGATGGGGTGTTGATTTCCTGTTAGAAATCAGTATTATACGCGCCATCCAACGGGTCGTTAGCTCAGTTGGTAGAGCAGTTGGCTTTTAACCAATTGGTCGTAGGTTCGAATCCTACACGACCCACCATACGCTGTAAGAAAAAGCCCGCGTCCTGCAAAGGTCGCGGGCTTTTTCGTTTCTGTGGGAGCGGGCTTGCCCCGCGATTGCGATATGAAGGACATACGCAATCGCGAGGCAGGTTGCACCCTCGCTCCTACAAATCAGAACGCATAGGTCGCCGAGAGAATCGCCGAACGCGCATCGCCATACTCGATGGCCGAAGAACGCGCATCGGTGCCGTTCTGCTGGCGTACACGCTCGACATAGTCCTTGTTGAACAGGTTGTTGACGTTCAGCTGCAGGTCGAGGTCTTCGTTGACCCGGTACGCCACCATGGCATTGTGCAGCCAGTAGGCGTCGAGCTTGGCGCTGGTGCTGGAGGTCACGTTGCGTTCGCTGACATAGCGCGCGCCATAGCCGAGGGTCCAGCCAGCCGGCAGCTCGTAGGTGGTCCACAGGTTGAGCGAGCGTGGTGGGGTGTTGCCCAGCGCCTGGCCTTCACGGGCGATACCGGCTGCGGTGTTGGCGGCCTTGAGGGTTTCACTGTCGAGGAAGGTGTAGTTGGCGAACACGTCCCACTGCTCGGTGATGTGCCCGGTCACGCCGACTTCCACACCCTGCACGCGTTGCTTGCCGGCCAACTGGGTCGAGCCGTCGGCCATGGTTTCGCGGGCGTTGGTCTTCTCTACGCGAAACACGGCCGCGTCCAGTTCCAGGCGCTTGTCGAGCAACTCCCACTTGGTCCCCAGTTCCCAGGTCTCGTTTTTCTCCGGGGCCAGGTTTTCGGTGGTAGCACTCAGGCCGCCGCCGGTAGAGGCCAGGCTCTCGGCGGAGGGGTTGAAGGAGTTGCCCCAGGCCAGGTAGATACGGCCGTTCTCGGTGGGTTTGTAGACCAGCCCGGCACGCCCGCTGAGCTTCTCGTCGGTGGACTCGAAGTCGGAGGTGCGCACATGTGCAGCGTCGTAGCCTTGGGCTTCGCCCTTGAACTTGTCATAGCGCAGGCCCAGGTTCAGGTCCCATTGCTCATGCAGGGCGATGGTGTCGAACACATACAGCGCCTGGTTGGTCAGTTCGGTGTCGGTGTAGCCGCTGGTGGCCTTGTTGGCGGGCCCCGACCAGTGTCCTGGCGGGTTGCTCAGGTCGTAACCGTTGGCTGGATACAGGGCGTTGCTGAGCCCGTAGCCGTAGGTTTTCAGGTCCATGGTTTCGCGTGACACTTCCATGCCGCTGACCAGGTCGTGACGCATGCCCAGCAGGTTGAAGTTGCTGATCAGGTTGGTCTGGTTGATCCACATTTCGGTGGTTGCGTCGCGGCCATAGCCTTGCGGGCCTGCGGGGCGGTAACGGCCCGGGGGGACGCCGGTGGTGTTGACGTGGGAAGCGGACACCGTGGTATCGCGGACGATGTGGCTGTAGCGCGTGAGGTTTTGCAGGCGCAGGTTATCGTTGAAGTCGTGCTCGAAGTTGGCGGTGAATGAGCTTTGCTCGATCTCTTCCTTGTCGAGGTTCTTCCAGCCGAAGTAGTCCTCGCGGTTTACCCCCGCCAGGCGTTTGCCATCCAGGGCCGGCACACCGTAGTCGGGCAGATTGTCATCGACCTGGTGGAAGGCGCTCAGGGTCAGGCGCGTGGATTCGCTCAGGCCCAGGCGCAGGGAAGGGGCGATACCCCAGCGCTCGCGGTCGATCTGTTCGCGGCCGGCCACGTCGTTCTGGTGGCCCATGAGGTTGATGCGAAACGCGCTGTCTTGCCCCACGCCTTCCAGTGGCTGGTTGCTGTCCAGGGTCATGCGGTAGTAGTTGTCGGTGCCGACGCTGCCGCCCAGGCGGGTGAAGGCCTGGTCCTGGGGCTGCTTGCTGATGATGTTGATGCTGCCGCCGGTGGTGCCGGCGCCGCCGAACACCGAGTTGGGGCCTTTGATGACTTCGACCTGCTCGACATTGAACGTATCGGTACGGTTGGTCTGGGCGCTGTCGCGCAGGCCGTCGATCTGGATGTTGCTGTTGGCCGAGAAGCCGCGGATGTTGATGCTGTCGCCCGAACCGCCACCGCCTTCACCGGCGTTGAAGGTGATGCCGGAGACGTTGGACAGTACCTGGCGCAGGCTCAGCGCCTGCTGCTCCTTGATCACCTGGGAGGGCACCACGGTAATGGTCTGCGGGGTGTCGAGCAGCGGTGTGGCGTATTTGCTCGAGGCCGAGCGTTCGGTCTTGTAGTCGCCGCTGGCCTGGGCATCAATGTTGATGTTACCCAGCTCAAGAGGCGGGCTGGAAGTCTGCTCTGCGAGCGAGCAGCTCGATGCCGAAGCGACGGCCAGGCCCAGTGCTGAAGCCATGAAGGAGTGTGAAGAACGGCTACGGGCAATTTCGCAAGTCATGTAAGGTGCCACCCAGGGATAAATAAATGCAAGTGTTTATGAGAATTATTAGCAGTTGCGCTTTCATGATAATCTCTCGGCCTGTATTCTTTTCAGTATTTAGGTGTTTCTGAATATTTCTGGCTGCGGGCGCATCGGCTGGTACCGAGGCGCCGCCGCATCATGACAATGGCGACGAGTTCCAGCATGATGGTGGCCATTTTTTGATTCAGACGATCAGCAACAGCCTCCACAGAGAGGCCGACGTGAGGCATTACCCGCAATGACCCCCGAGCATTTGCAGCCGCTCTCCCAGCCACTGGCATCGCAGCCGCTGGTTTCCATCGTTGCTCCTTGCTACAACGCCGAGAAGTACCTTGAGGCTGCGCTGCAAAGCATCTTTGCCCAGGACTACTCCAACTTCGAAGTCATCATTGTTGACGATGGCTCGACGGACAACAGTCTGGCGATGCTCCGGGCGCTGCAGGATACTTACGATTTCAAGCTCCTGACCCAGCAGAATCAGGGCGTCAGCGCTACGCTGAACAACGGCCTCAAGCATGCCAGGGGTGTGTATGTTTCCACCCCGGATCTGGACGACATCATGCTTCCCCATTCGCTCAGCGTCAGGGCCAGGTATCTGGATGAACACCCGAAAGTGGGCTGCGTAGGTGCCTTGATCGCTTATATGGACAGCGACGGTGCCGAGATCAAGACCCAGCACCGTACCAAGGTGAAGAAATTCAGCTTCGATCAGATCGTCAGCGAAGCGGTGGTCATTGGTGCCCCCGGCGCGTTGTACCGCATGGAGGCTTTGCAGGCGGCGCAGTTTTACGACCCGAACATCAAAGTCCAGGATTTCCAGATAACGCTCAGAATTGCCAGCAAGGGTTACGAGATTCACGAGTTGCCCGTCTGTGTCACCCGTTACCGTCGACACCCCAATAACCTGTCTCGAAGGTTCAAGGTGTTGCTCGATGCCGATATGCTGGCAATGGCGCCTTATCAGGCGCATCCCGGTTACCAGAAGGGCAGGACGGTGCTGGTCAACAAGGCATTGAAGTATGCGGTGGTTGCCGACAAGAAGTTCGCCTGGAGCCTGTTGCGCACGATTCCGTTGCGCAATTACAACCGTACAACGCTCAAACGCTTGAAGCGCCTCGTACTGCACCGTTGATCAGCAAGGACCCCTTTGTGAAGTTATTCGACCTCTTGAAACAGCGTCGGGAGCGCAAGCGATTGCGCTCGATGGACAAGCTCGAGCGCGCTGCAGAAAAAATCAGGCTGCGCTATCCCCGATACAGTGTCGGGGTAGGCACCTATGGCATTCCGGAAGTCGTCGAATTTGGCGACGACACCGTACTGAAAATTGGCTCCTACACCTCGATCGCGGCGGGGGTACAGATTCTGCTGGGCGGTGAGCACCGTACCGACTGGCTGACCACCTACCCGTTTCCGGCCATGGTCGATGCCGTCAAGGACATCAAGGACTATGCGCCCAGCAAAGGCGATGTGGTGATCGGCAGTGATTGCTGGATCTGCACCAACGCGGTGATCCTCTCGGGCGTGACCATCGGCCACGGCGCAATTGTCGCCGCCGGAGCGATGGTCTCCCGCGATGTGCCTCCTTTTGCGGTGGTAGGTGGCAACCCTTGCAAGCAGATCAGGTGGCGGTTTGACGAAGATGTGCGCAACATCCTGCTGGAATCTGCCTGGTGGGACTGGCCCATGGACGAAGTCAAGGCGGTATCGAGGATGCTCAGCAGTTCGGACCTTGACAGCTTTCTTGCCTACATCAAAGCCCGCAACGGCTGACAGTCGTCCTCAGGAGAACAGGCGCTGGCGCAGCGTGTCGATACGCTCGGCTTCGGCCAGGTAGTCAACGGCGCTGCGATTGCTGAACAGCTTGCCGGCCTTGATCCGTTTGGCGTCGCGTCGCTGCTGCTCGGCGCGCTCCAGTAGCGCTTCGCGCAAGGCGCTGGCACTGGCCGGCGAAGCTTCGAGCAGCGGGCGGGCCATGACCTCGGCGCTTGCCATGTGGTCCTGGGCAACGGCGCTCAGCACGGCGCCAGGTTCGCTCAAGGCGCCCATGCCCAGCAAGCGGGCAGCCAATGCCGGGGTGATCTGGGCTGCGCCCACCAGGAGGGTGTCTGCTTGCACGGGGACCCCCTGGTCGAGTAACCAGCTGGCAGCCTCCAGGTGCCCGTGCTGCAGGCAAGATTCCAGGCTTGCACCGCGACCGCGCAGTGTTTCGGTCAGATCGCAGCCCGCGTCGCGCAGCGTCTGCAAGCGCGGGATGTCGCCCTGTTCGGCGGCATCGAGCATCGCCAGCTGGCGAAGGCGCGGCTGATGGGCGAGGCTGCCGTCAGCCAGGGCCGGGCGCCAGTCGAGCAGGCGCTGACGCAGCAACGCCTCAAGCCTTGCCTTGAGCGCCACGCCCACCTCACCGGCCCCCTCCAGTTCATCCAGCGCTTCAAGCAGTTCGCTGGCGCTGCTGTACTCGGCCTGCGGGTCGAACGGGTCTTCTTCATAGGCCAGCAGGCGAAACAGTCCACCGACGTCATCAGCGATGCGCGCGAGGCTGTCCTGGTGCAGGCTGCCGGCCCAGGCCGGCGGCAACCCGCGGCTCCAGGCAATCACCGCGCCATGGTCCGGGCCCGGGGTGACGCAGACGTAAAGGCGCTCCAGGTACTCGAAACCTGCGAAAGGCAGGTAGTCCAGTTTACCGCTCCATGGGCGACCCTGTTCCCGGGCGGCTTCTTCGGCCTGGTCCAGTTCGTGTTCGATCCAGCCCCAGAGGTCGCGGTAGCCGTCGCTGTCCGGATAGAACAGTTCACTGAAGGAGAATGGGTGGCGATGGCCATCGTAGACCACCTCCAGGTCGTAGCCGACGCGACCGCCAAAGCAGGTCTGCCATAGCTGCAACAGACCGGCAGGCACCGGGCCGGCCAGGTGGGCTTCGACCCGGGCCAGAGCTTGTGCGTCGATGGGCGGTTGAGTGTCGAAGATCACGCAGCCTTCAAACAGAGCCAGGTGATGGGCTTGCAGCAGCTGATGTTCGGCGGGGGAGAGTTCCATTCGTGGTCCACCTTCAGATTGGGCCGCAGACTCTAGCACGGTACGAAATCGTCATTGTATTGCTCGCGACCCTCACGCCGAATCGATCTAAACGCCAGGGAGGAGCGGCGTAAAATGGTCTGTACGCTGTCGCGCAGGAGTCATGGCAATGAAATCCTTCAGCATATTGGCGTTTTCCACTGCATTGGCCGTTGTACTGCTGGCCTGGCCGGCGCAGCGCTTGCAGGCTTCGCAGTACCAGGAGCCTGTCGATATGTCCGGGGTGCAGCTGCAATCCCAGGAGCAGAATGGCGTAAGTTATGTCACCGGCGGTATCGGCATCGATGAGTCGCGGGCCATTCAGCAAGTCCAGGGCTACAACTTGCACCTGACGTTCTCCACCGGCCCGGAAAACAAGTACGTGCCGGATGTCGACCTGACGATCCAGGGGCCGCAAGGTCAAACCGTGCTGCAACTCAACCAGGTCGGCCCGATGGTCTACGTCAAGCTGCCGCCGGGCAAATACAACCTGGTTGCCTCGCGCAATGGCGAACAACAGCTGGGTGCGGTCACTCTCGTTCCGGGCGAGACAGGCAAGGTGAACCTGCACTGGAAGCAGGACAACTGAGCGCCGCAGGCACCCGGTTGACCAGCAGTATGCCGGTGATCACCAACGTCCCGCCGGCCAGCATGGCGCCGGTCAGTTGCTCGCCCAGCAGCAAGGCGCCGGCCATTACGGCGGTCAGCGGATTCAGGGCGATGAAGCTGCCGGCGCGGGTCGCTCCGATACGGGCGATGGCGTCGTAGTACATCACGTACGCCAGCGCCGAACCCACAGCCCCGAGATACGCCAGGCTGATCAGGTCGCGCGCCGACAGCAAGCGTATTGAGGCGATGCTCATGCTGGTGTTGACCACCGCGTGCAAGCTGAGCATCGCCGCCCCGGCGAACACCGCATAGGTCACGGTGTGCAGCGCGCCGATCTGCGTTACCACGCGGGTGCAGAACACACTGAAGATCACCCAGCTCAGCACGCAGCCGAAGATCGACGCATCACCGATCCAGTTGCCCTGGCCGATCGCCCCAGGCGCCCTGGCCAGCACCACGCAGCCGGCGCCCAGCAGACAGAGGGCGACGCCGAGCAGTTGGGCCCGGCCAAGGCGCTGCCTGAAACACAGGTAGGTCACGATCGCCATGACCGCAGGATTGCTCGCAACGATCAGTGAGGCCCTTGAGGCATCCGTGTACTGCAAGCCGTGGAAGAAGAACAGGGTGTAGGCATAGATCCCGAAAAAGCCCAAGCCCAGGATCTGCACGAGCTGGGACCCGTTAACCCGCACGAAACCTTTTTTCGAAACCAGCAGGATGATTATCAGCACCACGCTGGCCAGGATAAAGCGCAGGCTGCCAAGCAACAGTGGATCGATACCGCTGGCCAGGGCGCGGCCGGCGACAAAGGTGCCGCCCCAGATCATCGAAACCAGCGCGAGTTTCAGGTAGGTGCAATAGTGAGACGGCATGGGCGGACCTGGCTGACGAGGTAAAGTCGATGCGCCATACTTCTACGAATGCAAACTCATATGGAAATGAGCAATCGCTCATGGGATGTCGCTGCCGATGACCTTGACCCAGCTGGAAATCTTCGCCGTGGTGGCGGCGCGTAAAGGCTTCACCCTGGCGGCTTCGCAACTGAAAATCTCGCAATCGGGTGTTTCCCACGCCATTCGTGCCCTGGAGCAGGAGCTTGGCGTGGCCTTGTTCGAGCGTCAGCAAGGGGATATCGAACTGACGGATATCGGCAGCCGCCTGCTGCAACGGGCGCAAGCAATGCTCGGCCTGGCCGAAACCATGCACCAGGAGGCTCTGGATGCCCTCGGAATGAAGCGGGGGACGCTGCGCATCGGCTCGTTCGGGCCGACGGCCTCGGTGCGTTTGCTGCCGGCCATCCTTGCCGCCTATCGCCAGGCTTATCCCGGCATCGAGGTGCATGTCGACGAAGGCCCGGATCGCCAGGTGCTGCAATGGCTGCAGGAGCGGCGCATCGATGTCGGCTTCGTGGTGCTGCCCGAGGAGCAGTTCGATACCTGCCCGTTGCTGGAGGACCAGATGGTCGTGCTCATGCCCACCGACCATGCACTGGCGCAGCACCCCGCCGTGACCCTCCAGCAGCTCTGCCTCGACCCTTTCGTGTTGACCGAAGCCGGTTCCGCCGAGATCGTCTCGCGGCTGTTTCTCGCCGCCAGGCTGCAGCCACGGATTCGCTACCGCACCTCGCAACTGCTCAGCACCCTGGAGGTGGTCGCCCGCGGTGACGGGTTGAGCATCGTTGCCCAATCGTCCTTGCCGTTGCGCACGACCCTGGATTATGTGCAGCGCCCGCTCCATCCGCCGGTCAAGCGTACGGTGGGGCTGGCGGTGGTCGATGAGCGAATCATCTCGCCAGCGACCCGCGCCTTTATCGAACTTGCACGGACTTTGCCGCGTAATGTCGCCGACTGATTTATAGTAGCGCCCTCGTCAATGGCGTCTCCGGGAAAAGGAAGTGGTGTGTTTTTCAGGTTTGTTCTGATCGCCGTAATGCTGGCGATGTCCGCATGCAGTTCGCATTCCCCAAGCCCCGGTACCTCTGCCAACAAAGTCGTGGCCGGCACCTACAAGGTCAAGCGCGGCGATACCCTGTATTCGATCGCCTCGCGCCATGGCTGGAGCTTCAAGGAGCTTGCGCGTTACAACGGCATCAGCGCGCCCTATGCGGTGAATGTCGGCCAGACCATTCGTTTCGGTGGTTCGAAAACCACCACGCGCACCACCACCACCCGTAGCACCAGCAGTGCCAGCAAGGCCAGGCCCGTGGCGCCGGCCACCAAGGTCACCCTGCGCGGGTGGGCGTGGCCGCTGCAGGGCACGGTGATCCGCCGCTACTCGTCAGCCGACAAGCTCAACAAGGGCATTCGCATCGCCGCCACTCCGGGCCAGCCGGTGTACGCCAGCCTCGGCGGCAAGGTGGCGTTCGCGACGAACATCCGTGGTTACGGCAACCTGATCATCCTCCAGCACGGCACCTCCCATGCCAGCGTCTACGGTCACAACAGCAAGTTGCTGGTCAAGGAAGGCCAGACCGTCAGCAAGGGCCAGAAGATCGCCGAAGCCGGCGACCTGGACACCGACCGGGTGCAGCTGTACTTCGAGATCCGCCAGAGCGGCAAGCCGATCGACCCGCTGAGCGTGTTGCCGGCGGCCGGCTGAATTAGCCCAGCACCTCACGCAGGCGGTACCAGAACATCCCCAGGGCCAGCAGTGGCGAGCGCAGGGCCTTGCCACCCGGGAAGGTCAGGTGCGGCACGGCGCTGAACACATCCAGGCCCTGGCTGTGCCCGGCATGAATGGCCTCGGCCAATAGCCGCGCGGTCCAATGGGTGACGTTCAGGCCATGGCCGCTGTAGCCCTGGGCATAGAACACGTTCGGGTGCTGCTGCAGGCGGCCGACCTGGGGGAAGCGGTTGGCGGTGATGCCGATCTTGCCGCCCCACTGAAAGTCGATGCGGGTGTCCGCCAGTTGCGGGAATACCTTGAGCATCTTCGGCTTCATGTAGGCGGCGATGTCCGCAGGATCGCGCCCGGAGTAGTGGCAGGCGCCACCGAACAGCAGGCGCCGGTCGGCAGACAGCCGATAATAGTCCAGACCGACCTTCTGGTCGCACAGCGACAGGTTCTGCGGAATCAATTGCTCGGCCTGCGTCTGTGACAACGGCTCGGTGGCGATGATGTAGCTGCCGGCGGGCAGTACCTTGCCGCTCAAGCGCGGCTCGAGTTCATCCAGGTGGGCGTTGCAGGCCAGCACCAGGCTGCCGGCGCGAACCGTGCCGTGGCGGGTGCGTAGCTGCACGGTGGCGCCATGGCTGATCTCCAGCACCGCGCTCTGTTCGAAGATACGTACGCCGAGGGACTCGGCCACGCGCGCCTCGCCAAGCACCAGGTTGAGCGGATGCAGATGGCCCGAACCGCGGTCGATCAGGCCGCCGGCATAGACGTCGGAGGCGACCACCTGATGCATCTGCCCGGGCCCGACCAATTGTGTTTCATGGCGATAGTCCAGCTCGGCCAGACTCTGCTGCTCGGCACGGAAGGCGGCAAACTGCGCCGGGGTGTTGGCCAGTTCGCAAAAACCCCAGCGCAGGTCGCAATCGATGCCGTGCGCGCGGATGCGCTCGGCCACTACTTCGACCGATTCGATGCCGGCGCGTTGCAGGTACTTCACCCCGTCCTGGCCGACGTAGCGGGCAAAGCCCTCGACCTCGTGGCCGATACCGCGAATCAACTGGCCGCCGTTGCGACCGCTGGCGCCCCAGCCGATGCGCCGGGCTTCCAGGAGGATCACCGAGAGCCCGCGCTGAGCCAGTTCGATGGCGCAGTTGACCCCGGTAAAGCCGCCGCCGATCACGCAGACATCAGCCTGCAGGTCGGCGCTCAGGGCAGAGTAGGGCGCCAGCTTGTGGGCCGTGGCGCTGTAGTAGGAGCGGGCGTGTTCAGAGGTGTACTGGTTCATTTGTTCGACTTCACTTTGCTCCAGGAACGGGTCATCAGGCGCATGATCGCCGGCGTCGGGGTGTTGGAGACATACAGCTTGTCCAGCACCTCTTGCGGCGGGTACACCTCGGGGTTGTTGACCAGTTCGGCATCCATGTACTGCTTGGCCGGCGGGTTGGCGTTGGCATAGCCGACCACGCCGCTGACCTTGGCGATCACCTTCGGATCGAGCAGGTAGTTGATGAAGGCATAGGCCTCCTTAGGGTTGCTGGCGTCGGAGGGGATGGCCAGCAGGTCGAACCACAGGTTGCTGCCTTCCTTGGGAATGGCGTAGGCGATGTTGACGCCGTTGTTGGCTTCCTTGGCGCGGTTGGCGGCCTGGAACACGTCGCCCGAATAGCCGAAGGCTACGCAGATATCGCCGTTGGCCAGGTCCGAGACGTACTTGGACGAGTGGAAGTAGGTGATGTAGGGGCGCAGGGTCAGCAGTTTGGCCTCGGCCTTCTTGTAGTCTTCAGGCTTGTTGCTGCGTGGGTCCATGCCCATGTAGTTGAGGATTGCCGGGAACAGCTCGTCGGCCGAATCCATGAATGACACGCCGCACTGGCTGAGTTTTTTCAGGTTCTCGGGCTCGAACATCACCGCCCAGGAGTCGATGTGATCAACGCCCAGCACCTGCTTGACCTTGTCGACGTTGTAGCCGATGCCGTTGGTACCCCACAGGTAGGGCACCGAGTGCTGGTTGTCGGCGTCGTTCTCCTGCAGGGCCTTGAGCAGCACCGGGTCGAGGTTCTTCCAGTTCGGTAGCTGCTCGCGGTCCAGTTTCAGAAAGGCCCCGGCTTCGACCTGACGGGCCAGGAAGTGGTTGGAAGGCACGACCACGTCGTAGCCGGTGCGGCCGGCCAGCAACTTGCCTTCCAGGGTTTCGTTGGAGTCGAACACGTCGTAGATGACCTTGATACCGGTGCTGCCCTGGAAATCCGCCAGGGTCGTTTCACCGATGTAGTCGGTCCAGTTGTACACGCTGACACTGGGCTGGGCCTGGGCCGCGGCGCTGACCAGCAGCGCCAGGGTTGCAGTAACGACTGTTTTCATGGGACGCATATCGACACCTTTTCGAATTGTTGTTTTCGATACTTGTTACAAGGTCGGGCTCAAACGCTGAGCAGCAGGAACTCGCGCTCCCAGGAACTGATCACCCGTTTGAAGTTCTCGTGCTCGGCGCGCTTGACCGCCACATAGCCGCGCACGAACTTGCTGCCCAGGTACTGCTCGATGGTTGGGCAGTCCTCCATGTGCGCCAGTGCGTCTTCGATGGTGATCGGCAGGCGCAGGTTGCGCCGTTCGTAGGCGCGGCCCTGCACCGGGGCGCTGGGGTTGATCTTCTCGACCATGCCCAGGTAGCCGCACAGCAGGCTGGCGGCAATCGCCAGGTAGGGGTTGGCATCGGCGCCCGGCAGGCGGTTTTCCACGCGCATGGCCTCGGGGCTGGAAGTCGGCACGCGCAAGCCCACGGTGCGGTTCTCTTCACCCCATTCGACGTTGACCGGCGCCGACGTGTCGGGCAGGAAGCGCCGGAACGAGTTGACGTTGGGCGCGAACATCGGCAGCACTTTGGGGATGTACTTCTGCAGGCCGCCGATGTGATGCAAAAACAGCTCGCTCATCTGCCCGTTGTCGTCGACGAAGATCGGCTTGCCGGTGGCGATGTCGATCACGCTCTGGTGCAGGTGCATGGCGCTGCCCGGCTCGTCACCCACCGGTTTGGCCATGAAGGTGGCGGTGACGTTGTGCTTGAGCGCGGCCTCGCGCATGGTGCGCTTGAACACCGTGATCTGATCGGCAAGGTCAAGGGCGTCGCCGTGACGGAAGTTGATTTCCATCTGCGCCGGGCCGTCTTCGTGAATCAGCGTGTCGAGGTCCAGGCCCTGGGCTTCGCACCAATCGTAGACGTCTTCGAACAGCGGGTCGAATTCGTTGGCGGCATCGATCGAGAACGACTGCCGGCCGCTTTCGGCGCGGCCCGAGCGGCCCAGTGGCGCTTGCAGCGGCAAGTCCGGGTCTTCGCAGCGCTGGGTCAGGTAGAACTCCATCTCCGGGGCGACGATCGGCTGCCAGCCCTTGTCGGTGTAGAGCTTGAGGACTTTCTTGAGCACGTTGCGTGGCGACAGTTCGATCGGGTTGCCCTGTTTGTCGAAGGTGTCGTGAATGACCACGGCGGTCGGCTCGATGGCCCATGGCACCACATACACCGCCGCTGAATCCGGGCGGCAGACCATGTCGATATCGGCAGGATCGAGCAGGTCGTAGTAGATGTCGTCGTCGACAAAGTCCCCGGTTACCGTTTGCAGAAGCACACTTTCCGGCAGGCGCATGCCTCGTTCATGCAGGAACTTGTTGGTCGGTGCTATCTTGCCGCGGGCGATACCGGTCAGATCACTGACCACGCACTCGACTTCGGTAATCTTGTGTTCTTTCAGCCACGCAGACAGCTGATCGAAAGGGGCATTCATAAAGACCTCGTTGTTGGTTTTATCCACGCCAGGACCGGCAGTTGCGACCGGCTTGCCACCCAAGCGGCTTCCCCTGTAGCGCGTTGAGGTCTATCTTGGGTGACGCGTGCGCATTCGATCTATCCACTTTCAGCAAGACTAAAATGCACCAAAAGAGTGCATAAAGAGCAGCTCATGACAGCGTCAACGCCTTTGCGGGTCCAAGCTTTCAACACCGCCGATGTCACCGAACAGGTCCGTGCCACCCCGGGCTGGACCCAGCACTACCAACAGATGTCTCCCGGGCATTTCGCCGGTCAACTGCGCTGCCTCGACCTGCACGGCGTGGAGATCTACGAGGAGTGCATGAACACCCGGGTCGAGCAGAACTTCAGTGCGCCGGCCGGCTCCCTGGCGTTCTGTTTCGACCGCAGCGACCACAGCCTCTACGTGCTCAATGGCGAAAGCCGCAACATCTGGATCACTCCGGAGAACTACCAGGAAGTGGCCGTGGTGTTCGGCCCGGAATTCGTCCAGCGCCACGGCCTGGACATCGCCCGCCTCGACGGGCTGTTCATGGCGCCGCTGAACTCGATGCAGAACGAGCTGTTCAGCCGCTGGCTGAGCGGGACGCTCACGCGCATCTCGCAGACCATCGACCCGCCAAGCCAGGATGCACTGGCCGAACAGCTGCTCGAAGACTGCCTGTTCATCCTCGATAATGCGTGCATCTGCCTCGATCGCGGGGCGTTATGGCGGCGTACCGAGGAACGGGCGATCATGCGTAAAGTCGGTGAATGGGCGGCGGACTGTCCTGAAGAAACGCTTAACCTGATGGAGCTTTCGCAGGTCGCCGGGGTGTCCTTGCGCCAGTTGCAGCATGCCTTCAAGACCTTCACCGGCATGGCCCCGGCGCAGTGGTTGCGCCTGCGCCGGCTCAACAGTGCACGGCGAGAACTGCTCAGTTGCGGGCCCAGCGACACCACCGTCGCCGAGGTGGCCATGCACTGGTCGTTCTGGCACCTGGGGCGGTTTTCCGACAGCTACCGCAAGCTGTTCAAGGAACTGCCCAGCGAGACCCTCAAACGCGCGGCGCTGTCAGTCAGATAGCCACCAGTGGTAATGTTCGACCTACTAAATGAAGTCGATAGCCTGGAAAGACCATGCCAAGAGCCTCCCACCAAGACCTGCGTCGCGCGTTCCGTCAACTGCTTGCCTCCCCTGCCTGCTACCACACCGCCTCCGTGTTCGACCCGATGTCGGCGCGTATCGCCGCCGATCTGGGCTTCGAGGTGGGTATCCTCGGGGGCTCGGTAGCCTCCCTGCAGGTGCTGGCCGCCCCTGACTTTGCCTTGATCAGCCTCAGCGAATTCGCCGAGCAGGCGACGCGGATCGGCCGGGTGGCCCAGTTGCCGGTGATCGCCGACGCCGACCACGGCTATGGCAATGCGCTCAACGTGATGCGTACGGTGACCGAACTTGAGCGTGCCGGGATTGCCGCGCTGACCATCGAGGACACCCTGCTGCCGGCCCAGTTCGGGCGCAAGTCCACCGACCTGATCAGCATCGCCGAAGGCGTCGGCAAGATCCGTGCAGCGCTGGAGGCGCGGGTTGACCCTGAGCTGTCGATCATTGCCCGCACCAACGCGGCGCTGATTCCGACCGAAGAAGTCATCGCCCGCACCGTGGCCTACCAGAACGCTGGCGCTGACGCCTTGTGCATTGTCGGCATCCGCGACTTCGAGCACCTGGAACAGATCGCCGCACACCTGAGCGTGCCGCTGATGCTGGTGACCTACGGCAACCCGCAATTGCATGATGATGCGCGCCTGGCCGAGCTGGGTGTGCGCATTGCCGTCGATGGTCATGGCGCCTACTTTGCCGCGATCAAGGCCACCTACGACTGCCTGCGCGAGCAGCGCGGCATCACCTGCAGCACCTCGGACCTGAGCGCCACCGAACTCACCCATACCTACACGCAGCCGGACGACTACATCGTCTGGGCCCGCGAGTACATGGACGTCAACGAATAGGCCGCAAGGCTTAGCCAAAGCAACAACTCTCTACAAATGGAAGCGAAACAATTCATGAAGAAATCTACAGGCGTACTCGGCCTCGCAGTGGTAGTGGCAGCGGCATGCACCGCGGGTGCCTGGTACACCGGCAAGCAATTGCCCGGCGTGCTCGAAACCACCATCGCCGAATCCAATGCCCAGACCAAGCAGGCGCTGCTGGGCATGGAAACCACTATGGAGCTGCAACTGGTATCGCTGGACAGCCGTCTGTTCAGCAGTACCGCCAAATACCGCCTCAAGGTGCAGAACCTGCAGGTTGGTGAAGAAAGCAAAAGTTTCGAGCTGAATTTTGTCGACCAGATCGAACACGGGCCGTTTCCGCTGTCGCGGGTCAAGGCACTGAAACTGATGCCGGTCATGGCTGCCAGCCACTACGCCCTGGAAAAAGACGCTGCCACCGCTGACTGGTTCGCCCTGACCAAGGACGTTTCGCCGCTGCAAGGCCAGGTTGCCTACGGCTACGATCGCTCGATGGACAGTGCTTTCCAGGTGGCGCCGATCGAGTGGAGCAAGGACGGCTCGTCGCTGAAGTTCTCCGGGTTTGAAGTCAGTGGCCACGGCAACGAAGGCGCCGAACATGTGCAACTCACCGGCCAGTCGGCCGGCCTGAGCCTGAACCTGGTCGACCCCGACAGCAAAGTGCTGAAAGTCGAGATCAAGGGCCTGAGCCTGACCGGCGACATGACCAAGACGCCGTTCGGCTTCTATGTCGGCAAGATGGACATGGCCGTGGCTGACACGGTCGCGACCTTCGGCGACGAGCAGAAGGTCCTGGCGCTCAAGGGCCTGGCGCAGAACAACGAGTACAAGAACGACGGTGACAAGCTCTCGGTGCGCATGGAATACAAGGTTGCCGACATCAACTTCGACGGCAAGGCCATCGGTGCCGGCGAGATGGTCTGGAGCCTCAAGCGTCTCGACATCCCGGCCATGCAGGCGCTGATCGGCTGGTACCAGAGCCGCCTGCCGGAGTTCCAAAAGGCCGCTGCCGAAGGTGAAGGCATGCCGGACCTGGCGATGACCGAGGCCGAAACGGCCCAGGTGCGCAGCGATGTGCAGCGTCTGCTGGCGGCCAAGCCGCAGATCGCCCTGGAGAACCTGTCGTTCAAGACTGCCAATGGCGAAAGCCGTTTCAACTTCAGCGTTGACCTGGCCAACCCGAGTTCTCTGGAGTTGCCACCGCAGGAGCTGTACAAGCAGTTGATCACCCAGCTGCAGAGCAAGCTGTCGCTGTCCAAGCCGATGATCGGTGACCTGGCGACCCTGCAGGCGCAGTTCGAAGGCCAGACCGATGCTGCCATCGTCTCCCAGCAAGCGGCCCAGGCCGGGGAAATGGTCAGCATGATGGCGGTGCAAAGCCAGATGGCCAAGGTCGAGGGCAACGACATCGTTACCACGCTGCACTATGCCGATGGCATGGTCGACTTCAACGGCCAGAAGATGACCGTCGAGCAGTTCGCCAGCGTGATCATGGCCAATGCCAGCGCCATGCAGGCGACAGGCGGTTGATGTTCAGGCCCGGGGCGCCCGCCCCGGGCTTGTTTCACTAAAAAAACCTTTTGAATTCATCCGATTATCTGTAGCCTTCGGCATCCTATAAAAACCCGAGGCCGCAGCTGGTCCGTGGTTCTGTGTGCAAGGCTGTTTCGCCCTGCCTGCGGAGCCTGTAGCCGATTTGCCAGGGCTCGGTGATACACTCGACTTACGCGCTCAAGCGCCTGCAGGTCCAGCGATCATGACCCAGATTTCCGAACGCCTTCTCGTCCAGGCTCACCTCGATGCCAAGCAGCCCAAGCCGCTGACGCCCGAGCAAGAGGCCGACTACCGTGCCGCCATCGCCGCCGAGCTCAAGGCGCAAAATGCGGTGCTGGTTGCCCATTACTATTGCGACCCGGTGATCCAGGCCCTGGCCGAGGAAACCGGCGGCTGTGTGTCCGACTCGCTGGAAATGGCCCGCTTTGGCAAGAACCACGCAGCCACGACCGTGGTGGTGGCCGGTGTGCGCTTCATGGGCGAGACGGCCAAGATCCTCACTCCGGAAAAGCGCGTGCTGATGCCGACCCTCGAGGCGACTTGCTCGCTCGATCTCGGCTGCCCGGTTGAAGAGTTCTCGGCGTTCTGCGACAAGCACCCCGAACGCACCGTGGTGGTGTATGCCAACACCTCGGCGGCGGTCAAGGCCCGAGCTGACTGGGTAGTGACCTCCAGCTGCGCGCTGGAAATCGTCGAAAGCCTGATGGATAACGGCGAGACCATCATCTGGGGCCCGGACCAGCACCTGGGCCGCTATATCCAGAAACAGACCGGTGCCGACATGCTGCTGTGGGACGGTGCCTGCATCGTTCACGAAGAGTTCAAGTCGCGCCAGTTGGCCGACATGAAGGCGCTGTACCCGGATGCGGCGATTCTGGTGCACCCGGAATCGCCTGAGGCGGTGATTGACCTGGCCGATGCGGTCGGTTCCACCAGCCAGCTGATTGCCGCGGCGCAAACCCTGCCGAACAAGACCTTCATCGTCGCCACCGACCGCGGCATCTTCTACAAGATGCAGCAGCTGTGCCCGGACAAGATCTTCATCGAAGCGCCCACCGCCGGTAACGGCGCGGCTTGCCGCAGTTGCGCGCATTGCCCGTGGATGGCGATGAATACCCTGGAGCGTACCTTGCAGTGCCTGCGTGAAGGCAGCAACGAGATCTTCGTCGAGCCGGCGCTGATCCCTCAGGCGATCAAGCCGCTCAAGCGCATGCTCGACTTTACCCAGGCGGCGCGGATGAAGCTGTCCGGTAACGCCTGACGGCCCCATCGCTGGCAAGCCAGCTCTCACAGGTTCGGTGCATGCAAATCTACTGTGGGAGCCGGCCTTGCCGGCGATAGGCTGCGAAGCAGCCTCATGCGGTCTTAGCGCATCATGTCCTTGACCATCCGCTGCTGCTCCATCAGCTCGCGCTGACGCGCATCGATCTTCGACGCCAGGACAAAATTGTTGCCGGCCCGCTGCTTGGCGTAGTCGAGCTGCTGCAAGGCCTGGTCAAAGTCGCCCACCAGGGCGAAGTACTCGGCGCGGGCCTGGTGCAGGCCGATGGTGTTGCCCGACAACCCGCGCACTTCCGCCACGTCATACCAGACATCCGGGTCTTGCGGACGATTCTTGAGCAAGGCATCCAGCGCCTTCTCCGCCTCGGCGGGGCGGTTCTGCTTGAGCAGCAGGTCGATGCGCGCCTGTTGCAGCGGGTAGTTGCCCGGGTACAGGCCACGCATCCGCTCGACCCGTTGCTGGGCATCGGGCAAGCGGTTGTTGGTGATGTCGAGGTCGATCTGCGCCAGGTTGTAGGTGATGTCGTTGGGTGCCTTGGCCAGCAGCGGCTTGAGGTTCTCGCGCGCCTCGTTCAGGCGTCCGCCCTTGATCTGCGCCAGCGCCAGGCCGTAACGGGCGGCGTCCTGCTGCGGGTTTTCATCGAGCTGCGCCTGGAAGCGCTTGGCCGCAAGGCCGGGGGTGCCTTCATAGATCAGCGCCACCCGGGCACGAATCAGCTGATAGCGCTTGCTGTCTTCGGTGCCGCCCTTGGGCGCCTGTTCGGCGCGGTTTCGGGTGTCGGCGATCCGCGATTCGGTGACCGGGTGAGTCAGGAGGAATTCCGGCGGCTTGGCGTCATAGCGGTACTGGCGCATCAGGCGCTCGAACATGGTCGGCATGTTGCGCGGATCGTAACCGGCCTTCTCAAGGTTGAGGATACCGATGCGGTCGGCTTCCTGTTCGTTCTGCCGGGAGAAGCGCCGCTGTTCCTGGATGGCTGCCGCCTGGGTGCCGGCAATCGCGGCAATACCGGCATCGCCGGCACCCGCCGCCGCGGCGACGATACCGATCAGCAGCGCGCCCATCATCGGCAACTGCATGCGTTGCTGGGCCTCGACGCCGCGGGCGAAGTGGCGTTGCGACAAGTGTGCCAGTTCGTGGGCCAGTACCGAGGCGTACTCGCCCTCGGTCTGGGCATTGAGGAACAGCCCGCCGTTGACCCCGACGATCCCGCCAGGGGCGGCGAAGGCGTTGAGTTCACGGCTGTCGATGAGAATGAACTCCAGGCGCCGGTCCTGCAGCTGGCTGGTTTCGGCCAGACGGTAGACGCTGGTTTCGACGTAATCCTTGAGCTGGGGATCGTTCAGTTGATTGACATTGCCCCGCAGCAGGCTGAGCCAGGCGCGGCCCAACTGGTGTTCCTGTTGCGGGGAGACAATGGCAGAACTGGCGTCGCCGAGTGACGGCAGGTCGTCGGCATGGCTGGGGAGCGCCATCAAACAGGCCAGCGTCAGCAGGGTAGGGCGCAGAAAATTCATGCACGAAGCTCTGGTCGACAAAGAACCTTACTGTAGCCCGCTCACACGTTGGCGACCAGTGGCGGTATCCTACCGGGCTTGTTCAAAATGCTACCTGTGCCCGTATTTCTGCCTGGAGAACCCCATGAGCGCTATCCCGACCCATGACGCCGAACTCGACGCCAGCGGGCTGAACTGCCCGCTGCCGCTGCTCAAGGCGAAGATGGAGCTCAATCGCCTGGCCAGTGGCGCAGTGCTCAAGGTGATTGCCACCGACGCCGGTTCCCAGCGCGACTTTCGCACTTTTGCCAAATTGGCCGGTCATACGCTGCTGCTCGAAGAGGTCGAGGCCGGTGTGTACCGCTACTGGTTGAAGAAGGCCTGAGTTTTCTCTGTTAAAGGATCGTCAATGTTCAAGGTGCTTCGCGACTGGATGCAGCGCTACTTCTCCGATGAAGAAGCGGTGGTGTTGGCGGTCTTGCTGTTTCTGGCGTTCACCGCCGTCCTGACCCTGGGCGGCATGCTTGCGCCGGTGCTGGCGGGGATGGTCCTGGCATTTTTGATGCAGGGCCTGGTCAACGCCCTGGAGCGCCTGCGGGTGCCCACGCCTTATGCCGTGGCGCTGGTGTTCATGCTGTTCATGGGCGCCCTGGCGGTGTTCCTGCTGGTGTTGGTGCCGCTGCTCTGGCATCAGCTGATCACCCTGTTCAACGAACTGCCGGGCATGCTCGGCAAGTGGCAGTCGCTGTTGCTGCTGTTGCCCGAGCGCTACCCGCACCTGGTCTCTGACGAGCAGGTGCTGCAGGCCATCGAGGTGATGCGCGGCGAGATCGGCAAGTTCGGCCAGTGGGCGCTGACCTTCTCGTTGTCGAGCCTGCCGCTGCTGGTCAACATCATGATCTACCTGGTGCTGGTGCCGATCCTGGTGTTCTTCTTTCTCAAGGACCGCGAGCAGATCGCCCACTGGGTCAGTGGTTACCTGCCCAAGGAGCGGGCGCTGATGACCCGGGTGGCCGAAGAGATGAACCGGCAGATCGCCAACTACATCCGCGGCAAGGGCATCGAGATCCTGATCTGTGGCGTGGCCACCTACATCGCCTTCATCAGCCTGGGGCTCAACTATGCGGCGTTGCTGGCCCTGCTGGTCGGCCTGTCGGTGGTGGTGCCCTATGTCGGCGCGGTGGTGGTGACCGTGCCGGTGACCCTGATTGCACTGTTCCAATGGGGCTGGGGCGATCAGTTCATCTACCTGATGGCGGTGTACGCGATCATCCAGGCCCTGGATGGCAACGTGCTGGTGCCGTTGCTGTTCTCCGAGGCGGTGAGCCTGCACCCGGTGGCGATCATCTGCGCGGTGCTGCTGTTTGGCGGGTTGTGGGGGTTCTGGGGGATCTTCTTTGCCATCCCGCTGGCGACCTTGTTCAAGGCCGTGCTGGATGCCTGGCCGCGGCGCGAGCCAATGGTGGCGCCGCTGCTTTGAGCTTTTGTGGGAGCTGGCTTGCCAGCGATACAGGCGCATTGGCCCTTGCGGCTAGCGCGGTGATGCAATCGCTGGCAAGCCAGCTCCCACAGGTAAAGCGCTATCAGGCCTTGTTCAGCGCCTGCGCCTCAGCCAGTACGGCATCCACATGCCCGGGCACCTTGACCCCACGCCAGGCCTTGCGCAGCACGCCATCCTTGTCGATCAGGAAGGTGCTGCGGTCCACGCCCATATACTCCTTGCCATAGAGCTTCTTCAGCTTGATCACGTCGAACAGCTGGCACAGGGCCTCGTCCTTGTCGCTGATCAGCTCGAAAGGGAAGGCCTGCTTGGCCTTGAAGTTCTCGTGGGACTTGATGCCATCGCGCGAAACGCCAAACACCAGGGTGTTGGCCGCTTCGAAGGCCGCATGCTGGTCACGGAAACCCTGGCCTTCGGTGGTGCAGCCCGGGGTGCTGTCCTTGGGATAGAAGTACAGCACCACCTGCTTGCCCTTGAGCTCAGCCAGGCTGACGCTCTGGCCACTGGTGGCCTGGGCCTGGAATTCGGCGACGGGTTGGTCGAGTTCAACGGCCATGTAAAGCTTCCTTACATCGGGTTTTGTGGGCGCCACGGTTCGATCAGCGCATCCAGGTTCAGGGCATCGGAGAAGTCCAGGAACTGGTCGCGCAGCCAGCTGATCTGGGTACCGGCCGGCAGGGTCACGGTAAAGGTGGCGTTGAGCATGGTGCCGCCGGTCTGCGGGGCCTGGTAGGTATCGCAGGTCAGGTTCTCCAGCTCCACGTGGTGGTCGATGAAGAACTGGCACAGTTCGTTGATGATGTCCGGGCGATAGGCGGCGCTGACATAGGCCACGTACGGCAGCGACAGCGGGCGCACTTCCAGTTCGGCGCTGCGCACCACGTTGACGGTGAAGGTGTGCTTCTTGGCCAGGCCCGGCAGGGCCGTTTCAAAGCGCGCCAGGGCGTCCCAGCTGCCGGCGACCTGCAGCACCAGGGCACTGCACTCGCCGTGGCGGGTCAGGCGCGAGGTGACGACCGAGCAGCGATTGTCGTTGCTGGCCCGGCACAGGATGTTGGTCAGCTCCATGGGATTGGCACCCAGGGCGCTGATGACAAGGAATTGTTCGCGAACGGTGGGGGTGGACATGCAGCATTCCTAAAGCGATGAGCGGTCGGTACCAGACGTGGCATAAAGGCCGGTAGGCAGGAGCCCGGGGCTCAGGATCGAGCCTTGGGGCGCTGGCTACGCGCATTGTCGGCAGCCCGGCGGGCCACTATGTACCGATCAAAGACAGAAGGGTAGCGAAAATGGCCGCGGAGGGGAATGCTCCGCCCGCCTGCTTCGCTTGTGCAAGGCCGATGGCGCCAGTACCATTACCGCTCTCTTTTTCCGGCAGGAGCAGTTTCATGATTGCGGGCAGTATGGTGGCATTGGTCACACCCATGGATGCACAAGGGCGTCTTGATTGGGACAGCCTCAGCAAACTCGTGGACTTCCACCTGGAAAACGGCACCCACGCCATCGTTGCCGTCGGTACTACCGGCGAGTCGGCGACCCTGGATGTCAATGAGCACATTGAAGTCATCAAGGCGGTGGTCAAGCAGGTCAATGGCCGTATCCCGGTGATCGCCGGCACCGGCGCCAACTCCACCAGCGAAGCCGTGCACTTGACCCGCAACGCCAAGGAAGCCGGTGCCGATGCCTGCCTGCTGGTGGTGCCGTACTATAACAAGCCGACCCAGGAAGGCCTGTACCAGCACTTCAAACACATTGCCGAAGCCGTCGACATCCCGCAGATCCTCTATAACGTACCCGGCCGCACCTCCTGCGACATGCAGGCCGAGACCGTGATCCGTCTGTCGACCGTGCCGAACATCATCGGCATCAAGGAAGCCACCGGCGACCTGAAGCGCGCCAAAGCCATCCTTGACGGCGTGAGCAAGGACTTCATCGTCCTGTCCGGCGACGATCCGACCGCCGTCGAACTGATCCTGCTGGGCGGCAAGGGCAACATTTCCGTGACCGCCAACGTCGCCCCGCGGGAAATGGCCGACCTGTGCGAAGCCGCCCTTGCGGGCAATGCCGAGAAGGCTCGCGCGATCAACGAACAACTCATGCCCCTGCACAAGGACCTGTTCATCGAAGCCAACCCGATTCCGGTGAAGTGGGCTTTGGTTGAAATGGGCCTGATGCACAAGGGCATCCGCCTGCCACTGACCTGGCTGAGCGAATCCTGTCACGATACGGTACGCCAGGCGATGCGCCAGTGCGGCCTGAAGTTTTAATTGAGGACGTACACCGCATGAAGCGATTGGCTGGTCTTTCCGCCCTTGCCTTGATCATCTCCAGCACCAGCGGTTGTGGCTGGCTCTGGGGCGAAGAGGGTTACTTCCGTGACCGTGGCAGCGATTATCTGGAGGCCACCCAGAAGCCGCCGATGCAGCTGCCACCGGACGTCAGCAGTGCCAAGCGGCTCGATCCGCTGCTGCCGATTCCGCGCAACGTCGCCGACGACAACGTCAAGGGCGAGTTCGAAGTGCCGCGTCCGCAACCGCTGACTGCCGGTGCCGACATCAGCGATTTCAGCCTGCAGAAGAGCGGCAGCTCGCGTTGGGTCCTGGCCCAGCGTTCGCCGGCTGAAGTCTGGCCGGTGGCGCGTCAGTTCTTCGAAGACAACGGCTTCCGGATCGCCGAAGAGCGTCCGCAAACCGGCGAATTCAACACCACCTGGCAGCGTTTCGACGAGCTCTCGGCGTCCATGGCCAAGCGCCTGGGCAGTGCCTCGAGCAGCAGCGACAACGAAGTCCGTGCGCGCATCCGCATCGAGCCGGGCGTGCAGCGCAACACCAGTGAGGTTTACATCGTCACCGTCGAACGTCCGGCCGGCAGCACTGCCGAGCAAGACTTCCCGGCGCGTTCGAACAACACCGGTGTCGACGCCATCCTGGTCGACGAAATGCTCGCCAGCATGACCCGCAGTGCCGAGAAGGGCGGTTCGGTGTCGTTGCTCGCAGCCCGCGATTTCGATGCCCCGAGCCGCGTCAGCCTGAGCGAAGACGGCAGCGGCAACCCGGTGCTGAACCTGGGCGCCGACCTCGATCGCGCCTGGTCCAGCGTTGGCCGTGCCCTGGAACAGGGTGAATGGCGCGTTGAAGACATCAACCGCAGCCTGGGCCTGTACTACATCAACCTCGCCGAGAAGGCCGAGACCAAGGAGCAACCAGGCTTCTTCAGTCGCCTGTTCGGCAGCGCGCCGAGCAAGGAAGAGCGTGAAGCCCGTGCCGAGCGCTATCAGGTTCGCTTGAGCAAGGTGGGCGAAAGCGTTCAGGTGACCGTCGAGAAGAACATCAACACCGTGGCCCCGGCAGACGTCGCCCGCCGCGTGCTGAGCGTGATTCAGGACAACCTGGGTTAAGTGCGCTTCGCCGTACTTGGAAGTGGAAGCCAGGGAAATGGCACGCTGATCGCCAGTGGCAATACGTTGCTACTGGTCGATTGCGGCTTTTCCCTGCGTGAAACCGAGCGGCGCCTGGCGCTGCTCGGCGTTTCTGCGGCGCAATTGAGCGCGGTGCTGGTCACCCACGAACATGCCGACCACGTGCATGGGGTCGGGTTGCTGTCACGGCGCTACAATGTACCGGTCTACCTCAGCCGCGGCACCTTGCGCGGCATGCGCAAGCCGGTCGAAGCCGCAGGCTTCCTGGTCGCCAACGACACCTTGCAGTTGGGCGACTTGAGCGTTACCGCCGTCGGCGTCACTCACGACGCGCTGGAGCCGCTGCAGTACGTATTTGGCGATGGCAGCCGGCGCTTCGGTGTGCTGACCGACCTGGGCTCGTATGATGCGGCCCTGCTCAGCAGCTACCAGGGCCTGGACGCCCTGCTGATCGAGGCCAACCACTGTCGCGACCTGCTCGGACGCGGGCCTTATCCGATGTTTCTCAAGCAGCGGGTGGGCGGCGACTACGGACATTTGAACAACCATCAGGCCGCGCGCCTGGTGTCGGAGCTGGACTGGCAGAACCTGCAACACCTGGTGCTGGCCCATCTCAGCAGCAAGAACAACCAGCCACAGCTGGCCCGGCAATGCTTCGTCGATACCCTCGGCTGCGACCCGGACTGGCTACAAGTGGCCAATCAGGATTCCGGGCTCGACTGGCGTGAAATCGCCTAGCCCATCATTTAGCAAGCGGAGCCCATCATGGAAAAACGTGAAGAACTCTACCGCGGCAAAGCCAAGTCGGTTTACAAGACCGACGACGCTGACCGCTTGATCCTGCTGTTTCGCAACGACACCTCGGCGTTCGACGGCAAGCGCATCGAACAGCTCGACCGCAAGGGCATGGTGAACAACAAGTTCAACGCCTTCATCATGCAAAAGCTTGAAGAAGCCGGCATCCCGACCCAGTTCGACAAGCTGCTGGGCGACAACGAGTGCCTGGTCAAGAAGCTCGACATGATCCCGGTCGAATGCGTCGTGCGTAACTACGCTGCCGGCAGCCTGGTCAAGCGCCTGGGCGTCGAAGAAGGCATCAAGCTCGAGCCTTCGACCTTCGAACTGTTCCTCAAGAACGACGAGAAGGGTGATCCGTTCATCAACGAATCCCACGTTGTTGCCTTCGGCTGGGGCACCGCCGAGCAACTGGTGAAGATGAAAGCCCTGTCGCTCAAGGTCAACGAAGTGCTGAACAAGCTGTTCGACGACGCCGGCCTGCTGCTGGTCGACTTCAAGCTCGAGTTCGGCGTATTCCACGGTGAGATCGTCCTTGGTGACGAGTTCAGCCCGGACGGCTGCCGCCTGTGGGACAAAGAGACCCGCAAGAAGATGGACAAGGACCGCTTCCGCCAGGGTCTGGGCGACGTTATCGAAGCCTACGAAGAAGTTGCCAAACGCCTGGGCGTGCCGCTGTAACCGGCAAGTTCACGCAAGCGCCTGATACCACGCGAATTTTTTTCGCAAACAGGCTTTGCCTTTCGGCAAACTGCTGGTATCATGCGCGCCACTGGAGAGATGCCGGAGTGGCCGAACGGGACGGATTCGAAATCCGTTGTACTGGCAACAGTACCTAGGGTTCAAATCCCTATCTCTCCGCCATACAAGAGAAAGCCCCCTGACCGAAAGGTCCGGGGGCTTTTTCGTTTCCGCTGATTGAGCGTCTCAACCACCCGCCAATGTTTAACCATAGGCTTCGGGAGGCGGGTTGACGAACCGGTCGGCGCTTGTTTACACCGTTCTGCGACGCGCTTGGCAAAGCGCGCCTTTGCCTATCAGACAATCCTTAGATTTTTCTGCGCCTGGCCGATACTTGAGGTACTAACCGCTATCGCCGGAGTGTCAGCATGAATCGCAAGTATGTTGCTATCGCTGCAGGGTTGTTGTTGGGCGCAAGCGGGGCCTGCGTGGCTGAGACACCGATCGCCCAGGGGGTGATCAATTTCACCGGTAGTGTCGTCGAGTCGCCTTGCACGGCTTCAGCCCAGGCAGGCGCCTTGAACCTCAATGACTGCCCGGCGCAGGTGCGGGGCACCCGGATCGATTTGCACAGGGTCGAGCCGCAAGCGTCGGTCAGTGCCCCCGATCACGCTCCGGTCAACGTCAAGCTGGTGGCCGACAGCGGCAAGACGGGTCGTTTTTACCATCAGCAGTACGCCCTGGTGGATGTCTCCGGCAAGCCTGTCACTTCCGGCACCTTCCTGATTACCCTGACCACGCCCTGAGCCTTCTATCACCTGCACGCTCTTGGTTTTTCAAACGCCAACTGGTAGCGTGCAGCACCCCCGCTGTATCGCCCGATCCCTTTCGCTATCGTTGCCTGTTGAGTGCAGCCGTATGCGGGTACCCGTCGTCTCCTTGAAGAGCCAGTACGGGGCACCGGGCGATGCACAAGTCATTCGCAAATGGAGTTCACGATGACGCAAAACAGCACCGTGCTGTCCGGCATTCAGCTGGATCAATTCATGGACCGTCTTGAGGTCGAGCATCAGGAACACGGTGCCGATTACCTGCTGGGCCAGCTGCGCGTCCAGCCGCTCAAGGCTGCCTCGCTGGAATCGATCGACCGTCTGCACGTGCTGTGGGTCAACGCCGGTGACGCCGAAGCCTCCAGGGCGGTGCTGGCCGACGACGGCCAGGCGCTGATCGAGGCGACGCCAGAAGAGGCGCGCAACGAACTCAAGGTCAACCTGCTGATCTACCAGCTGCGCCTGTGCAACTACCTCAAAGACGAGCAAGGCCTGCTGCAGGCCCTCGACGCCCTGCAGCAACTGAGCAACGAGGCGCTGGCGTTCGATATCGAACAGTACCGGCGCTACCGCATTTTCGACGATCTGCAGCACACCACCCTCGACGTCGCCCTCAAGGCTATCGAGGTGCGTCACACCCTGGCGTTGATCAACCCCGGCCGCCATGCCCTGCGGGCCTGGGACGATGCCGACCAGCAGCGGCGCCGGGCGCGGGTGCTGGCTGCCCACGAGCGTGACGAAGAGGCTCGCGAAGCGGCGCTGGCGGCAATTACCGCGTTGCGTACCGCTGGCGAAGGTCAGGATGTCGACGGCAACGACTGGCTGTGGCTGGGCGATGCGCTGATCGAAATCGTGCCGTTGCGCCTGGCGATGTTCGAGCAACCTGTAGTGCAGTTGATCGCCGAGCTGTCGTTGCCCCAGCGCCGGGAGTGGGAAGTGCGCCTGGCGCGCCTGGCTGCACGCTCATTGAAGGCCCAGGGCGACCTGCCCGGCGCCTTGAAAATCTGTGAGGTGGCGACCCTGGAACTGGACTCCAGCGGCAGTGACAACTTTGTCGAATTCCACTTGCCCTGGTTGCTTGAAAACGGTCAGATCGACGACGCCGGGCAGCGTGCATTCATGGAAATCTATGGAGTTCGCAGCCAGATGTGGCCGGGCACTGCCTACTGGGTACACGATCGCCTGCTCGATGCCGAGGACCAGTCGGCGTGGTGGCCGTTGTGCGTGATGCGCGCCTGTGATGATCAAAAGGTGTTGGAGCGGTTTGTTTCCGGGCTGCCATGGCGCGACGAGTCGACGCCGTCCCTGGGCCCGTTGCTCGATGCGCTGCATGCTGCCCGCGATGACCTTGAGCAGCTCGACAACGTTTTCGCTCTGGCCCTGGAAGAAGCCCGCCGCCGCGCGCCGAACCACCCTTGGATCAACCGCCTGTTGGCAGTGCGTGAACGCCAGGCCGGGCGCATTGACGCCAACACTGAACTTACGATGCTGCGCGAGGCCGTTTCGGCCGGCAATATGCAAGACCACCGCAGCGCCTACAGCCTGTTCAGCGCTCATGCCAGTGTGTTCGGCATTGTCGATGCCTTGCGCCAACCGCTGCCGACAATGGCCGGTGGCATGAACTATTACAGTTTCGCTTGCAACATCGACGACCTGGTCGAGGTGGAAGTCGAGAAGCTCTCGAGCGAGGAGGCAGATCAGGCCTGGTCGTTGTTGCGCGAAGTACAAAAGCTGGCCTACGAACACGGCCAGGCTCGCATGGAGCAATGCTTCGCCACCGGTCGCGGGCATCGTTACGATGCCTGTGCGCACATGTACTCGATGCTCTGCAACAACCTGGCGATCAACTACCGCTGCTACAACGACCAGCGCATGTATGAGCAGGCCCTGGAGCTGCATGCCCGTGGCATTGCCGCCAGTCCGTTCGCCGAGCACTATCATGGCACCCTGCAAAACCGCATTGAGCTGGGGGATGACGCGGGCATCGCCGAAGCCGCCGAACAGCTCTGGCACTACGCAGCCGACTATGGCTACAGCCGCCACGACCCGGAAGAGTACCTGCTGGAAGTCAGCCGCGCCCTGTACCGCCTCGACCGCGAACGCGAAATCCTGATCTGGCTGGAGCGCATCCTCAAGTGGCAGGAAGAGCGCGAAATCAGCGACAAGGACCTGGAGTACTCGCCGCTGTTCGCGCGGATGAAAGTGGCCATGTACCTGTCCTACAGCCTGCCGGAGGCGGCCACCAGCCTGTGGCTGCGATATGCGCCGCAGATCAACGAAAGGGACGAGAGCTCGCTGCTGGGTTGCGCCGGCGATGTGCTCAAGGGCCTGGGGCGCAAGGAAGAGGCCATAGCCTACTACCAGCGCTCGATCCTGCGCAGTGATCCGGAGAACGCCGTCGACCAGGGCAACAATGAGCTCTTCCGCCAGAGCATCGCCGAGCTGCAGGCACCGGAAAAACCGGCCGGCAAGGCCTGGTGGCAAATATGGAAGTGACACCGGAGCTGCGACAGTCCGGTTACGCCCCGCGCAACGCACTCAATGCCGATCAACTCAAACGCGGCATTGCCGAACGTAGCAAAGCCCGTGGTGATGCGCCGGAGGTGGGCAGATGGTTGCTCAACCATTTCTACCGTCATCTGGTCGGCAACTTCGAGCCGGCGCGACGCATCCTGACCCTGGAGCAGGCTGTCGAGGTGCTGGGAGGCGAACCGCCGCCATGGGTGACCAGGCATTTGAGCGACGCCGGTAAAGGCTCGCAGCAGGCGCTCGCGCCCCTGGTCTGGGTGGATCCGCAGCAGGCGCCACTGCTGGCGCAGGAGGCCTTGCTGGTGGAGTTTCTGACCTCGCGTCAGGGCACTGCGCTGGCCGGCAAGCTCGATCGCATCAACTGCCCCCAGGCGCTGGCGCTGTGGGACAAGGAACACGCGCAGATGGCCGCGCGGGTCGAGCAGGGCTGGCGCCAAAGCCAGCCCGAGGCCTTGGCCACATTGGTGACCACCACTGAGCACGTCTTGCAGGAGCTGCGCCCCGACAGTGCCTTGCTGCGCGCTGAAATGGCCTTTGAAAGCTATGTGATGCGCCACTGCCTGGGCCAGTTCGCCGATCGCCGCGCCCTGACCGGCGGCTACGGCGAGCGTTATGCCGAAGCGGTGGAGCAGCGGCGCATGCGCGTGTTCAGCTTTCGCGACGGCCAGGGCCAGCCACACATCACCATCAGCCTGATCGTCCAGGCCGACGGCAGCTTGACTGTCGAGCAGGTCAAGGGCAAGCAGAACCGGCCGCCGGTCGAGCGCTATTACCAGGACCTGCTGCAGTGCCTGAATGCCCTGGGCACCGACCAGCAGACGCCCGCTGACTGTATCGCCATCGGCATCGTGCGCACCGAAGCCGGCTGGCTGCGCATCGAAGAGGTCAGCGACCCGACCGCCCAGACCCGTCTGGTGGCCCGCTACCCCCAGCTGTACGAGCGCCTCGATGCGCCGTCAGCCATGGTCGAGTGGCTGGTGGCCGGGCGTCAGCCGCAGCAGTTCTTGCAGGTTGCCCCGCAGGCGGTGTCGGTCAAATACGCCACCCGGCATATCTTCAGCAAGCGCTTGCAGCGTCTGCCCGATGATCCGCTGTACCTGACCGAAGGCGTGCCGTGGCCAGACATGGCGCCGCCCCAGGCCGAGGAAATCCAGGCCTGGCAGACCCGGGCAAGGTAAGGAGAGCAGCATGTTTTTGCTTATCGCGGCGGTTATTTCAGCCTGGTTGTTGTGGCGTGCATTCCGCCCGCGCGGGGCCGCGCCGTTGTTCAGCCAGCGCAAGCACTGGTCGCTGCTGTTGGCCAGGCCCATGGCCGATGCGATGGAAGTCGAGGGCTTTTACTCGCCAGCGTGCGACCACTTCACCGAACAGGCCCAGACGATCGTGCGGGCGGCGTTGCTGCACCAGGCCGGGATTCGCAGCAACTCCAATGACGAGGCGGTGCGTGCGCACTTCAGTGCTACCCTCGAACAGCAATGGTACAGCCTCGACCTGCAAGGGCTGACGGCCAGCGATGAGCCGCGTGCGGCCATGGCCTTTGCCTGTGCGCGGGTGGCGTTTCTGGTCCGTTGTGGGGTACTGATGCATTGGCTCGAGCCCGAGCTCGCCTGGCGCGTGCTGTTGCTCAACGCGCAGCGGGCGCAGGATTGTTTCGACAGTTGGGAAGATTTCGGCAAGGCCTATAAGCTGGGGCGCGAGCAGTGGGTCGCGGCGTTTCGCGTCGACTCGCTGGGCGAAGTGTTCAACGAGCAGCATCTGCACCAGTTGCTGACGCCCGGCAGCGGCGCCTGGGCCGATATACCCTGGCGTACGCCAGCGGCGTTGAGCCCGGCCCTGGCGGGGTAACGGCGCAGCGGTTGGTTCAAGCATCCCGGAGGGGGCATAGCGATGATCGGCTTCACTTTCCGCCAGCTGGAGTATTTCGTCGCTGCCGCCGAGCAGGGCAGTGTCAGCGCTGCGGCGCGAACCAAGCACATTTCCCAGCCGTCGGTGTCCCTGGCGCTGTCGCAGCTGGAGGCGAGCCTGGGCGAAAAGCTCTTTCATCGCCAGGTCAGCCGTGGCCTGGAACTGACCCCGGCGGGGCGCAAATTGCTCGAGCAGGCGCGCGATATGCTCAACCTGGCCACGGCAATCGGCGGCAAGGGCGAGCAGCAACAGGTGGTGCGCGGCGCCTTGAGCCTGATCTGCTTCCAGGACCTGGGGCCGTATTACGCGCCACGCCTGCTGAGCGGCTTTCGCCGGCGCCATCCGGAAGTCACCATCACCCTGTTCGAGGCCGATCTTGCCGAGGTCAATCGGCGCCTGGCCGATGGCAAGGTGGAGCTGGCGCTGACCTATGACGTGGGGCTCGATTCGCCGATCGAAAAACGCGTGCTGGCGCAGCTGACGCCTTACGCCTTGCTGCCGGCGGACCACCCCCTGGCGTTGCAGGAGCGGGTGTCGCTGGTGGACCTGGCCAATGAATGCCTGATCCTTGAAGACATCGCCAGGACCCGCGAGTATTTCCTGTCGCTTTTCTGGGCCCACGACCTGCAACCGGCAAGCCTGCAACTGACCCAGACCTTCGAGATGCAGCGCGGGCTGGTCGCCCATGGCTATGGCGTGGCCTTGTCCTGCACCCGGCCGGTGGCCGATTGCAGCTATGACGGCCAACCCCTGGCCTGCCGGCCGCTGCTGGAAGCGGTCAGCCCGCAGCCGGTGGTGCTGGCCCAGTCCAGCGCCATGCGTCCCTCTCCGGCGGCGCAGGCCTTCCTCGACTGGGCCAGCGAGCAGTTTCCGGCCTGATCAGCGGCTGGCCGGATCTGCCAGCGTTGCCAGCGGCTGGCGGGCGACGAACAGCCAGTAGCCCAGCGACAGCAAGGCCAGCCAGCCGATGCCCACGTACAAGGCCATGCGCGTGTCCGGGAACCAGGCCAGCACGCCGAAGATGAACAGCATGAACACCACCGCACAGGCCGGGCCGACCGGCCAGAACGGTACCGGGAAGTGCAGCCTGGCCACCTCGTCGGCGCTCATGCCGCGGCGCATGACGATTTGCGACAGGAGGATCATCAGCCACACCCAGACGATCGAGAAGGTCACCACGGCGGCGAGGATCAGGAACAGGTTGTCCGGGGCCAGGTAATTGAGCACCACCCCCAGCAGCAAGGCGACGGCCATCACCACCACGGTCATCCACGGCACGCCGAAGCGCGACAGCAGGGCGAAGCTGGCGGGTGCCTGGCCGTTGTGGGCCATGCCGTACATCATCCGCCCGGCGCTGAAAATGTCACTGTTGATCGCCGACACCGCTGCCGAGATCACCACGATGTTCAGCAGCGTGGCCGCCGAACCGATCCCCAGGCCGCTGAAGATCTGCACGAAGGGGCTGCCTTCGCTGCCGATCTTCGACCAGGGATAGATCGACATCAGCACGAACAGGGTGAACACATAAAACAGCAGGATGCGCAGCGGCACCGAGTTGATCGCCCGTGGAATCACCCGTTGCGGATCCTTGGCTTCGCCGGCGGTGATGCCGATCATCTCGACGCCGCCAAAGGCGAACATCACCACGGTGAACGAGGCGATCATGCCGCCCACGCCATTGGGGAAGAAACCGCCATGGCTCCACAGGTTGCTCACCGCTGCCAGGGGCTCGCCGCTGCCGCCCAACTGGATGCCGAACATCAGCACGGCCGCGCCAGCGAGGATCATCGAGACGATGGCGGTGACTTTCAGCAGCGACAACCAGAACTCCAGTTCACCAAACACCCTGACGCTGCACAGATTGAGGGCGCCAATGAAGAAGACGATGCCCAGCACCCAGATCCAGCGCGGCGTGTCGGGGAACCAGAAACTCATGTAGACGCCGAAGGCAGTGACATCTGCCAGGCACACCACCAGCATCGAGAAGGCGTAGCTCCAGCCTGTGAGAAAGCCGGCAAAGCGCCCCAGGTACTGGCTGGCGTATTGACCGAACGAGCCGGACACCGGGTTGCGCACGGCCATCTCGCCGAGGGCGCGCATCATCATGTAGATCGCCGCGCCACCGATCAGGTAAGCGAGCAACACAGAAGGGCCGGCCAGTTTGATGGCGGCTGCGGAGCCATAGAAAAGCCCGGTGCCGATGGCAGAACCGAGCGCCATGAAGCGAATGTGGCGGGTACTCAGACCGCGCCGCATGGCGGTGCTGTTTTCGTTCATCCCAGGTAACTCCTCGTTGTTCTTATTCTTGGATAGCAAGGCGCCGTAGGACACAGGCAGGGCCATTAACCGGCCAAAGGTGGCGGGCTGACAACCGGCGCGCCATACAGATTGCCTATAGTGGCGCATAGGTAATCTGTGGTTTACCGGCCGCGCGGGGCCGCCCAATACTTTTGTTCATTACAACAAGAGAGGTGGCCCCGATGAATGCCGATATCGAACAGTTCCAGCGTGACGGTGCAGTGGTGTTGCGTGGCGTGTTCCGTGACTGGATCGAACCCCTGCGCGAAGGTTTTGAACAGAACCTGGCCGCGCCCAGCGCCTTTGCCATCGAGAACGTCGGCAGTGGCGAAGGCGGGCGCTTCTTCGAGGATTACTGCAACTGGCAACGCATCCCGGCGTTCAAGGCGTTCGTGCTCAATTCGCCGGCGGCGGCGATTGCCGGAGCGCTGATGCAGTCACGGCAAGTGCAGGTGTTTCATGAACATATCCTGGTCAAGGAGCCGGGCACCTCCAAGCCCACGCCCTGGCACCAGGACCTGCCGTACTACTGCGTCGACGGCCTGCAAACCGCCAGCTACTGGATACCGCTGGACCCGGTCAGCCGTCACAACACCTTGAGCGTGGTGCTCGGCTCCCATCGCTGGCCCAAGCCGGTGCGGCCCAAAAGCTGGGCCAGCAACAAGGATTTCTATGGCGCCAGCGATGCAGGTTCCGGGGAAAGCCTGTTCATGGACATGCCGGATGTGGAGAACGGCGAGTACCAGATCCTCTCGCCGGAGCTGGAACCGGGGGACGCGGTGGTGTTCGATTTTCGTACCGTGCATGGTGCAGCCGGCAACATCGGCAGCAATCGCCGCCGTGCCTTCTCGACCCGCTTCATGGGTGATGATGTGCGCTATATCCAGCGGCCTGGGCGGACCTCGCCGCCGTTTCCAGGGATTGACCTGAAGACCGGCGATCGCATGCGCGAGGACTGGTTTCCGGTGGTGTGGGCGCGGCCATAAGGGCTGCCCGTAGGAGCGAGCTTGCCTCGCGATGCGATGGGGCAGGTAGATCGCGATCGCGGGGCAAGCTGAACTGGCCTAATGATTTTGGACACCTTCGTCGGGCGCTA
>NZ_JBGOGX010000010.1:0-97529 GCF_054788455.1 Pseudomonas sp. ZL2 | reverse complement strand
AAGCCTTGCCAGTCAGGTTTACCTCAATGGGTGGGGCAGCCCTGTTCCTTGACGATCCGCTGGGTCGACGCCGGGTTGTTGACCAGCTTGGCCACCGAGCGCGCCGGGCGCTTGACCAGCTCACCGCCGCAATTGGGACACTGGCCCTTGAGCTGACGCTCATTACAGTCGCGGCAAAAGGTACATTCAAACGAGCAGATCAACGCGTCCGGGCTCTCGCCGGGTAGATCAGTGCCACAGCATTCACAGTTCGGGCGCAGTTCGAGCATGGTCAGGTCCTCGCAGGCGGATCGGAATCGTCAGTGTATACGCTCAGGGCCGGTACAGGTGGGCATGCCCGGCGCGGTACAGCGCCGACTCCGAGAAGGTGTCGTTACCCAGCACCCGGCCCACCAGAATCAGCGCGGTACGGCGAAAATCCTTGGCCGCGGCCAGCTCGACAATCGTCTCCAGGGTCCCCAGCACCCAGTCCTGATCCGGCCAGGTCGCCCGGTGCACCACGGCAATCGGGCAGTCAGCGCCATAGTGCGGACGCAGTTCTTCGACGATTTTTGCCAGGTGCTTGACCCCCAGGTGCACAGCCAGGGTGGTCTGGTGGCGGGCAAGGTCGGCCAACTGCTCGCCAGCGGGCATCGGTGATTTGTCGGCGTAGCGAGTGAGGATCACGCTCTGGGCGATGTCCGGCAAGGTCAGCTCGCAGCCGAGCAGGGCGGCGCTGGCTGCAACGGCGGTGACGCCGGGGACGATCTCGTAGGGAATGCCCAGCTCGCGCAGGTAGCGGATCTGCTCGCCGATGGCGCCATACAGGCTGGGGTCGCCGCTGTGCACCCGGGCCACATCATGGCCCTGATCATGGGCGCGCTTGATCGCCTCGATGATCTGCGCCAGGTGCAGTTCGGCGCTGTTGATCAGGGTCTCGGCGCGGTGACCTTCCAGCACTGCGGCCGGGACCAGGGAGCCGGCGTAGATGATCACCGGGCAGCGCTGGATCAGGCGCTGGCCCTTGACGGTGATCAGCTCCGGATCGCCGGGGCCGGCGCCGATGAAATAGACGGTCATGGGGAGTCCTTGCGGGGAAAGTGCAGATTATCAGCGAAAACCGCTGGTGCAGGCCAATGCCAGGCTGGCGTCGGCCTGCAGGGTGCGGGGTACCAGTAGGCGGGCCGGGCTGCCAAGCTGCTCGGCCAGGGCCAGGGCGGCGCTCTCGGCCACGCCATAACAGCCACTGTGCCGGTAAGCCACCGCAGAACGATGGCTCAGGCGTTGTTCGAAAACAGCCAGTTGCGCCGCACTGAAGAACAGCAGCGGCACGCCCAGGCACCGGGCCAGTTCATGCAGGCCGGGTTCGTCGTGCTTGAGGTCGATGCTGGCTAGGCCCATGACCGCGCCGGGCGGCAGGTCATGGGCGAGCAGGGTACGCGTGAGCAGGTCGCTCAGGGCGTCGGCCGGGCAGCCGCGACGGCAACCCAGGCCGAGGTACAGCTGCATCCGTTCAGGCCTGGCTCGAACGGCGATACAGCCAGGCACTGATCAGGCCCAGGGCCAGCCAGAACGCGGCGTTGGTCAGCAGCGAAGCGACCTTGAACTCGGCTTCCAGGGCTTCTGGGGCGAGCATCTGGTGGACTTCAGGCTGCGGCGCGCCAATCACGTGAGGCACCACCAGCAACACTGCACCGACTATCTTCAGCAGCCAGTTGTGGGCGAACACGATCAAGGCCAGACCGACGGCGGTGGCGGCAGCCGTGCCGACCCACCAGGCTTGGCGCTGGGCCAGGTCGGCGGCAGCAGTACCCGGCAGCTCCGGGGGCAGGCCCAGGGTCGGCGCCAGGCAGAACACGGCAAAGCCGCCCAGGCCCCAGAGCGCGCCGCTGATCACGGTCTTCGGTGCGCGCAGGGTGTAGAGCGCGGCGAGGATCAGGGCGAAACCGACCGCCACCACCAGGTTGCCGCCGGTGGTCGACAGCACCCGCTGCCAGCCGTCTTCCGGCGACCAGGCTTCGCTGTCGTGATGATGCTCGGCGGTACCGGCCGCATGTTCATGGGGCGCCTCGACCGCAGGCGCGGCGCTTTCATAGGTTTCCGCCTGGAGAATCAGCGGCGCGACCCAGAAGCTTTGCAGCAGGGTCAGCAGCAGGGCGGCCAGCAGGCCGGTAAAGCCTGCAGTACTGGCGATACGCTTGATCATCGGGGCAGCACTCAGTGGCAAGGGAAGGCGGCGCTGTGGCGGGTATCGTGGGCGGCGTTATGCACCGCTTCGATGTGCGAGAAACCGGCGAAGTAGACCAGGCACAGGCCCAGCAGCGAGGCGCCGACAGCAACCAGCAGGCGCTGGCTGAGGCTTGAAGGGGTAACGGCTTCATTACTGGCGGTACTGGTACGCATGGCGCTTTCCTCTTGGTGTTGTCGGCAACAGGCAAGCGCAGCCAACCCCTGCACGAGGATCGCCCAGGGGGTGTAACAGCGCCCGCCCACCGCGGGTTTGTTCGGTCAAGCGTCGGGCCGGTCTCCGGGCTGGTGAGGGTTGGCAGCTGGCCACACCACAGGCGTCACCTTCCCATGCCAGGCAGCGGGCACAGTGGTTCTGACGCTTTTCTCACTTACCGTTGCGGGGGCAGCACCGGACTTGTCGTACACCAAATAAAGAAGTGTATGACGCACCGGTTTCCCAGTTTCACCCTCAAGGGGCACCCAAACGAATGGCGTTAGCAAATCACGGGCGCGGGCAGGCGTCAATCGTGACAGCAGTTGACCGCTCACCGGGCACTGCGTAGCCTAGCCGCTTCGAGGTTCTTCGGCGCTGGCCGAAGCTAAGACGGGAACGCGGTTGAAGCCGCGGCTGCCCCCGCAACTGTAAGCATTGAAGCGTTCGACACAGCCACTGCACCGCGTGCGGGAAGGCGTCGTTCGACTGGCCCTGGCGCCGGTGCAATGCAAGCCAGGAGACCTGCCTCGGACAGTTTCCGACATTCAACCGGGCGGGGTGATCCGGTGGCGAACAGGCCAGGTGCGTGACACCTTTGGCGCTCGTCCCGCATGCCCGCCATCCTGCCAAGGGCATCGACATGAAAACACTGGCCAAACTCCCCGTCACCATCGTTACCGGCTTCCTCGGCTCGGGCAAGACCACGTTGCTGCGGCATATGCTCGACAACGCCCAGGGGCGGCGCATCGCGGTGATCGTCAACGAGTTTGGCGAGCTGGGCATCGACGGCGAAATCCTCAAGCAGTGCAGCATCGGTTGCAGCGAAGAAGAGGCCAACGGCCGCGTCTATGAGCTGGCCAACGGCTGCCTGTGCTGCACCGTGCAGGAAGAGTTCTTCCCGGTGATGCGCGAATTGGTGGCCCGTCGCGGCGACCTCGACCATATCCTCATCGAAACCAGCGGCCTGGCCCTGCCCAAGCCCCTGGTGCAAGCCTTCCAGTGGCCAGAGATTCGTAACGCCTGCACGGTCGATGCGGTGATCACCGTGGTCGACAGCCCGGCCGTCGCCGCCGGCACCTTTGCCGCCTACCCGGACCAGGTCGATGCCCAACGCAAGCTCGACCCCAACCTGGACCACGAATCGCCGCTGCACGAGCTGTTCGCCGACCAGTTGGCCAGCGCCGACCTGGTGGTCCTGAACAAGGCCGACCTGATCGCTGCCGACGACCTGGCCAAGGTGCGGGCCGAAGTCGTAGAAGAGCTGCCACCGGCGGTGAAGGTGATCGAAGCCAGCAGCGGCCGTCTGCCGCTGGACGTGCTGCTGGGCCTGGGCGCCGAATCCGAGGCGCATATCGATGGCCGCCGCACCCACCACGATTCGCACCACGACGGTGACGATCACGACGACCATGATCACGACGCCTTCGACTCGATCTCCATCGAGCTGCCGCAAGCCGACGAAAGCCTGCTGCTCGATGCCCTGACCCAGTTGGTCGTGCAGCACGGCATCCTGCGGGTCAAGGGCTTTGCCGCTATCCCGGGCAAGCCGATGCGCCTGCTGATCCAAGGCGTGGGCACCCGTTTCGACAAGCACTTCGACCGCGCCTGGCGCAGCGAAGAGCCGCGCACCACGCGCCTGGTGCTGATTGGCCAGGAACTGGATGCGGCACAACTGGAAGCGAGCCTGCGCGCCGCCCTGGGCGCTTGACCGATGCACCTGCTGCGGACCCAGCCCGGTGGTTTTGTACCGGACGACAGCATTGCCGACCTCGGCCAGACCCCGGCCGAGCTGGTAATCCTCTGCAGCGGTGACTCGCACCTGGCGCTGCTGGCCGAAACCGCCCAGCAGTTGCCCGAGGATTTCCCCAGCCTGCGTCTGGCCAACCCGATGCAGGTACAGAATCACGCCTCGGTCGACCTGTATGTCGACCAGGTGCTGCGCCATGCCAAGGTCATCCTGGTGTCGCTGCACGGTGGCGTCGGCTACTGGCGCTATGGTGTGGAACAGCTGCTGGAGCTGGCCGCCCGTGGTGTACAACTGATCCTGGTGCCGGGCGACGACCGTCCGGACCCGGAGCTGACCAGCCTCAGCACGGTGCCGGCCGAGCAGGCCGAACGGCTCTGGCACTTTCTGCGCCAGGGCGGCAAGGCCAATGCCCTGAACCTGTTCAACTGCCTCGCCAGCCAGCACTTGAATTGCGCCTACTCCTGGAGCGAGCCGCAACAACTGCCGCGTACTGCGGTGTATCACCCGCGCAAGGCGGCTGCGGCGCTGGAGGACTGGTTCGGCGAGTGGCAGGTCGAGCAGCCGGTGGTGCCGATCCTGTTCTATCGCTCGCACCTGCAGGCGGCCAACACCGCCTTCATCGATACATTCTGCGAGCGTTTGCAGCTGGCCGGGCTCAACCCCTTGCCGATTGCCGTGGCCAGCCTCAAGGAGGCCGGTTGCCTGCAGCAGGTCGAGGACTGGCTGGACCAGGTCGACGCTGCACTGATCATCAACACCACAGGCTTTGCCCAGTCGAGCCCCGAGCAGCCGCACCTGCGGCCGTTTCGCCGCGATATCCCGGTGTTGCAGGCGATCTGCGCCCAGGACAACGAGCCGGCCTGGCAGGCCAGCGAGCAGGGCCTGGGTGCCCGCGACCTGGCCATGCACATCGCCTTGCCGGAGCTGGACGGGCGCATCATCACCCGGCCGATCAGCTTCAAGGACCTGGCCTGGCGCAGCGAGCGCAGCCAGTCCGACGTGGTCTGCTACCGCGCCCAGCCCGAGCGCATGGACTTTGTCGCCGAGCTGGCGCGGCGCTGGTGTGACCTGGCGCAGCTACCCAACGCACAGAAGCGTGTGGCGCTGATCCTGGCCAACTACCCGACCCGCGATGGCCGCATCGGCAATGGCGTGGGGCTCGACACCCCGGCCGCGGCGCTGAATATCCTGCGCGCCTTGCAGGCGCAGGGCTATCCCCTGGCCCCCTTGCCCGCCAGCGGTACGGCGCTGATCCAGGCCTTGCTCGGTGGCGTCAGCAATGACCTGGACAGCCTCGACCTGCGTCCGTGCATGCAGAGCATGGCCCTGGACGATTACCTGGCGGCGTTTGCCGCCTTGCCCGAGGCCAACCAGATAGCCGTGCGCGAACGCTGGGGCGAGCCGAGCCAGGACCCGATGTTCCGCAGCGGGCGGATGATGATCGCCGGCCTGCGCTACGGCCTGACCTTCGTCGGCATCCAGCCGGCCCGTGGTTACCAACTGGACCAGAGCGCGGTCTACCATGACCCCGACCTGGTGCCGCCGCACGCTTACCTGGCGTTCTACTTCTGGCTGCGTCACGGCTTTGCCGCCGATGCGCTGATCCATGTCGGCAAGCACGGCAACCTGGAATGGCTGCCGGGCAAGGGCGTTGGCTTGTCCGACAGCTGCTGGCCGGACGCCTTGCTCGGCCCGCTGCCGAACATCTACCCGTTTATCGTCAACGACCCGGGTGAGGGCGCCCAGGCCAAGCGGCGCACCCAGGCGGTGATCATCGACCACCTGATGCCGCCGCTGACCCGCGCCGAAACCTATGGGCCCTTGCGTCACCTGGAACTGCTGGCCGACGAGTACTACGAGGCGCAGTTGCTCGACCCGCGCCGGGCCCGCGAGCTGCAGCGCGACATCCTGGCGCTGGTGCGCGACAACCATATCGACCGCGAGCTGCAGATCGAAGGTGCGCTGGACGATGCCGCGGTGTGGCTGCCGCGCCTGGACACCTACCTGTGCGACCTCAAGGAGTCGCAGATCCGCGATGGCCTGCATGTGTTCGGCGAGTCGCCTGCCGGGCGTTTGCGCACCGATACCTTGCTGGCCCTGTTGCGGGTGGAGCGCGGTGATGGGCGCGGGGCCAACGGCAGTTTGTTGCGGGCCCTGGCCAGGGCGCTGAACCTGGGCTTCGATCCGCTCGATTGCGACCTTGGCCAACCCTGGCAGGGCCCGAGGCCTTCACTGCTGGCTACATTGGACGAGGCATGGCGCACGGCGGGCGATACCCGCGAGCGCCTGGAGCTGTATGCCAGCCAGTTGATCGAGCAGACGCTCGACGGCACCGTGCAGCTTGCCGGCGGCCCGGAATGGGCGCAAGTGCAGGCCATTCTCGAGGCGCTGGAGCAGCAGGTCGCACCGCGACTGGACGGCTGCGGCCCGGCAGAAATGCACGGCCTGCTCGCTGCCCTCGACGGCCGTTTCGTGCCCGCTGGCCCGAGTGGCGCGCCAAGCCGCGGACGCCTGGACGTGCTGCCGACCGGGCGCAACTTCTATACCGTCGATGTGCGCAACCTGCCGACCACCACCGCCTGGCGCATCGGCTTTGCCTCGGCCAACCTGATCCTCGAGCGTCATCTGCAGGACCATGGCGATCACCTGCGCCAACTGGGCCTGTCGGTGTGGGGTACGGCGACCATGCGCACCGGTGGTGACGATATCGCCCAGGCCATGGCCTTGCTCGGTGTGCGACCGGTGTGGGCCAGCGGCAGCCAGCGGGTCGACGATTTCGAAATCCTGCCCTTGAGCCTGCTCGACCGGCCGCGGGTGGACGTCACCTTGCGCGTCTCGGGGTTCTTCCGCGATGCCTTCGGCAACCTGATCAAGCTGTTCGACGCTGCTGTGCAAGCGGTGGCGGCACTGGATGAACCGGATGACCTCAACCCCCTGGCGGCCAAGGTCCGTAGCGAACGTACTGAATTGCTGGCCCAGGGTGTGGATGCCGAACAGGCGGGCCGTCAGGCCGGCTGGCGGGTGTTCGGGGCCAAGCCGGGCGCCTATGGCGCGGGCGTGCAGAATGCCATCGACGGGCGCCTGTGGAATGACCGCCAGGACCTGGCCGAGGTTTACCTGAACCACGGTGGCTATGCCTACGGCGCTGCCGATGACGGCACGCCGGCGCGCGCCCACTTTGCCCGGCGCCTGAGCCAGGTGCAGGCGGTGGTGCAGAACCAGGACAACCACGAGCACGATCTGCTCGATTCCAATGACTACTACCAGTTCCAGGGCGGCATGCTTGCCGCCGTGGAAAGCCTGGGCGGCAGCAGCGTCGCCAGCTACCACGGCGATCATAGCCAGCCGGATCGGCCGCGCATCCGCACGCTGAAAGAAGAGCTGAACCGGGTGATCCGTGCCCGGGCGCTGAACCCCAAGTGGATCGACGGGGTCAAGCGCCACGGCTACAAAGGTGCCTTCGAGCTGGCTGCCACCGTCGACAATCTGTTCGCGTTCGATGCCACCACGCAGCTGATCGACGACCACCATTACCAGTCGCTGGCCGACGCCTATGTGCTCGATGGCCCGACCCGCGACTTTATCCGCCAGCACAACCCCGAGGCGCTGCGCGACATCACCGAGCGCCTGCTCGAAGCCCAGCAACGCGGGCTCTGGCAGGAGCCCGGCGAGTACCGCGAAGCCCTGGAAGAACAGCTGCTGGACGGCGAAGAAGAGAATTGAAATGAGCGAACCTGCACACTTCCCCCTGGCTGCCGTGGTCGGCGCCGATGAGCTGAAACTGGCGCTGTGCCTGACCGCCATCGACCCGAAGATCGGCGGCGTGCTGATCGAAGGCCCGCGCGGCATGGCCAAGAGCACCCTGGCCCGGGGCCTGGCGGATTTGCTCGGAGCGGGGCCGTTCGTGACCTTGCCGCTGGGTGCCAGCGAAGAGCGCCTGGTCGGCACCCTCGACCTGGATGCGGCGTTGGGCCAGGGCAAGGCGCAGTTTTCCCCCGGGGTGCTGGCCAAGGCCGACGGCGGCGTGCTGTATGTCGATGAAGTCAATCTTCTGGCGGATCATCTGGTCGACCTGTTGCTGGACGTCGCCGCCAGTGGCACCAACCGGGTCGAGCGCGACGGCATTTCCCACCGCCACAGTGCCCGTTTCGTGCTGATTGGCACCATGAACCCGGAAGAGGGCGAGTTGCGCCCGCAATTGCTCGACCGCTTCGGCCTCAATGTGCTGCTCGAGGGCCAGCCGTTGCCCGAAGCCCGTGGCCAGATCATTCGCAGGCGCCTGGATTTCGACAGTGATCCCGAGGCGTTCTGTGCCCAGTGGGCACCCGCTCAGGCGGCCCTGCGCGAGCGTTGCCATGGCGCCCGTGAACGCCTGCAACAGATTGCCCTGGACGACCTGGCCCTGGCGCAGATTACCGAGCGCTGCTTTGCCGCTGGCGTCGATGGCCTGCGTGCCGACCTGGTCTGGCTGCGTGCGGCCCGGGCACACGCAGCCTGGCGCGGAGCGCTGGCGATCGAAGCCGAGGATATCGATGCCGTGGCCGAATTCGCCTTGCGCCATCGCCGCCGTGAAGCCCCGGCGCCACAATCGCAAGCGCCAGACAACGGTGCGGCGATGCCGCCATCGGCCGGCCAGCAAGGCCAGGGTCAATGGGGCGAACTGCCGCCACAAGCCACCCCGAGCGGCGCCCGGCGCGAGGTACCGAACTGGGCAAAAAAGCCCTGAGCATCCGCCGGCACACCAGCGCGGATGCCAGACCCCGGCCCGGAGCACTTGCCGCAGGCCCGCGTGGGCGCGGCAAACAGGCGGCATCCGGCGCGGTGGCCTGGCCGGCGACCTTGCTCAAGGGCCGCCCGCGCACGCGCAACGACCTGTGCTGGCAGCAGCGCACGGCCAGCGCCCAAGAGCTGTGGCTGGTGATTGTCGATGCTTCGGCGTCAACCCGCCGTCACCAGGCCCTGAGCCGGGCCAAGGGCATGCTGGCGGGGTTTTTCGATCAGGCCTACCGCAACCGCGCGCGACTGACCCTGCTCACCGCCAGCGGCAATGCGCCGCGCTGGCAACGTCACGGGCTAAAAGCCTCGGCGAGCTTGCAGCCGTGGCTGGAGGCGTTGGGGGCGGGGGGCGGTACGCCATTGCTGGCGGCACTGGAGCAGGCACGGAGTTGGCTGCAGGAGCGTCAACGACGCTATCCGGCAGAACTGCAGCGATGCCTGATCGTGACCGATGGCCGGCTCAAGGCTTGGCAGGCGCTGCAGCCGCTGCCTTGCCAATCGCTGTTGGTGGATATCGAAAGTTCGCCGGTCAAGCTGGGAAGGGCACAGTTACTTGCGCAACAACTGCATGCCGATTACCAGCACCTGGAGACACTGGCGCTGCTCGGCGGATAACCTGGTATCAATAAAAACAACTGCGGCCAAGTGTCGCAGTTTGTCCAGCGAGTTATAGCAAAGTTGCCAAAGGCGTGCGCGAATACAGCGCCTTTGGCAATTAACCGCTATTACTTGGGCATCGACCAAGGCTGCAACGCATAACCTTTCTCGCTCAACTCGGCGCGAACTTCTTCAATCAAATGAGCCAGTTGCGCAGGGTCGGAGTAGGTGCTGCAAGGGACTTGCTTGCTGCCAATGCGGGTGCTGGTCCGGTCGATGACCGCCAGGCTCAACTCGCCGGTACCGTTGGGTACATCCCAGGCAACACACTGGAAAGGTTCAAAGGCGTGGTCGGCAATCAGCAGGGCATCGTTGATACGCAGCGGGGCGTTCATGGGTTCGGTCTCTCTGTGGGCCCAAACATGGAATAAACCCGCGCGCCTGTTTGCGCAGCGGTGAGTTACTTGTACTGATGCACCCGACCGGGGGGTAAGTCACACTTCTTTGGAAAATATTTTAATACCGTTTATCGGTTCATACCGGGGTACCTGGCATTTTTGTCAGTAGCGGCCAGGTTGGGAGGGGAGTTGAATAAGGTCTCGGCCGCAGGGCACTAATGATGACAGGGGGAGGCATGAGCCAAGGAACATCAGCGAGGCAGGGCTTGCAGTCTCCGGTTGTTCTCGAGGCCGTGGGAAACAACCTCGTCGATACACTTGAGCGTGCGACAGTGCAAATTCCTGCGTACTCGCAAATGGCCGCCCAGCAGCTGGTGCGAATGATCTGGGATGGCCGGCGGGCGAACAACCAGCACTATTTTCATAGCGAGGACCGTGTCATTGAAGCCGATGAGGTGGGAGGGGCCATCGATTTCATCGTGCTGGCGGAACATATCGCTTCGCTCAACAACGGTACAGTGTCGGTGCACTATCGAGTGTTCGATTATGACAGCGGCTGGCACGAGTCTGAATACCTTGACCTGGAGGTGGGTAGCCTTGAACTGGTACTTCCCCCTCCGTTGGTGGACGAATCCGAGAACGGCAGGCTGGATCCTGTCGGGCTGACGGCCGCCACCGTGCGGGTTGGAATCTACGATGGCATGTTACCTGGGCAGACGGTGTACCTGGAGTGTGTGAGAACAGGTGTCGGCGGACGCCATTCCCAGCATATCCAGGTTACCGACATACAAGATCTGACCTTTGCCGTACCTGTCGACTTCATCACCCCGGCCGTTAGCCACAACATTATTTTCTATTACTGGGTGGTTGAAGCGGGTGTACGAGCCAGATACTCGTTGTTTCTGTTGCTGCAGATCAGGCTAAAGACCCTGGAGCTACAGTTACCCTCGGTTGTCCAGGCCTGTGGTGGCCAACTTGATCCGCTGCTGGCGTTGTCTGGCGTCAGGATCAAGATTCGCTATGCGCATATGACCACGCAGGAAAGAATCACCTTGCACTGGACAGGCACGGCTTCGGGGTCGACCACGCTGGGGCCGCTTACGGGCGATCCCGCCGGTGAGCTTGAGTTCACCGCCTCCCCTGACGTTGTAGGTGCAAACATTGGCCCCAGCCAGCGCGAAGTGGCGGTCCGCTATGGCGTGGTTCGCCTGGGGGCTGAAGCGCAGGAGTCACCGCTACTGAGACTCGGTATACAGCCCCTGGCAGGCTTGCCACTACCCGAGGTCGCGGGTGCAGTCGGGTCGACTCTGGACCTTGATCGTTTTGTCGGCGACTCGGCTGTCTCGTTAATACTTTGGCGTTTCGCCCGGGCGGGTCAAAGGGTCTGGCTACGCTGTCATGGTACGAAGCTCAATGGTGAGCCGGATATCATTGAGTTGATCAGCGCAGGCGAGCTCAATGAAGATGAAGCTGCGAGTGGCCTCAGCAGGGTACTTGCCCGCAATCGTTTGTTGCTGCTACGGGACAACTCCGAGTTTCGGGTTGAATTCAAAGTCAGCTTCGATCAGACGCCGCAGGAAAGTAATGCGGTAACCTTCCCCTTGCTTTGCCTGACCCTGCGCACTGGGCTTAGGTGTACGGTCCCAGAATGAGATGGTGCGGATTAATTGTGAAACGGTCCGGTTCTTGAGTCCAGGCCTCACAGATCACCTTATGCGCTTGACTGCATAATCCCCCACGGTGGCCGCAGTGATACCGCCCCGGTATCCAGCTCGTTGCGGCGCCGCTTTTGACCCGAAATCCGCGACCAATGCGCCCTCTCAACAGACAGACGGTAGTGGGATATTGACGCATCGTTGCTACTGTTAAAACGGGCCTGCCAACACCCTGTTTCTACTTAAAATTCCAACTATTGGCGCCAAGGAAAAGGTCATGCTAGAGCCTGCATCCAACCGCCGCCTGCTGATCGTCGATCCGTGCGATGACTGTCATCGCCTGTTGCCAGGCTTGCGCAGTGTGGGCTGGGATGTGCATAGCTGTACCTTGTCTTCGGCCCTTGAGCATCCCTGCGACGTAGGCCTGTTGCGCTTGCAGGCTTCGCACCTGCAGCCCCCGGATGCGGTCAAGGACCTGATCAGCCGCAGCAACACCGAATGGATCGCGGTCTTGAGCGCCGAAGAGCTGCGAGCGCAGAATGTCGGCGATTTTGTCTGTGAATGGTTTTTTGACTTTCATACCTTGCCGTTCGATGTCTCGCGGGTGCAGGTCACCCTCGGCCGCGCCTTTGGCATGGCGCGCCTGCGAGGCAAGGGCAATGTGCATGTCGACGAGACCGAGCATGAGCTGTTGGGCGATAGCCGTCCGATCCGCGAACTGCGCAAGCTGCTGAGCAAGCTGGCGCCTACCGAGTCGCCGGTGCTGATTCGTGGCGAAAGCGGCACGGGCAAGGAGCTGGTCGCGCGGACCTTGCACCGCCAGTCCCAGCGCCGCGACAAGCCCTTCGTGCCGATCAACTGTGGTGCCATCCCCGAACACCTGATCCAGTCCGAGCTGTTCGGCCATGAGAAAGGCGCCTTTACCGGCGCCCATCAACGCAAGATCGGCCGTATCGAAGTGGCCAACGGCGGCACCTTGTTTCTCGACGAAATCGGCGACCTGCCGCTGGAGCTGCAAGCCAACCTGCTGCGGTTTTTGCAGGAAAAGCACATCGAGCGGGTCGGCGGCAGCCAACCGATTGCCGTGGATGTGCGGGTATTGGCGGCAACCCACGTGGACCTGGAAAAAGCCATTGATAGCGGCCGCTTTCGCGAAGACCTGTACTACCGCCTCAATGTGCTGCAGGTCGTGACCGCGCCGCTGCGCGACCGGCATGGCGACCTGTCGATGCTGGCCAGCCATTTTTCGCACTTCTACAGCCTGGAAACCGGCCGCCGGCCACGTTCGTTCAGCGAGGAAGCCCTGGCGGCCATGGGCAAGCATGACTGGCCGGGCAATGTGCGCGAACTGGCCAACCGGGTGAGGCGGGGCCTGGTACTGGCCGAAGGCCGGCAGATCGAGGCGCAGGACCTGGGGTTGCACAGCCAGCAGAATTTCGAAGCGAGCATGGGCACCCTGGAAGACTACAAACATCGGGCCGAGCGCCAGGCCTTGTGCGATGTGCTCAACCGGCACAGCGATAACCTGAGCATTGCCGCCAAGGTACTCGGGGTTTCCCGGCCGACCTTCTACCGGCTGCTGCACAAGCACCAGATCCGCTAAGCCTGGTAGATACCACAAGCCCGCCGAAGCGGGCTTTTTGCTTAGAAGTAGTAAGGGAATTTCAGGCTGAAGGAGAAGTCCGGCGAGTCGTCGGTCAGGCCAATGGAGAGGTTGGGGACGATGGTCAGGTTATCGGTGGCCGCCAGGGTCATGCCGATATTGAAGTTTGCCGAGTTGTAGTCGCTGCTGGGAACCGACTGCCAGTCGCCGCCATCAGGCTTGATCTTGCTTTTGCTGGCAAATTGGTCGGAGAACGAAAACGACATACTCATCTTCTCGTTCAAGGCAAAGGCAATACCGGCGCCGATCTGCCAGGAGTCGCCGAGTTTCACGTCACCCGGGACCTTGGTGTTGATGGTGGGGCTGATGTCGCTGAAGGAGTCCTGCATGTTGTAGGTATAGGACAGGCTGCCGAACAGCACGGCAGGGTCGAAGGTCTTGACCAGCGAGATACCCGGGGTGATGGCCCAGACCCCGTTGCCGGTAGGGAGGCTTTCAGGTACCGACAGGTTGTCGTTGGTGGGATCGTTGACCAGTTTGATGCCATAGGGCTCCTCACCGGTGGGGGCCTTGATCCGCAAGGTGGCGACTGCGTCGGGCCAGTTTTCCGATTCGTCCAGGAACTTGTAGGCTATGCCGACGTTGACATCGCCGATTGTGGGATCGCGTCTGACGGTTGCGTCGGATGACACCGGCCCGGCGCCACCCGCGCCGCCAGAGGAATACGTGGATTGGCGGTAGACCACCGGGACGTTGATGTCGAACTGCCAACGTTGATCCAGGTTGTAGCGGGCGGTCAGGTCCAGGGTCCAGTTATCCGCCTTGATGCGGTCGAGGTTGATGTTACCGAGGAAAATAGAGTCCAGGGCCAGGAACCCGTTGAGCACCAGCGCCCGGGTATCGTAATGGGTGTAGGTCAGGCCGGTTTCGACGCTGAACTTGCCGCCACCGAAGAATCCGCTGGCCTCGTCATACAGGTTGGAAACGCTTTGCGCGGGCTCCGAATCTTCCTTCAGTGACTGGCCGTATGAGCTGCCTGTGGTGCCCGGCGCGCCTGCGGCCACTGTCTGGCCACCCTTGACCGTCTCAGCCGGGGATTTGGTCAGACGTTTGGGAGCAGGTGTCGCAGGTGTTTCTTCGACTTGGCGAACGCGTTGTTCGAGGACCATCAGTGCTTGCTGCTGTACTTCGTAACGCTGCTTCAACTCCATGAGTTCTTGTTTTAATGCTTCTACCTGAGGGTCGGCGGCTGCGTAAAGCATTGTGGCCGGAGTCAGGCTACTCAAACAGACGATAGCTCTGAACGTTAACGATCGATGCATGGGTTGGCCGTCCCTTCTGACTACATTTGATGAGACTGAGCGTAGATCAGAATCCGAGAGTGCGAAGACCTTTGAGCTGATCCAGGTTGCCGTTGACCGACCCCGCGGTCGGTGCGTTGTCACGCAGCACGACATTGAGGGACGTGAGGTTGCTGACCCGGTTGCCACCGCCGAGCAAGGTGGTGTTCTGCATCAGCCCACCCTGGGCCAGGCGTTGCGCGGTGCTGCCCTGGTTGTTGTTGGCGACGATATTCATTTGCACGCCGGTACCGCTCGAGGAAACGCTCAGCGAGCCCGCGCCGTTGGCGCCGACCAGGGTCGAGCCAGCGGCCAGTACCTGGCCCTGCTGCTGCGTTGCTGGCGCCTGGTTAGCCTTGGTGACGTTGATATCAACGTTGTTGTAGGCCGTGTTGTTGTCTCCGGCAGCCCGTACGACCTGCGTGACGCCCTCGGTACTGTTGAGGCCGCTGCCGCCCGTGATGGTACCGGTACCGCTGCTTTGCGAGTGTGCCGAGGCATGACCTTTTTCGTCGATCATCGACACATAGAACTGCGGTTTGATCGTCGATTGTTGAATTTGCATCGACGACGTGGCGCCGATCACTTCACCGTTGGCATTTTGCCAGGTGCTGGTCATGACAATGCCGAAACTGATGATTCGCCCCGGCATGACATAGCGGCCTCGCAGGTTCGCCAGTTCCTGATCCTTCAGTTCAATCGGCTTGAGCGTCTGTGCCTGGGTCGGCAGGCTGGCGGCCAGGCAAATGGCCGCTAGCCAGATTGGGGTCTTCATTGGATGCTCCCGGAGCCTCGTGCTCCCTTGTCATTAGAAGAAGTCGCTTTGGATGAATCCGAAATCCATCAGCTCGGCGTCTTGCACCGGGGTGAAGTTGTTGATGCGGTTCTTGGCGGTCAGCGGCAGAGGCGGGTCGAGCAGGGCATTGGTCTTGTCGTAACCCTGGCCGATGACGGCGAAGATGATGCCGTTCCAGCCTTTGACGAAGTCGTCGACCTTGAAGCGCTTATGGCCAAGTACCGGGTCACCGATGTATACCCAGCCGTTGGCGACTTTTTGCATGACCACAAAATGCTTGTAGCCACGGATGTCCATCAGTACCACCACCGGAATGCGGATGGTGTGCAAGGTCTCGACGGCCACCCGGTAACCACGGGCACGCATGCCCAGGCTTTCCACGTAACGCTTCATGTCGAGCATGGAGAAGCCCTGGGTACGGACCAGGTCCTGATCGGCATGGGCCAGCATGCCTTCGATGATCTGTTGTTCATCCACGTCCAGCCAATAGGCCTGGCGCAATATGGTCGCCAGGGCCGCGGCGCCGCAACTGAAGTCGGTTTTCTGTTGCACCAGGTCGGCGAATTTGCGCTCGCGTATGCTCTGGATGGGCTTGAATATCACCGCACCACCCGGCAATACGGAAAGTGGCATTTGTGCAGCTTCACTCAGACTGGCCAGGCAAAGCAGAAACGCCAAAGCGATAATGCGCATGTTCGATGCCCCCCTGCTGGTAGTGAAAAAAGGCCCCCCGAAGGGGGCCTCCAGGCCACGGCAATTACATCGAGGTGTTGGAGATGGCCAGCGAGTTGCTTTGTTGGTTGCCCACACCGGCAGCTACGTTGACGCCCAGGTTGCCACTGCCACCATTAACCGAACCGTTCAGGGTTGCAGTGTTGGTCACAGGGTTTGCCCAGCCAATTGGAGTCAGCACTTGGAAGGAAACACTGTTGCTCAGCTCAAACGAGTCGGCTTCGCTGTAGCTTTTCGAGATGGAGCTCGAAGACTCAGAAGCTTTTTCGTAGGCTTTCTCGAACGAGGAGGACGACGATTTATCGTACGAAGATTCACGCGACTTATCGTAAGAAGAGTCACGGGACTTATCGTAAGAAGAATCACGGGATCTATCGTAGGAAGAATCACGCGATTTGTCGTACGCATAGTCACGCGATTTATCCCACGACGAGTCGCGCGATCTGTCGAACGAAGAGTCGAACGAAGTTTCGCGCGATGCATCGATCGATGCATTAAGCGTTACATCAAGCGATGCACTGGCTTCTTCGCTGCGGGTGCGTTCGCGACGGCCATCATCCGTGGTGACGGACCTGGCAGCCTCGGCGGCGGCGTTCAGCGCGACGTCCAGCGAAGCACTGCTGGTTGCGCTGGTATCGCGGCTGTTGGAACCACTGGCATTCGAGCTGTGGGAACCGCTGGCACTCGAGCTGCCCGAACCGCTGGCACTCGAGCTGTTGGAGCCGCTGGCACTCGAGCTGTTGGAACCGCTGGCAGTCATGCTGTTGGAACCGCTGGCACTCCAGCTCTTCGAACCGCTGGCCTCAGAGCTGCGCGAACCGCTGGCACTGGAGCTCGACGAAGCGCTCTTATCAACACTGGCGTCGAAGGTGCCTTCGCGAGAAGACGAACCGCTGATGGTTTTGGTAAAGGTCAGCGTATCCAGACGGGTTTCCCGATCGGCGTAGTTGTTGACAGTCAGGCCAGGGCCGTTTTGATTGGCAGAGGCGGTGGCCCTTGCGTTACCCAGTGGCGCATTGGTATTGGCAATGGCCATGGTGTTTTTCTGTTGGTTAAGGTCGCCACCAGCAATGTTGATACCGACGTTGCCGTTGGCACCACTGGCAGATCCGCTCATGACCGCAGAGTTTTGCGTCGACCAGTTGTTGACCTTGTTGTTGTTGCTGTATTGCGTGACGCGGGCGGTAGCTTCGGCAGTGCCGAACACGAAGGTGTTGTCGACGCTCGATTCGGACTGAGCGTTGGCGATGGCCGCGGCGTTGTCTTGTTGGTTGCCGTTACCGGCCGCCACGTTGACACCGACGTTGCCGCTCGAGCCTTCGGCGGAATCGGTCATCTCGGCTGAGTTCTCGGTCCCTTCGTTGTGGATCCGGTTGCCGGTGCTGCGCTGACTGTCATAGGCATTGGCAGTCGCATAGACAGGGATCTTGGTTGGAGGAGGGGTGTGGTGGCCGTTGTTATGATGACCATTATTATGGTGATCATTGCCACGCCGATCGTTCTGCCCAGCTTGTACAGCAACAGCCATGACCGCAGCAATTGCGAAAACCAGAGGCTTTAATGCCATCGAGGGTTTCATGGTGATTCTCCGTACTTTATTTTAGGTTAAGTGTTGTTCCTACCTGTTTGGGTCAGTCCGCGACCCGTATGCTCAGGGTGTTGGCCGTTCGATTTCCCACCCCGGCACTCTGATTCAACTGAATCACCCCACGGCTACCGGTGAAAGCCTGGTCACTTGTAGTGACCTGGCGATAGCCGGGTGCAGAGTCGGTTGGATCGGAGTTGTTGAGCAGCGCCACGTTCTGTTGCAGGAGGACGCTGTCGTCGATACTTTGCGGCTGAGCACCGATGCTGATGCGCAGTGCGTTGGCTTGCTGGTTACTGGCGCCCGCGCTCTGGTTGACTCCCAGCGCACCGTTGCCGTGACTGAAGGCGTCGCCCTGGATGCCGGACCGGGCATCCATCGCCGGGTCGACATGGGTGCGCAAGCGTTGACGAATCTGTGTGGTTGCGCTGGCGCCATGGCCAACCGCGATGGCCCTGGCGTTAACCTGCTGCTGTTGATCGCCGGCAGCCTGGTTGACCGTGAGGTTGCCCTGGTATTGCTTGCCGGAACTGTCGATGTTGGCGTTATTGATTACTGGGGGTTGGGCGAAGGCCGGTGCACTGCAAAACGTGGCCAGAATCAGCAGCGTGTGCCTCATCTCACTGGCCTCCGGTCAAGATCTGCAGGGGGGCAAGGCCTTTCTGGATGTTGGAGTTGACCATGTTGGAAATGCCATTGCCGGAGCCCCCGGAACGTCCGCCAGCCAGGTTGGGCAGTTGGGTCTGATTACCGAAGTTGCCGCCCAGGTTGTTGGTCTGTTGCGTGATCAGGGGGGTAATGCCTGCACCGCTGCTGATGCTGGCAAAGTCACCATCGCTCAACTCGTTGGTTTGTTTGATGACATGTGCGGACGGGTTGGTATTGACGGTGACCGGGTAGGGGTCGGGAACCAGGGGGGGACGCATTGCGTTGCGCGGTTGCACATCGCGGGTGATGACGATGATCCCGTTTTCGGCCTGAACCGGCAGGCTGACGCTCGGTGCCAGTACCCATCCGAGCAACAGGAGGCGATACATGCCTTTACCAATATTTCCCACGATGGCAATTCCTTCTTCGGTGCGCAGGCCTGTTCAGCGTTGCGGGGAAGAGAGCAGAAGGTGTGCCGGTTTTTATTTGTCATGGAAAAACAACGGTTTGAGTTTATTCACCGCAATTGTGAAAAATTCGTGTAACGCCGTTGAGACAAAGGCATCGTACAAACCTGGATCCAGTGGGCGCCCGCGCTCATCAAGGGGCCCGGAGGTCGGCTGTTTCAGGTGTTTAACACTTTTGCGTACACGCGCCGGGCCCGCTTTAGATCGCGGGTTTGCGCCGTGAGCAGTGTTTCAGGAATGGACATCTGGCCGCATTGGGCGGCCATTCATGCCTTGAGCAAGCGCGTTACCGCTGCAAAGGCTGCGCACCTGCGCTGCTCCCAGTCGCCTTGTACTACCTGACAAGGCTGCCGGTGCCGTACCAGCCAGTCACCGGTGGCCTGGAAAAACGCCTGGCGCTCAGACAACTGCGGCTGGCAGCGTTGCCCATCGTCGTGCCAGGCGATGGACTCGGGGCTAAGCAGCAGGTGCAGGTCATAATGGCGTGCCAACAATGCTTGTTCCAGCCACGCCGGGCAATCGTCAAACAGCGTACGGCTCCAGAGCATGTTGCTTAGCAGGTGCGTGTCGAGAATCAGCAGTTGCGGTTGCCGGGCGCGGGCCGCGTCTTCCCAGGCCAGTTGTCCGCGGGCAATGGTCGGGATGTCGGCATAGCAGGTATCGCGTGCCTGTTCGTCAATGAAGTGACGTACGAACTCGCCCACCAGCTCGCCACCGAAGTGCGCCTGGATTTCGTTGCCGAGCCAGCTTTTGCCGCTGGATTCAGGGCCTGTGAGTACCAGTACCTTCATGTGTACGCCAGCGCCGGATCGCGCCGCCAATCGCGCCAGCCCTGCACCGCGATCAGGGTGAACAGCGCATACAGCGCGGCAGTCAGGTACATGGCCTTGGACAGGAACAGGCCAACGAAAATCACATCCAGCACGATCCACAGCGGCCAGCACTGCAGACGTTTTTGCGCCATCCACAGCTGCGCGACCAGGCTGAAGCCGGTCAGGGCGGCGTCCAGCCAAGGGTGGGCGGCGTCGGTCCAGGTGGCCATGGCCGCACCCAGGCCCAGACTGCCGAGCAAGCCTATGCCCAGGCCAAAGGCAACCGCCTGCGGCGTCAGCAGGCTGACCTCGCGCGCCTCGCGCACGCTGTCCGGACGCGTCCATTGCCACCAGCCATAGAGCTGCAGCACGGCATACACCAGTTGCAGGAGCATGTCCGAATACAGCTTCACGTCATAGAAGACCCAGGTGTAGAGCAGCACCATCACCAGGCCGATCGGCCAGCACCAGGGGTTCTGCTTGGCAGTCAGCCAGACGGCGATGACGCCGAGCACGGCGGCGAACAGTTCGAGGCCGGACATCGGCGTTCCTTGGTAGTGTGCGCAAAAGCGTGATTGTACCTGTTGGCGCCACTTCTGCCATACGCGCTGGACGCACAGGCATGACGTTTGGACTGCCACCTAGCATTTTTGTCAGTTGTTGGCCTCGATAACGAGGTATTGAATAAGGGTCGACTCTCACCCAGTCGGCCCTTTTTCATGGCGGTAAGCACGTAGGGCCGAAATGCTGTTTCCCCCTGCTACCGAGGCTGTCTGCCATGAATGACTTGCAAGCCGATACCATCGAATCCACCACCACCACCACCACCACCACCACCACCACCACCACCAGCGAGCTGCCTGCGCTGTCGCTGTTCGCCTCGGTAGTGCCGGTCAGCGGCTACGACGCGGGCGTCAACCTGCATACCCTGAGCACTGACGACAAAGGTGTGCTGGCGACCGTGCCGGCTTTCGCCGATGTGCGTGCCGGTGACGAACTGCGGGTGTACATGGACGCGGACAGCACCCCAGTTGTTGCGCCGCTGGTGATCGAGGGTTTCGATCTCGGCCGGCCCCTGCACCTGCACCTGCCCACCGAGCGGTTTACCCCGGGCGCGCATGCGCTGCGCTACCGCTTCAGCCGCAACACTATCGAGTATGGCGATTCCCGCGACCTCTCGGTGCTGGTCAAACTGGACCGCCCAGGCGGCTCCGAGCCCGGGCACCAGGGCCTGGTGGCGGCGGATGTCGCAGTCAATCCGGTGACTGCCGACCACCTGGAAAGCGGCGTCCAGGTGCAGGTCTATTTCTACGAGCACCGCGCCGTTGGCGATGTGATCCGCCTGAGCTGGGGCGGCGTGATGCTGAGCTACACCTTGGTCGAGGCCGATCTCAACCAGCCGGTGGTGTTCACCGTCCCCGGCAGCGTCATTCGCCAGGCCGGTGACAGCCCCAACCTGGTGGTGACCTGGGAAGTGCACGATATTGTCCACAACACCAGCCTGAGCTGGGCGCCCCATGTGTCGGTGGTGGTCGATACCGGCCAGGCGCAATTGCCGGCCGTTTCGGTACCGGGGCTCGATCACGAGGGCTATATCAACCTTGAGGTGCTGGGTAGCGATGACCTGCTGATTCAGGTGCAGGCCAGCGCACCGGCGTTCGCCATCGGCGACACGGTCAGGTTGCGCTTTACCGGCTACATCGATTCGGGCCTGCCGACCCATATCGACCTGGACCAGACCCTCCGCGGGACCTTGCCGCAGACCCTGACCTTCAGCATTGCCAATGACAAAGCCTGGGCCCTGGCCAGCGGCCTGGCGGTCGTGGGCTACACGCTGGTGAAGGCTGGCGGAGAACAGCACTCGCAGCGCCTGAGCATCGGTTTCCAAGGGCAGCCCAAAGCGTTGAGCGTGCCGAGGGTGGCGCAGGCCGTGGAGGGCGTACTGGCTTACGATGTTGCCCGGGCTGCCGTGATGATCCCCAAGTACCAGGGGCGCACGGCGGGCCACCAGCTTACCCTGGTGTGGCAGGGCACCCAACTTGGCGGCAGGCCGACCCTGCATGAAGTCCGACGTGTGGTGACCGCCTCGGAGGGGGCAGGGGACCGCGAGCTGGCGATCAATGTTGGCACGGAACACATCCGCCTGCTGGAGTCGGGCTCGGTCAAGGTCTACTACCAGGTGCGCATGCTCAGCACGCGCAGCGTCGGCTTTCGGCAATCGGAACCGCTGGAGCTGCGCATCAGCGCCGCCGGATTGTTGCCGGCGCCGGAGGTGGACGAGCCGGTCAATGAACTGGACCCGCATTTCTACCCGCTTGGGGTCCAGGTGACGGTCAACTACCCGGGCAAGCACGTGGGCGACAAGGTCACGTTCACCTGGCGAGGCGCCGGAGCGGAGAGCAGCTACAGCGAAACCAAGACAGTCGACAGCAGCGGTGCGCTGCCAACGTTTCGCGTACCCCAGGCCATCGCCAACGCCGGCCTGGGTAGCACGGTATTGATGCGCTACGAGGTCGAGCCGGCGCTGGGCGGGCGTCCATTGCCGTCCCAGGAGCGGGCGCTGGCGTTGCGCTCCGTCGCCCCAGTGCCGCAACTGCCGCAGCTGACGGGCGCGCAGAACGGCAGCTACGACCCGATGCTCGGGCTGCATGGCGCCCAGGTGCTGATCAGCTACCCGGGCATGCGCGACAGTGATCGGATTGTCTTGTTCTGGAAAGGCGCTGCGGGCGCTGGCACCCCGGTGCTGCCTGAGCGTGCGGGCAGTGACACCGGCAGCATCACCATCAGCGTGCCGGCGGCGGCGGTGGCGGCGAACTTCAACGGTTCGGTGCAGTTGTATTATGAGGTGCTGCGCAATGAACTGGCGGCGCTCGAATCGCCCAGGCAAACCGTGCAAATTGGCGCGCCGAGCGCCGATGATTTGCCGCGCCCGAGGATCGATGAGGCTAACGGCAGCGAACTGGACCTGGGCCTGTTCGAGGGCGATGCCAACATCAGCGTCGGCCCCTGGCCGTTCATTGCCGTGGGCCAGCGGCTGTGGCTGGAGGTGCGCAGCGCCAATGCCACGCTGCCGCTGTTGGTGGACAGCCCGGTAGAGCAGGTGGCGGGGCTGAGTGTGGCGCTGCCGCGCGAGTTTCTCGACGAGCTCGACGATGGCTGCGCGTTGTCGCTGCACCTGAGGGTCAACTTCGGTGGCGCTGCGACGCTGGATTTCCCGGTCAGAACCTACACCGTGCGCCAGGGGCAACTGCACATCGGTGTCTCCGATTCGGGCCTGGCCCGTTCCGCCTTGCCCGAGGACTGGACGCTGCCGACCCAGACCTGTGCGGTGACCCTGGTCGGGCGGCCGGGCGCGCAAGGCAGCCTCAGCGTCAATGGCTCGGCGCAATTCGACAACGACAGCCAGCAGTTGGACTTCACCCTGGATGCCAAGGGTGAGTTCATTGCCTGGCTGGGCGACCCCTACGCCGAGACGGTGCTGGTCAGCGCGGTGATCGGCACCGGCCAGGCCCAGCATGTACCGGTGCGCTTTACCGATGTCTTTCCGTTCGATCAACAGCAGGACGATCAACACGTACGCGCCCGTGCGGCCAGCGGTGCGCTGGCCAACGGCCGTGCCGCCAACCGCGTGTGTTTTGAGGCCGAAGGCTTCACCGATGCCACTTACGTGCAGGTCGAACTCAGCGGCAGCGCACAGATTGTCGGCCACCCTGGCCAGGTGGTCAGCCTGCCGTTGACGGCACTGACCGGTGATTGCCAGTTCGACGTGGTCGACAGCGTCGCCGAAGAAGTGACGGTGACTTTTCAACTGCCTCAAGGCGGCAGTTGGACCCGCTTCAGCAAGACCCTGTACTTCTCCAGCCTGGCTTCACGCTATGCGGCCCGGGGTGTGGCGGCCGACGGCATTCCCTGGTTCATGCGCGTCAACCAGATCAGCAGCGTCGAAACCAGCCATGTGCGCATCCCGCACATGCGCGAGTTCAGCGATCATCCCGCAGGCCTTGATGGCGGCATTGGCGTGGGGGCCATGGAAGCCGACAGCAAGGGGGTGCTGGTGCTGGTCGAGCCTTACCTGCAAATGGCCGCCGGCGACAAGATTCACGTGCACTTCGGCGACGAAGAGGTGCCTGCCACGCCATTGCCGATCGTGGTATTGCCCGAGGAAGTGAACAACCTGGTCACCCTGTTCGTGCCGGCTGCCCGCATTCCCAAAGGCGTCAGCGAGGTATGGTTCACGGTCGAGCCGCTCAGCGGCAACAAACGGGCGTCTGCGCGCTTGCGGGTCAAGGTCAAGACCAGCTTGCCCGGCGGCCCCAATCCGACTCCAGGCAGCCCTCATCATGCCGGCTTGATGTCGCCGGACGTGCCCTTCGGCCTGATTGACTGGGAGATGGCCCAGGATGGCGTGACGGTGTACGTCAATCCCTGGCGCGTCATGGAAGTCGGCGACACCCTCAACTTGATCTGGGGCGAGGCCAGAGTGACACACGTCGTCCAGGAAGGCGAGGTGCGCCAAATCATACCGGTGTTCGTTGACTTTGCCACCATCGAGGCGGGCGGCGATGATGAGCACCTGCTGGTGATGTACTGGCTGGAAGACGAGGTGGGCAACAGGTCCGATGGTGTCTCGTTGCCCAGCTCTGCCTTTGTCGAAGTCAGCCTGGTGTTGTTGCCGCGGCCAGCAGTGGCCGGGATCGACGAGGAAGGTTTTCTCGACCTGGGGGCGCTGCAGGGCGCCGATGTCGGCATATCGGTTATCGCCGATCGGCCCAACTTCCGGGTCGGTGATCGGGTGGTGTTCACCTTTCGCGGTTATACCGAAGACGTCGTGGAGATCCCGGCGCATGTCTCGCCTGAATACCCGGTGGGCATCATTACACAACCTATTCTCATTACCCACGAAGTACCCAACAGCATCGTCGAGTCGATCGCCGGTGGTGGGGCCTATGTCTCCTACAAGGTGACCCGCGACGGGCAGCAGATACCGTCCAGAACCACTGCCGTCGGTGTCAGGGGCAGGGCGGCCGATTTGCTGCCACCGGATGTGGACAATCGCCAGGAAGACTTCCTGCCCGACACATTGTCGCAAGCCGTGGTGCGGATTCCGCCGTGGGTGGGCATGTTCGCCGGTCAGCAGGTACGCCTGGTCTGGCAAGGCAAACGGGAGAACGGCCACGACTACGCCTTTGTGCGCGACTGGTACCTGACCGGGTCCCAAGTGGACAACCCGGTCGTGCTTATCGTACCGGCCGAGCATATTGCCGCGCTGTCGGGCGGTAACCTGGAACTGTTCTACCGGGTGTACTTCGGCAGCAGCGAGCCGCGGGAGTCGCAGGTATTGCCGCTGTGGGTCGGTGAGCCGGCCCCCGAGCTGGTCCGCCCGACCGTGCCGGAGGCAGAGAACGACACCCTCGATCCGATCGGCATCGTGGTGGCCACCGTCGAGGCTCCCTTGTACGACGGTATGGCACCCGGGCAGACGGTATGGATGGAGTGGCTGAGCCCGGTAGAGGGGGCAGACATCTTCGACAACTTCCCGGTGCAAACTGCCGATGACGTGGCGTTCCCCGTCTACGAGGAAGACATCGTGCCCAGCCTGGGGCATGAGGTGCGCGTCCGTTACTTCGTTACTGAGCCTGCGGAACGCCGACGCTATTCGGACTTCCTGCACCTAGGCATCGGCCCGGTGCTGAGCAACCCGCCACGGCCACGGATCGAGGAGGCCAATGGCGATGTGCTCGATCTGCTGAGCTTTCAGGGCGATGCGCTGGCCACGGTGGCGAAGTGGAACGGGATCAACGAGCGTCAGCGTTACTGGTTCCGTTGCCGTGGGGTAGACCATGAGGGTAACGACAAGACCATTGTTCTTGCCGAGCGCCAGCTTGTGGCGCCTGGCGAAGTGGACCTGGGTATCCGCGCAACGCTGACGCGCTTTGAACTCCAAGGCTTTGCTGATCGCAGCGAGATTGTTCTGGAGATGCTGGTTGGGCTGCGGGAGGATGCTGAGGAGGCCGAGGCAATCAGCTTCCCACTGCGCAGGTACCAGATTCGCCAGCTCAGTGTCGCTCTGACCGCGCCTGAAATAACTGACGCCCGGGGCGCCGTGCTGGATCTTGCATACTTCAATGGTGATGCCACCGTTTGGATGCCCCCGTGGGCGGGCATAGCTGAAGGCCAGACTATCTGGATTAGTGTGATAGGGCGTCTGGCTAGTAACCAGGAGTTGAAGATTTGGCTGGCCGAGGCAGCGCCTGTAACACGACAGGAACTTGGCAGCGGTGTCAGCAGGGCGCTCTCGCGCCAGACATTGAACACACTGGTGCATTATTCAAGTCTGACGCTTCATGTACAGGTTGATCCACGCGGAACCGGTGACCTGGAAAATGCAATCGACGCGCCGGTGCGTGGGTACCGACTCCTGACTAGATCGCTCGCTGCGTTGGCGGTTTCCACGGGAGGTATAACGAGCAATCTGCTGTCTTCATACTGGAGTTTCGCGAGAGAATCCAATGCAGTTACCGTCATTGGTGTGGCGGGTAGCTCACTTTCTCTAACGTTGTCCGGCAGTGCAAGCTTCTCTGATGATAGCCAGCAACGAGACGTGATACTGAACGACTATGGCGAGGCACAAGTCACTGTTAAAAGTACAACGGCTAATGCAACGATCACAGCGTCTCAAACCGGGTATTCCGATGTTATCGCCAATCTCAATTTCCGGACCAGCTTTCCAGTAGATGCTGAAGATGGGTTGTACAATCTGAGATTTAATGTTGCTAGTGGAGCGAGGGCCGACAATCGCAGTATCAATCGATGTGTTTTTGAGGGCAATTTTTATACATCAAGTCCGAGCGCGACTGTCAGTGTATCGGGTACTGCCAGATTGAAGGGCTACCCAGGGCAGACCGCCAATATACTTCTTCCCGTGACGGGTGGGTTAACAGGGGTATTCTTCGATGTGACAAATACTAATAGGCAAGCCGTTGTCGTTACCGTGGTCCATGGCTCCCTGCGCATTAGCAAAACCATGACGTTTACTTAAAAGTTATCGGGTTTTAACAGACCGTTCCACTTGGAGCGGTCTTTTTGTTTTCAGTTTTGCAAAATTGTAACGCGAGAACATTTTGGTGTGATTGCTGAAGGTCGACAGTTTGCGCAAGGGTTTGAGCTGGTCGAGGTGCTCAAGGTCGAGGATTGCACCTAGGTCGTCCACCTGGCTCATCGCCTCTGACTGCCATGCAGTCTTTCGCAGATGAGTCGTACGACATGCCGCTGGACAGATTCTTAACGCTAACAGCATTCGTAGCGCTGATTTCAAACTAGTATTTTGCTCAGTTTCGGCAGGACGCCGTACTTGGCAGATTGACGTTTGCAACGGCTCGCCGTAGCTGAAGCTGCTTCAGACACACGCCCATACGCTGTGAGCTTGGCTAATCAGGGAGATGCACGCCATGCAAAGACGTTTGAACAAGATCATCCCGGTCCTCGTGTTTCCGCTGCTTTTGCAAGCGACCTCGGCCCATGCCGAGTCATGCGCAGAGACGCTCAAACAGGTCGAGACGTTGTACAACAAGACCGTGTCCAGTTGCGGCGACGACCCGGCATCGGATTGTTCGGGGTTGCTGGTCAGGGGCACCCACCGTGCCGATCCGGCTAAGGGCCAGCAATGGGATGTGTGGAACCCCAGCCCGAAAGCCAAGGAACTGGGCACGTTCGCCGCTTCCTGGATGCGCGCGGACGGCATCAGCTATGAAGACCCCGGCATGAGTACGCAGAACGGCTACCTTATTACACCGGTCGACCTGGTTCGCAAACCCGAGACCCCGGTGCACGTTTACTGCGCTTTTCCCAATGATGCCTGGACCGACTTTCGTGACGACCGTGGTTGTGGCAACAACAGGAATACAACCCAGACCGAGGCCGTTTGCCAGGCCATGAACCCACCGATCAGCAGTGCCAATGCCTGGGTCGCGCATTTCACCAGGTTCAACAACGACAGGAAGCAGGATCAGTTGCAGTGCGGCTTCAACATGCGCAACCCGATGAGCAGCAAGGAGCGGGTGGACGCGTTTAAAAACTTCATGGGCGCCCGTCAGGTCATCAATACCCGCGAGTTCCAGACCCAGACGGAGTTCCGCCTGGGCAACCCGAAAGAAGATGAATTGCCGATACTGGCCTTTTTCTACAGCGACTCACGCGGCTTGAGGGATGCCCAGCTCAACCAGCAGGACTATGAAAGAAAAACCGGCAAGCAGCGCAATATCATCAAGATCGACTTTCCGAGAACCCCCAATGGCAAGGCGACGTTCTCCTGCGCCGCAGCACCGCAACCGCCCGCCAAGCCGTTCTGTGACAAGTACATCCAGTCCAGCAGCTGGGTACAACGTCCTGACCCGAAACTTGGCCCCAACACCTGGTCGCTTCAGGTAGTACCGACCGAGTGCGGACGCCAGATCGCCGATAATGAAACCGACAGGATGTTTGCCGAACTGTACAACGCCCACAAAAACGACGATCAATGGAGGCAATACAGCATCAATGGTGGCTCCATCCGCCGACAACTGGTTTGCCATCTGGCGGCGGTCTACGATGGCCGGCCGGTACGCAACAAGCCCGAGTGGAACCTGGAGCCGGCGCGTCCCTATGTCGATCAGCAGAAAGCCGTGGCCATGCAGTGCAACCCGTACTGAGCCGGGTTGACTGACATAGGCCGGGCTTTGTCAGCCTGAACGCTGCTGCCTGCCGAGCCCTTCAGGGGGGGCGGCAGGCTTTTTTGCTACAGGCGCAGTTGCCTAGACCGGATTGCACCCCTGCGCCCTGGTTTGCTCCTTGCCGGCTGCCGGGCGATAGGGTTCAAGGTTCCACTCCGCCTTGGCCCGGTAGTTGTTTTGCAAGCAATCGAGTTGTTCGCGCATGCTGCCCGGGCCGCCTTCCTGCCACTGCGGATCGTTGCCACGCAGACGCAGCAGTTCAGCATAGAGCTGCTCTCCAGGGGCCGCGCGTCCCGCGGCGGTCGGCACCACGCGCAAGCCCCAGACCTGCCTGCCACTGACCGAGTCCTTGAACTGCGACCAGGACGAGGCGGCAATCAGCCCTGACGTTGTCGGCGCAAAGGGGTTGCAGCCTGCCTTGGCGGCCTCGCTGTCACTGACCTTCGGCCGGAACGGCTCGATGTTCCATTGGCTCTTGGCCGGGTAGTTGCCGATCAGGCAGGCCAACTGCTGGCGCATGCTGCCCGCGCTGGTTTCGTGCTGCTTCCATTGCGGGTCGGCGCCGCGCAAGCTGAACAGCTCGTCATAAAGGGCCTGCTGGTCGCTGGCCTGACGGGCCTTGCCCTGCGCGGTGGGGATGACCACCAGGGTCCACTCCTGGCGGCCGCTGCCCGGGTCCAGGCGCAGTTCCCAGTTCGCCGCCTGGATGTACGTTTGCTCGATCACGCCGCTGATACCCAGGCTGACCACCTGGTCGTTGGCAAGGTAGGCGAAGCGGTTTTCTGCAGGCTGCTGAAAGTCCATCCTGAGCACGGGCACTGCATACCCCTGGGCGAACAGCTTGCGCTGGAAGCTGCGGGCCACCTCCAGGCCATTGGTGGGCACCGGCCTTTTCACGTCGCCGCGGGTGGGCGCAACAAAGGTGCTGTTGGGGTCGTACACTAACGCGTCGATGTGAGGCAGGCGCGCGCTGCCGTCACCCGTATCGGTGGCGGTACGGATCAGGAACTCGTTGAACTGGTCCTTGGCGATCCAGGCTTCGCCTTGCTTGCCGGGGTTCTGGTGGACATCGATCATCGCGTCCCAGTCGGTCGGCTGCTCGGCATTCCATGAGCATTGCCCCTGCTGGATACCGTTACGGTACTTGGCCCGCCATTGGCCGGCGGTGTCGACGCCGCTGATATCGCAGCTACCAAACGCCAGGTTGCGGTTCTTGTTGGGTTGGTTGGGGGTCGGCGCCGCACCCGCCGGGATTGGCTGGTTGTACAGGCCGCAACCGTGCCATTGGCGTTCGGTGCCGGTGTAGCCGTCAAAGGCGAAGATGCACAGGTAGCCGGTTTCCATGACGGGTTGCTTCAACGTCCAGGCATCGGCAGGGGTGCGCAGGATGAAACCGGCCGGGCGCACCAGTTTGCTGATGCTGAGGTCTTTGCGAATCCAGGTGAATGAGCTGGCGCCGAGCTTTTTCGCGAACTCGCTGTAATCCCAGAAGTTGAACGGCCCGTCGTCGACCATGCGCACGGTCACGCCGCTGCAGTAGTTGTGCCCGCGCGGCGCTCCGGTGTCGGGCTCCTTGCACGGCGCAGCGGCGCTGATGACGGTGTTGTAGTTGCGGTTGATCCGCTCAAGGGTCTGGGCTGGATCGAGTGCGCTGGTAACGGATTGTGCTGCGTGTGCCGCCGGCAGGCAAAGCAGCAAGGCGATTGCCAAGGGGTGCTTGTGCATGGGTGTAGCCTCCTTCCATGGGGGAGGCTTTACCTTAGGGGCAATTTCGTCAGGCAGTCTATTGGCAAAAGTCTTACATGATTTGCGTTAAACCCGGAACTGTCGCAGCAGTTGTTCAAGCTGCGTGCTCAGCCGCGCAAGTGCTTTGCCCGAGTCGCTGGAGTGCTGCGCCGCCAGGGCGGTTTGCTGGGACAGGTCTGCCGTTTCGGTCACGTTGCGGTTGATCTCCTCGACCACATGGGACTGCTGCAAGGTGGCACTGGCAATCGAGGCGTTAAGCGCCGTCAGGTTGTGCAGCGCCTGGCTGATGGCATCCAGGCTCCCCCCGGCTTCGCTGGCCTGCTCGACGGTCTGGCGCGAGGCCTCGCTACTGGCGTCGATGGCTTTCACCGCCGCTTCGGATTGCCCTTGCAAATGCTCGATCATGCTCTGGATTTCTGCGGTGGACTGCTGGGTGCGCTGGGCCAGCAAGCGTACTTCGTCGGCAACCACGGCAAAGCCGCGACCTTGTTCGCCGGCGCGGGCCGCTTCGATGGCGGCGTTGAGGGCCAGCAGGTTGGTCTGCTCGGCAATCGAGCGAATCACCTCAAGCACGCTGCCGATGCGTGTGCTCTGGCCGGCCAGGGCGCGGATGACCTGCACCGCTTCATCAATGGTCGCTGACAGCTGATCGATACGCTGCAGGCTGCCATGGATACTGTGCTGCCCTTGTTCGGCGCGCAGTTGGGCATCGTGCATCTCGCTGGAGGCTTGTTCGGCGTTCTTGGCCACATCCTGCACCGCGTAGGTGACTTCGTTGATTGCCGTGGCCACCTGTTCCATCTGCTGCGACTGCTGCTCGCTACGCTGCTGGGCCTGGCCGGCGTTGTTGCCAACGTCCGTGGCCGACTGCCCCAAGGCATGCACTGCGCCCTGCAACTGGCTGACCACGCCCTGCAACTTGCCGGTAAAGCTGTTGAAGTGGGTACCCAGCTGGGTCACTTCATCGCTGCCGTGGGTATCCAGGCGCCGGGTCAGGTCGCTCTCGCCACTGGCGATGGTGGCCATGGCATCGACCGCCTCCTGCAGCGGCCGGGCAATGCTGCGGGCGATCAGCACCACCAGCAGAGTCATCACCAGGGCGATGCCCAGGCCGAGAATCGAGGCGTCGCGCAACTGGCGGATGAACTCGGCCTGCATGTCGTCGATGTAGACGCCCGAGCCAATCACCCAGCCCCACGGCTTGAACAGTTGAACGTAGGAGGTTTTTTTCACCGGCTCGCTGGCACCCGGCTTCGGCCAGCGGTAGTCGATGCTGCCGGCACCCTTGGCCTTGGCCAGGGCGGCCATCTCGTTGAACAGGGCAAAGCCGTCCGGGTCGCGAATCGCCGACAGGTCCTGGCCGTCGAGCTTGGGGTTGGTCGGGTGCATGATCATCTTCGGCCCAAGGTCATTGATCCAGAAGTAGTCATTCTGGTCATAACGCAGGCCGCGCACCGCGCTCAAGGCTTGTTGCTGGGCGGCATCGCGGCTGAGGGTACCGGCCGCTTCCAGGCCCTGGTAATACGCCAGCACCCCGGCTGCGGTCTCGACCACGTGGCGGGTCTTTTCGGCCTTGGCCTGGTACAGGTCACCGTGGATCTGGCGCAGCATCAGCAGCCCCAGGGTTACCAGCATCACCACTGCCACCACCAGGATCAGCCACAAGCGCCGGCTGATCGACATACTGCGAAGAGTTTTCATGGAATGCTTACCCCGAATTCTTTTTATTGTTGCCTACATCCAAGCATGCTTTGCCCCCCGAACCTACTCGACCAAGGGCTAAGTGCTTGATTCGTTGAGGTCTGTTGCGTCGTCCCAGCAGCGTTTATCCGAGAGGTCTGATAGGATTTCGGCCTCGACGGGGTAAACCTGAAGGCCGCGTGAACTTTTCTGCTGGCTTTGCGACCAACTGTCGCTGTAAAACGGCCAGGCGCTGAACAGCCATTGGCAACTAAAAGACTATAAAGGGGCATGCCGCAGGCATTGCCTCACGGGGGAAGCATGGATCTTTGGACCGGCCTGCAGGCTGTCATTCTAGGTATTGTCGAAGGCTTGACGGAGTTCTTGCCGATTTCCAGTACCGGCCACCAGATCGTCGTCGCCGATCTGATCAACTTCGGTGGTGAGCGGGCCATGGCCTTCAATATCATCATCCAGCTGGGCGCGATCCTGGCGGTGGTCTGGGAATTTCGCCGCAAGATCTTCGACGTGGTGGTGGGGCTGCCGCGTCAGCGCGAAGCACAACGCTTCACCGTCAACCTGTTGATCGCCTTCATGCCGGCCGTGGTGCTCGGCGTGCTGTTCGCCGACCTGATCCATGAATACCTGTTCAACCCCATCACCGTGGCCGCCGCCCTGGTGGTCGGTGGCGTGATCATGCTCTGGGCCGAGCGCCGCCAGCATGTGATCCGCGTTGACCAGGTCGATGACATGCGCTGGAGCGACGCCCTGAAAATCGGCTGTGCCCAGTGCCTGGCGATGATCCCGGGCACTTCGCGCTCCGGCTCGACCATCATCGGCGGCTTGCTGTTCGGCCTGTCGCGCAAGGCGGCCACCGAATTTTCGTTCTTCCTGGCCATGCCGACCATGGTCGGTGCCGCCGTGTACTCGGGCTACAAATACCGCGAGCTGTTCCAGCCCGACGACTTCCCGGTATTTGCCATCGGCTTCGTGGTGTCGTTCATTTTCGCCATGATCGCCGTGCGCGGCCTGCTCAAGTTCATCGCCAACCACAGCTATGCAGCCTTCGCCTGGTACCGCATCGGGTTCGGCCTGATCATTCTCGGCACCTGGCTGTTCGGTTGGGTCGACTGGACCACGGCGCACGGTTGAGATGAGCCGTAGCCAGAGCCAACAGCGCCGCGCAGCCTCTGCCAGCGGCGCCATGCAAAACCCGCGCAGCAAGCTGCTGGTTTTTGTCGCCCTGTGCCTGCTGCCCGTGGGCGGGGCCCTGCAGATGCTGCTGAGCGGGCAGTCCTGGGTGCCGGCGCTGGCCTATCCGCTGGCCAGCCTGGTGAGCTTTGTACTGTATTGGCGCGACAAGCAGCAGGCCCGCAACCAGGCCTGGCGCACGCCGGAGAAGGTTTTGCACGCCAGTGAGCTGTGTGGCGGCTGGCCGGGCGCCTTGCTCGCCCAGCAACGCTTTCGGCACAAGACCCGCAAGCTGTCGTTCCAGCTGAGCTTTTGGGCCATTGTCGCCGTGCATCAGCTGTTCTGGGTCGACCACCTGCTGCTCGACGGCCGTTGGTTGGGTGCGGCGTTGGCGCCAGTGCTCAGATAAGCAAACCCGGTTGCAGGCGCTTGGGCAGGCGCCTGACCACCAGTTGGTGGGAGCGTTGCAGCAGCTCGCTCAGTTCAGCGCGGCCCATGGGGTAGGGCGGCGCCATGCTGATCCAGTGCGCTCGCGCCAGATAAGGCGCCGGGCGCACGCCGGGGCGGTCGGCGTAACCCAGAAACAGATCGCTATCGACCTTGAACGACAACCCGGCGCCGGCCAGGTCAAGCACGGCGAACATCTTGTTGCCGGCCACCGAGAACACGCGCACGCCGCCCCACTTGTAGTCTTCCCGCGCACCCGGCAGGCTCAGGCACAAGGCCGCGACCTGGGCTTCGGTGATTTTCCCTTCAGACATAACGTTCCCCGCATTGGGCGAATTCCGCCACCAGATGATCGATCCACACCCGCACCGCCGGCAGCAGCCCGCGCCGATGTGGGTAGACTGCCTGCAGATACCCGCCGGGCAGCGACCAGTTTGGCAGCAGCCGCACCAGCTCGCCACGGTCGAGTTCTTCTTCGCAGTGCATGATCGGCAGGGCGGTAAAGCCCAGCCCGGCAATGGCGGCGGCCTTGCGCACGACAAAGTCGTCGATCGCCAGCCGTGCCTCCATGGCCAGCTCATGCTTGTGACCCTTGGCGTCGAGCAGGCGCAGATGCACCAGGCGGTCGGCGTCCACCGCGCCAAGTACCGGCAGGCTGGCCAGGTCTTGCGGGTGATTGAGCACCTGCGCGGCGGCGAATTGCGGTGCGGCCACCAGGAGCATCTGCGCCTGACGCAGGCGGCGGGTGACCAGGGCCGGGTCTTCATCACCCAGGTCGCGCACGCGCAGGGCTACGTCGACGCCCTCGGTGATCAGGTCGACGCGGCGGTTGAGTAGGATCATGTCCAGTTGCACCTGCGGGTATTGCTGCAGGAAGCGGCTGATCACATCGGGCAAGAATTCATGGGCCAGGCCCACCGGGCACGACACCCGCAAGCGCCCGCGTGGTTCGCTGGTCATGCTGGCCACCGCTTCGTCGGCCATCTCTGCCTCCAGCAGCATGGCCTGGCAGTGGCGCAGGTAGCGTTCGCCCACGGCCGTCAGCTTCAGCTGGCGCGTGGTGCGTTGCAGCAGACGCGTACCCAGGCGTTCTTCGAGCTCGGCGATACGCCGGGACAGGCGTGACTTGGGAATACCGAGCAGACGGCCGGCGGCAGCAAAACCGCCGGCTTCGACCACGCGGGCAAAGTAGAAAAGATCGTTGAGGTCTTGCATGGGATCACCATTGTCCTGCGAGTAGGACAAACTAACGCATTTTTGCTGACTTATCAGCTATTCGCCACCCATGTAGGATTCTCCCCATCGTGATCGCCCACTCGCGGTCTTCATTCAGGAGAGTCCCATGAAACTGTTGCATATCGATTCGAGCATTCTGGGCGACAATTCCGCCTCCCGTCAGCTGAGCCGCAGCGTGGTTGAAGCCTGGAAAGCCGCCGACCCGTCGCTGCAGGTGACCTACCGTGACCTGGCCGGCGACGCCATCAGCCACTTCTCGGCCGCGACCCTGGTGGCTGCCGGTACCCCGGAAGAACTGCGCGATGCCGCGCAACAGCACGAGGCCAAACTCAGCGCCGAGACCCTGCAGGAATTCCTCGACGCCGACGCCGTAGTGCTGGCTGCGCCGATGTACAACTTCACCGTGCCGACCCAGCTCAAGGCCTGGATCGACCGTGTCGCCGTGGCAGGCAAGACCTTCCGCTACACCGAAGCCGGCCCCGAAGGCCTGTGCGGCGACAAAAAAGTGATCCTGGTGTCGACCGCAGGCGGCCTGCACGCTGGCCAGCCAACGGCGGTCGGGCATGAAGAGTTCCTCAAGGTGTTCCTCGGCTTCATCGGCATTACCGACCTGGAAATCGTCCGCGCCCATGGCCTGGCCTATGGCGATGAGCACCGGGTCAAGGCCCTGAACGCCGCGCAGTTGCAGATCAGCAACGACCTGTTCGCCGCTGCCTGATTGCACTAGCGCCACCCAAACCGACTGCAGGCATGGCCTGCAGTCGGTTTTTTCATGGAGTCTTCATCTGCGCCGATCCGGCCCGTTCTATGCTGCGCACTGTCAGCATTGATCGACAGCGTTGGGTAAGGTGCAAAACGATGCGGCGTCTTGGCGCGTTATTCCTGCTTGTGCTGCTGGGCGGCCCACTGACGGTGCACGCCGAGCCGGCTGCGCACTGGAGTGTCGGCGTGCACCGGTTGAGCTTTGCCGACCCGCTGGATGCGCAACCGGTGCAGGCACTGGCGTTCTATCCGTCCAGCGGCCCCGAGCGCAGCAGCCGAATCGACGGCTATCGGATCCAGGCCTGGGAAGGCGCATCGATGGTCATGGGCCGCTATCCGCTGTTGATGCTTTCCCACGGCAACACCGGTACGCCCCTGGCCTTGCATGACCTGGCGACCGCCCTGGCACGTCGCGGCTTCATCGTCGTCGCCGTGACCCATCCGGGCGACAATGCCCGCGACCATAGCCGCCTGGGGACCCTGAGCAACCTCTACGGACGTCCCTTGCAGATCAGCGCGGCGATCACTGCCAGCCTGAGCGATGCCTTTCTGGCGCCTTACATCAATGGCCCGCAGGTGGGTGTGATCGGCTACTCGGCCGGTGGCGAGACCGCCTTGATCCTGTCCGGCGCGCAACCGGACCTGGAACGTCTGCAACGTTACTGTCGGGAGCGCCCGCTGGACGCCGATGCCTGCAAGACCCAGGGGGTTCTGATCGCCGATCGTGCCGACCTGCGGGCTGCGCCTGATCCGCGGGTCAAGGCGCTGCTGCTGATGGCGCCCCTGAGCCTGATGTTCGGCCGTCATGCCCTGGCCGAGGTCAAGGTGCCGGCGTTGATCTACAGCGGCGACCAGGACCAGTTGCTGGCCATCGACAAGAACGCCCAGGCCCTGGCGCGCAAACTGCCGGTCTCACCCAACTACAAGCTGCTCGCCGGCGCCGGGCATTTTGTCTTCATGGCGCCGTGCGACGACGAACAGCGGCAGAAGATGGCCGCCTTGTGCAACGACCCGGACGGCGTCGACCGGGAGGATATTCACCTGTCGTTGCAGGCGGAGGCCGCACGGTTTTTCAACCACACCCTGGGTGACCGCCACCGGGGCGGGCTGCCTATGGCCGATCAGTGAGCGTTGGCGCGACGCGACAGCAGCACGGTCAGGCCGACCCCTAGCAGGGACAGCAAGGCTGCCACGCAGAAGATCCAGGCATAGCCCAGGTACAGGGCCACCGCGCCCATTACCGGCCCGGCAATCGCCAGGGCCAGGTCGAAGAACACCGCGTAGGCGCCCAGGCCCGCGCCGCGGCTGGAGCTGGGTACCTGTTTGATCGCCTCCACACCCAGCGCCGGATACACCAGCGACAGGCCAAAGCCCGCAAGCCCGGCGCCAATCAGCGCCAGCGCCGGGCTTGGCGCCAGCCACAGCAAGGCCAGGCCGAGGGCTTCGGTGGCCATGCAGGCCACCGCCACCTGATAGCCGCCGAAGCGGTTGACCGCGTTGACGAACAGCAGTCGCGAAAGAATGAAGCACACGCCGAAAGCACTCAGGCACCAGGCCGCACCGCTCCAGCCCTGCTCAAGATAGAACAGGGTGACAAAGGTGGTCAGGGTGCCGTAGCCGATCGATGCCAGGGTCAGGCTGACGCCGCACGGCGCCACTCGGCCGAATGCGGCCCAGAACGGTAGGCGTTCGCCGCGCACCACCGGCGTCGACGGCTTGTTGCGGATTACCAGCAACGCCAACAGCGCCAGGCCACTCAAGGCCAGGCCCAGGGTAGCGAAGTTGACCTGGTCGACCAGCATCACCCCCAGCGGCGCACCGATGGCGATGGCGCCGTACGAGGCAATCCCGTTCCAGGAGATCACCCGCGCAGTCTGCTCGGCGCCTACCGCACCGATACCCCAGCTCAAGGTGCCAACACCAATCAGCCCTTGGGCAATCCCCAGCAGCACGCGCCCGCCCAGAAGTGCCAGCAGGCTCAGCAGCGGCACAGTTACAGTCAGCGCCGAAGCAAAGGTCAGCACACCACTGGCGGCGATCCCGATCAGCCCGTAGATGATTGCCCGTTTGCTGCCCAGGCTGTCCGCCGCCCGCCCGGCAAAGGGCCGGCTGAGCAGGGTGGCCAGGTACTGCAGGCCGATGGTGATACCGGCGATGACCGCACTGAAACCCAATTGATCATGCACATAGCTGGGCAGTACCGCGATCGGCAGGCCGATGCAGAGGAAGGCGATGAAGGTGTAGAAGACAATCGAGAGGATTTGCCGGGTGATCGACCTGGTGTCGACGGGAGCGGGTTGTTGCGCGGACATGAGCTCGTTCGCTGGCGGGCGGTGGGAGAGGGCCCATGATCGCCGGGTGCGAAGAGAAAAGAAAGCAGGCTAACTAAGTAGGCGCGGATTAATCCGCTCCCACAAGGTTGACTGTGCACACAGGACCCTGTGGGAGCTGGCCTTGCCAGCGATGGGCTGCAAAGCAGCCCCGTTCAGGCCTGGATCAGATCACCACACCCTGGCTACGCAGGTAGTCATCGTAGGTACCGCTGAAGTCCACCACACCGCTCGGGCTCAGCTCGATGATGCGGGTGGCCAGCGACGACACGAACTCACGGTCGTGGCTGACGAAGACCAGCGTGCCCGGGTAGTTTTCCAGCGCCAGGTTGAGCGCCTCGATCGATTCCATGTCCAGGTGGTTGGTCGGTTCGTCCATCACCAGTACGTTGGGCTTTTGCAGGATCAGCTTGCCGAACAGCATGCGGCCTTGCTCACCACCGGAGATCACCTTCACCGACTTGAGGATCTCGTCGTTGGAGAACAGCATGCGCCCCAGGGTGCCACGGATCACTTGCTCGCCCTGGGTCCACTGGCCCATCCAGTCGAACAGGCTGAGGTCTTCTTCGAAGTCGTGGGCGTGGTCCTGGGCGTAGTAGCCCAGTTCGGCGCTTTCGGTCCATTTCACCGCACCGGCATCCGGGGCCAGTTCACCGACCAGGGTGCGCAGCAGGGTGGTCTTGCCGATACCGTTGGGGCCGATGATCGCCACGCGCTCGCCGGCTTCAACGGTGAAGCTGAAGTTCTCGAACAGGGTCTTGCCGTCGAAGCCCTTGGACATCTTCTCGATGGTCACGGCCTGGCGGTGCAGTTTTTTGGTCTGCTCGAAGCGGATGAACGGGCTGACCCGGCTCGATGGCTTGACCTCGGCCAGCTGGATCTTGTCGATCTGCTTGGCCCGCGAAGTGGCCTGCTTGGCTTTCGAGGCGTTGGCCGAGAAGCGGCTGACGAAGGTCTGCAGCTCGGCGATCTGGGCTTTCTTCTTGGCGTTGTCCGACAGCAGCTGCTCGCGCGACTGGGTCGCGGCGGTCATGTACTCGTCGTAGTTGCCCGGGAACAGGCGCAGCTCACCGTAGTCCAGGTCGGCCATGTGGGTGCAGACGCTGTTGAGGAAGTGCCGGTCGTGGGAAATGATGATCATGGTGCTGTTACGCGCCGTGAGAATGTTTTCCAGCCAGCGGATGGTGTTGATGTCCAGGTGGTTGGTTGGTTCGTCGAGCAGCAGCACTTCCGGGTTCGAGAACAGCGCCTGGGCCAGCAGTACACGCAGCTTCCAGCCTGGCGCGACTTCGGTCATCGGGCCGAAATGCTGTTCCAGCGGGATACCCAGGCCCAGCAGCAGCTCACCGGCGCGGGATTCGGCGGTGTAGCCGTCCATCTCGGCGAACTCGGTTTCCAGCTCGGCAACGGCCATGCCGTCTTCTTCGGTCATTTCCGGCAGCGAGTAGATGCGATCGCGCTCGGCCTTGACCTTCCACAGCTCCTCGTGGCCCATGATCACGGTGTCGATCACGGTGAATTCTTCGTAGGCGAACTGATCCTGGCGCAGCTTGCCCAGGCGTACGTTCGGCTCGAGCATGACCTGGCCGGCGGACGGTTCCAGGTCGTTGCCGAGGATTTTCATGAAGGTCGACTTGCCGCAGCCGTTGGCGCCGATCAGGCCGTAGCGGTTGCCGTTGTTGAACTTGACCGAGACGTTCTCGAACAAGGGCTTGGCGCCGAACTGCATGGTGATGTTAGCGGTGGAGATCAAAGGGCTTACCTATCAATAACTTATGTGACGCTTTCACAGCCTGAGACCAATTTGAGACCAATCTGGAGCTTTTCAAGCTCCTGCCAATCCGAGGTCGAGTTGATCCAACGTGCATAAGTCGATAAGAGCATCTGCACGCTATGCCCGAGCTGTTGGGCGATAAATGCGGGGTTGAGGCCAGACATTAAGCATATTGTCGCATAGGTGTGACGGCAGTTGTATGGCCGCCGGTAGCCGATCCCCAATTCCTTGAGGATTGGCCGCCATTGGTGATGCAGATCGGACGTTTGCTGCACAAATTCTGCGTTTTTCGACGGAGGGAAGATGTACGGCGTCTCAGTCACCTTTCCTTTGCCCAGCTTGCGCCGCTCCGCATACTGCCTGGCGAACTCCAGCGCGTGCAGCGCACGCTCATTCAGCAGTACGAAACGATCCTTTCCGGTTTTGGTGCGTTCCACCACCTTTCCTAACGCAACGGTGCGCTTCACATGCGCCGTTCGCTTCTCAAGATCCACCGCGTCCCAACGAAGGGCCAGCGCTTCGGATAACCTCATTCCCGTGAAAAACACGAATTCATAGAACGCGGCATAGATCGAGCTGGGCCAATGCTTGCCCGCGTACATCCGGGTAACGATTTGGTTTGCCTCGTCCAGGGTGAACGGCTCGATCTCCTTTTTACTGCGTTTGGGCAGCTGTACCGACTCTGCTGGGTTACGTAGTATCAGTCCGTCACCGACTGCTGCTCTGAGGATGGTCGACAGCTTCACCAGCGCATTGCGCTTGACCGAAGGTGAGGTCCATTTCGTGGTGCTCACGATTTGGCGAATCCGTGTCGTTGACAGCAAGTCGATCCGGACCAGCGCAAGGTGCGGCATCCAGTAAAGGTTGAGCGCGCTCTTGTAGCCATTGCGCGTGCCGTCGACGATCTCGCGACTATCCAGCCACAGCTGAGCGTACTCACCGAATACCGGCATCCCACCGACGACGGTGGCGGAGTTTGGGAACAACTCCGCGTATTTGTCCTGGTCCAGTAACCCGTATTTGATGAGGCTTGTTACCTGATCGCGAAGCTGGGATGCAGCCTTGAGGCCTTTCGGTGTCGTGGGGTAGGGAAGGGTTTCGGTGCGTCGAGTACCTTCCCACATGAATCGGAGGCGGAGCGATCCGTGGTTGATATCGATCCCTGGGGGTAAATCCATTGGCTTTCGAGCCATTCGTCGTACCTCTTCTTGCTATAAATGATGCGTCCGTGGTGCTTCATCCAGACGCCTTCGGGCAGTACGCCGCGCAGGCGCCGACCTTCAAGTGCTCGTTTGGTGCAGCCGAGTAGTGCAGCCATGCGTTGTTCGGTGACCTTGTCGACGTCACCGCTGGTTTTGGTTTCCATGGGATAGGCTCCACGCCGCGCATGGCGGCAGAGGTGGGGAGGGGTTAGCTCGGCAGCTTGTCGTCGAGCCGGTAATAGCTGGTGCATCGGCAGTGTGGGCAAACCATCGTGCTGGCTCCTTCGAGCCACTTACTTGGCACGGAGATGCGCTCGCTCTCCTTGTGCTGGTTCCGGCGCCGGCAGCACTTCACGTTGATATCGGACATAGCTCATCCTCGCCCGCCTACCGGCAGGCTTGAGTTGTAGGGTTGATGGTCGAGCACCTGCTGATGTCGGCAGAAGGAGAGGCCTATCACATCGGCTTGACAGGTCTTTTCGATCAATTAAGATCTTGATTGTGCAATTAAGCTCTTAACTGTTATCCGGGGGATTCATGGCCGTCCAGGCACGCGTTACGGTTATCGAAAAAGTAGAAAAGAAATTTGATAGTGGCTGGACTCTCTGTTTCCAGTGGTGTCACTACAATTACAGTGATGGCTCGCAGCAGCGTGGCTACCGATTCATTTGGAAACGTCCGGACGGCTCTCTTCAGGCTGCACGCGGTCAAGCACGTTTGCCCAACATGGAGTTGATTACTGAGTTGGTGGAAACAGCAAAGAAAGAGGGCTGGGGTTTCAAAGGCGAAGAAACTCCTGATTCAAACGTGTGATTCACTCGATTGCACTGGCGCCGGCGCCCAGCAGCAGGAGGCATAGGGCCAGACGGGTCATGGCTCGATCCTCTTGAACTCGACGACCCAGACCCAGGGGTTGGCATCCCAGTCGCCGCCGGTAGAGTTCCACAGCTCGGCGAAGGCATCGAAAGCCGTGGTCACCGGGATGAATTCATACATCGAGCGGGCAAGGCCCTCTTTGCAGATCTGGCCGATGGTGATGTGCTGCAGCGGTTCGATTCGAACCTCGGTGATCTCCAGCAGAATGCGGCTGGCCCAGCGGGGCATGTGAATGCTCGGACGCCACGCGCCCTCGTACTGCAGGCTTTTGGTCTCCGGCTTCCAGTCGGCCTGATCAGGAATCTGCCACAGACCATAATCCCCGACACTGCAGCTGCTCTGTAGATTCGTGCGGCCTGGCGCTCGTCGCCTTTCTGCACCTGGTCATTCCAGTCAATACAGACGCCATCCTCGTTGCCGAGTAGTGCGAAGGTCTCGCGCACCCACAGACGATCACCGGGCAGGCCAAAAGGGCAAAGTTCGGTGTAATAGCTGGCGCTGTTCGGGTGTACCTGGCCATCGGCTGGCAGCTCGTGGCATTCGCCCAGTTGAACGCCGTAGCCAATTTCCTTCAGCGACCGAGCGCTGAGTGCTCGCCGGGTAACCGTCTTCCGGCCATCCAGTACAGCACGGACCATCGGCCCGTTGAATAAGATCGGGCGTTCCTTTACTTGAGACATAGCTTCGCCTTGGCCGCCATATCGCGGCTGTTCAATAGAGGGGAGAGGGGTTAAAGCGGGGTGGAGTACAAATGTACTCCTTGGTCATTCGCCCTGATTAGCGAGCATGTTCAGGCGCTGGAAGGAGGTGCCTGGGATTCCCTGGTCGCTCTCAACCGGCTCGCTCGGCTCTACGATGGATGCCAGGGCTCGATCATCCACGTACAGGCGACGTCCCTTCGATACCCGCTCGGCCTTCCATTGTGTTTCTGCATCAAGCTCGCCGACTTCAATGCAATCTCGCAGAACCTCCTGAGCTTCGGCCAACTGGGCGCGCAACTCCTCAACTTCCGGATCACGCGCAGCGAACGCCTTGGCACCCTGGTCGGCCATGTCACCGGCGCTGAAGCCGTCGGAGGTTGGCGGGTGGCGGTAGACGGGAGTCAGCTCGATGCCTTCCGCCCTGAGGTCATGCGCGTGATCTGGGCAGGCGGTGTATTCCTTCCCATCTTCGTAGGTCCAGCCCACCGGCTCGCCCTGGTGCTGGGCGGCTGGCGCATCAAGCAGGCCCTGCCAGAACTCAGCATGAGGCGAGGGGTAGGGATGGGCTTGGTACTGCAGCAGCTTCACCAGGCGCTCAACTTCATCACGCGGCACGCTGACCATCTGTTCGGTGTTGCTGGATCGGTTTTCTGTGGGCATAGGGATACCTATCTGCGCTTGAGAAAGACGCAGCTATAGTTGAGGGATGGTGATTTGGAGCGATGCGATGAATCAAAAACTGACGTGTAAAAAGTGCGGTAAGAAAACCAAAGTTCAGTTACGTCACGACAGCAAAACCGATTGGCAAGTTTTCAACTGCCAACTTTGTGGTGCCTTGCATGTTGAGGAGTTCTATTTCAAAGCTCCGCGAAGTCCCGCGCAGTTCCGCTGCCGGCTCGCTGATGAGTCTTAAGCGGCTATCGATTTCCGTTCTGCCATTCCCCATGGATCATTCGCCCTGGCCAGGGCAGCCATCGGCGGCGGGCTGACGCTGTTCCCGCACATGTGCACCTGTTCGGTCTTGGTGAACTTCTTACCGTCGGCGCCCTCGTCAATTCGGTAGTCCGCGGGGAAGCCCTGGGCCCGGTACAGCTCGGGGGGCTGCAGCATCCGGAGGCAGATATCGACGATCACGTACGGGGTGCCTTTGATGGTCACGGTGACCAGGGCCAGGCGATCTTTTGTGGTGATGGTCGGCGATGGATCGCTGGCGCCACTCACGTTCTCAGTGCCGTAGTAGCTGATCAGGAATGCCGCGACCCGCAGCGCGCCTGCCTCAACCTCTGGCGACAGCTGCAGCTCAACCAGCGAGCTCTTGCCGCTACCGCCAGCGGTGACGGTTGGCGCGGGCTCGTCGATGGCCTGGCCAACGCTGCCGCCGAACTGGCGCTCCATGAATGCCGTGACCAGGCCGTGGTGCTGGCCGCCGGCGCTGATGGTGTGCAGGGGATCGCTTACCTCGCGCGCATCGCAGTTCCCGCGCAGGTGCAGGAGGCTCGCCGTCACCAGCTGCTGCTGGCTGCCGGTGTTGGTCACCGTCGTCATCGGGTCTTCAATGCTCTTGGCGTCGGTGGTGTTGAAGCCCCCGTTCATCTGGGCCATGAACACCGTCGAGACACCCATGGCGTGGGCGGCCCCGGCCGGCCGCTGGTAGTTGCCGCCGCTGGTGATGGTTGGTAACGGTTCGTCCAGAGGCTTGCCCGCGTCGTCGAAGCGTAACTTCACCAAGTGTGCTGACGCCAATGCATGCTTGACCCCATCAGCGACAACTGTACCGACCGGTTGATCGAGGCCCGGCACGCGCGGCTGTTGGCCGGCTCGCTCGCCATAGCCCGACTGGATCAGGGTAGGGCTGATAAGCGTCAGCTCGCCGCGATTGGCGCAGGTTATGGTGGGGAGCGGCGAGTGCGGATCGTTGACCCGGTCGCTGCCCTGGTGCGTGGCTGGCGCAATGATCGGGCTAGCCATGGCGAATGACCCGCCGCGGGGCCAGGAAGTGACGGTGCGCAGTGGCTCCTGCGCCGACTGCACGCTTTCTCCCGACCAGTTCGCGATCGGCACGATGAACGGGTCGGCGGCATCGATAACGAACTTCTTCATGCCCTTGGCGATCCGCCGCAGCGTAGCCGGTGCCAGGTCCTTCTTGCGGCCAAAAATGCTTTGGCTCGGGATGGTCCAGTCGATGCACTCAGCGGCGGTGCGCCACTTCTGCTGGCCCTTGGCAGGCTTCTTCGCGTGAGTCGGCTCAGGCCACACGATGGGCTGGCCATCGCACCGGGCGATCATGAACAGGCGCTCGCGGCTGGTCGGTGCCCCGAAGTCACAGGCCTTGATCACGCGCCACTCGACGACGTAGCCCATGCCTTCCAGTAGTGCCACGAACCGGCGCCAGGTCGAGCCACGACGCTTCGGATCAGGCACCAGGAACTGCTGCTGAACTGGCACGCGCTCACCGGGAGCCGCCACTGTACCGTCGAGCTTGACGACGCGACCGGTGACCTTGTCGCGCTTCGCGATCAGGCGACCCCACTGCAGAATCTGCTTCACGTTCTCCAGGCTGATCACCCGAGGGCGCTTCTTCCCGGCCCACTTCAGGCCGATCCAGGACAAGTTGCGGATCTCGCGCTTGCGCGGCTGGCCGCCGGCGGCCTGGCTGTGGTGCGTGCAGTCCGGGCTCATGTGGAACCAGCCCACCGGGCGCCCGCCGCATTCTTCGTCAGGGTCACCCTCGAACACGTCGGTGGTGAAGTGCTTGGCGTGCGGGTGATTGGCGGTGTGCATGCTGATCGCCGCCGGGTTGTGGTTCTTGGCAACCGTCACCGGCCGGCCCAGGCCCATCTCCAGGCCGGTACCGGCGCCGCCACCACCGCAGAAGAAGTCGACCACGATCTCGTCATCTTGCGGATCGAGGCCCAGGCCGTACTGGGTTTTGAAGTCGAAGGCGGGCTTTTTCTGAAATGCAGACATAGGCGTTCCTCGCCGGGGTGGCGTGAGTCGATTGGAGATTTAGGGGAAGGGGGTTACAGCTGGGCCTCGCCGGTATCGATGCTGCGAAGCTCGGTCACCTCGATTTTCTGAGTGCCGTCGGTGATCACCCAGCAGGGCAGCTCAAGATTCTGGAAGGTTCCCCGGTAGTTTCGGTATGCGCCGAGCGCAGCCTTGCGGAATGAGTCGGCGACGACCTGGCCAATGCGAAGAGGGCTACCCCCCCCAGCAGCACCAGGTCGTAAGCACTGACGCTGGCGATTCTTTTCGCAGCCGCCCTGACGGTGTTAGGGGATAGCTTGAATTCGCTGGCTACTTCGGCGACGTGCTTGTAGATCAGTGCGTCGTGGATGGCCTGGTCGCGGGCGCCGTTGCGAAGGCCGGCGTAGATAACTGCTTGCAAGGGGAATCCTCCATGGCCTGGCCGGCCTCGGTGGCGTGATTCGTAGAAATGGGGAGGCGCTATGCTGAGTGGATACCTGCGTGAGGGCTCTCAGATGGCCAGATGCAAAAGGTGTGATGCAGAGCTTCAGTTCGATATGGACGACACGAAGGATCAGATCGAAGTGATTTGTCCGAAATGCGCCGCCCGGCATGTAATTCGCTGGGTGGCTTCATCGCCACTAATCCCTGGAGCACAGTTCGAGGTTCAATTGATCGGCGGCGGAGGCGGCAACGATCACGGCAACGGCTGAGTCGCTGGCGGGCAGCGCGGGAGGGTCAGGCGGCTTTGCGAACCGGTACGGCTCGAAGGTGTTCCTTCTCGTTGGCATCGCCCAGGTAGGGCTTGAGCTCGGCACGGGTGTACTTGCCGGCCTGGTTCGTGTCGTTGGTGTAACCGCTGTAGCCGGGCCCGAAGTAGGCGCCGCCGTGCCGATCTGTCCAGATCATGTAAAGCGATTCCTGAGGCGGGAACAGGATGTTCTTCAGCGCCTCGGCGCGCTTGAAGTCCAACTTCGCTGCAGCCTGAGACATCAGGGATTCCAGTCTGCTGCGGCGCCGAGCCTGATTGGCCTTGACTTTGGGGTGCTCGGGCGAGGCCGTGTGAAGCTCGCGGCAGCACTTATTCGTGTAGCTGAATGGCCCGGTAACCACCCACCACATGTTGTTGATGTTGTAGAGCGCCGTGCCGCGCTGCCAGCGACCCTCGTAGTCGGTGAACCAGACGGCCTGGCCATGCTCAAGCATCTGGCAGTCCGCCGACTTCAGGTTGCCGCTCATCCACGATTCGGCCTTGCGCTTGTCCCAGTCCACACCCTTGAAGTGCGAGCTGCTCTCGTAGTGGAGCTGAATGCGCTCCAGGGCAGTGAGGTGGCCTGGTCCGACCTTGCGCTCATGCTTGCGCATCCACTCTTCATCGAAGTAGTACCCGCTGAACACGTTGCAGAGGTAGGTGCGGATCCGCCGGCGGGTGCGCTCCATCTCCAGGCGGATGAGGTACGGCATGTGCTTTTCCTTGTCACTCTGGTAACGGCCATCATGGTCAGGGCGATCAGGCGCGTTCACGTTCTGGAACATCTGGAAGGTGATCGTTGCGCCGGACAGCTCCAAGTCGGCTTTCAGATCGCCTTTGCTGCACACGCGCTTGTTGCGCCGGGAGTTTTCCGCGATGCCGTACTGGTCGCGCTTGTCGCGCTCACGCAGTTCTGGCATTGCGCACGTCCAGCCCAGGCGATTGAGCGTTTGCACGATGCGCTTCAGCACCTGGTTGCGATACTCGCGCTCCCAGGCCTTCTCTTGGTCCCACGGCTGGCGGCCTGGGTGCGGCTCGCGTATGACGATGTCGGCGTCACCGAAGATGATGCTGGCGCTGCGGTCGATCTGCGGCATTGGTCTTTCTCCATGCATGCGCCGCCCTCCGTGCTGGTGGCGGCATGGTGGCAATTTGTAGGTGGATGGGGTATTAACTTATTGCTCAGCCGAGCACTTCAGTTGAATGGGAGATGACGAATGGATTTCCAGCAAGACCCTGACAGTTTTGGTAGTTACCTTGGCCAGGCTGCCCGCGATAGCACTCATGCTCGAACCAACTTCCTCGATCGTTTGGATCATTGGAAGTCTCTCGCAGATCGTAAGTACGGCCAGCTAGTTACCATCGAGCATCTTCCTGAGCAGCGAGGCTTCAAAGGAACGGTAGTAGGCAAGCCTTTCTCGTTGCTTATCGGTCCACTGGTTGTGGGCGGTCGCGGTCGAGTGGAGGTCGTGGTTACCACCCCCGATCTGTCTGGAAAAGAAACTGAAATTTCTCGTTTCAATGTTGATCGTAATGGTGACCTGGCTGACAACTACGAAATTGAAGGTGGCGATTTCGACAGCCTCATGAGCGTTAAAATATTCATGGGCATCCTGAAAAAAGTGCTGGAGCAGCCTATTCCATCTGGCAACTAGGTCCGATTCGCAGCGCCTCGCGCGTCCGGAAATTCTCAAGCTTCCGCACCACAGACGGTGACACCGTGATTTCGTGGCGCGGAGGTTCAAGTAGCGGCAATGCGCCGCCCGGGCCCAGCCCATGTAGGTGATGAATCATCAGCGTCATCGCCTCGCCCTGTTCCTCGATCCCGGCCCACTCCATCAGATCCAGCAGGGCCTGTTTAGTCCCTGGTCGAACCTTCAAGCGCAGGTCTTCTTCCTGCACCTTCGCGGACTTCTCGCGCCTGCGCCGGTCGCGCTCGGCCTGGTCCATCGCCATAAGACGCCTCCTTTAATCCGCTGGGCGGCAAGTGAACATGCAGCTGCCGGCGGCGCTGCTGCGTGATCTTCTGGATGCGTCTCATGGGTGGCACACCTCGATTGGCTTCTTGTTCGTAGAGCCAGAGGGCATGACCACTAGTAGACGCTTGTTTCCCCGATACACGCCCCAGGGCTGACCAGTGGAAGTGGCCATGGCCGCGGCGTACTTCACGGCGGGGATGGGCTGGGCGATTGTGGCGATCATGGCTACGCCCCAGCCAGGTGATGCAGCGGGGCGAAGGGGATATCGTCGTCGAAGCTGTCGTAGTCCGGGCCCGGGGCGCCTTGCTGGTTCTGCTGCTGCGCCTGCGGTCGGCTCTGCTGGCGCTGCTGTTGAGGCCGGGACTGTTGCTGCTGGGGTCCCTGCTGCGCCTGTTGCGGTGGGCTGCCGGCAAACTTGATGATGATCACGCGGCCGGTGAGCTTCACGCCCTGGGAATGGTCGGCCTTTGTGTAGGTCTCTACGTGGGCGTCGTCGATGGTGAAGTGCAGTTGCTGGCCCTTGAGCAGGTAGGGCGCCATGGCTTCGGCCTGCTTGCCCCAGAGCGTGGCGTCGACCCACTGAGTAGGGCGATTGCCACCTTGGCCTTTGCGGCCATATTCGCAGGCCAGGGCCAGGTTGCAGACGGCATTCCCTTCAGGCGTGTAGCGCAGTTCAGCGTCGCGGCCCAGGCGGCCGATATCGGTAAGAGTAGGCATCGTGATTCCTTGGTTATGCGGCCAGGCCGAGCACCTTGTTCATGCGCTCGTCGAGGATTTCGTAGAAGGTCTTCACCCGTTCGGTGAGCTTGCGGATCATGGCTTCGTCGCGGTACACGCGCTTGACGAAGAGCGGCATGCCGGGCCAGTAGCTGATGAAGTCGATCCACTCGCGCTCCGACACCCATAGGCCGCCCTGGCACTGGGCTACGTGCTCTTTTGGAACATCGCCGGCCAAGATCACGCCCACCTGAAACTTGGGCAGCTTGGTCTTGATCTCGGTGAGGCCGTCGTCGCCGACCAGGGCGTCAGGCGAGTAGCCGATGCCGTGGTTCAGGATGATCCCGACTGAACGAGTCTTGATGCCTTCGCGGTCCTCGTAGAGCCCGCGTGCTACACCCTCAAGCTCATGGCCACGTATCGTTGCTTTGGTCTGGAAAGGAATCTCGGCGGCCTCTCCAGTGATGCGCTCGCCGATCAGCTGGTCCATGTAGGTGAAGGCGGCCACGCCGAAGCCTGCTTCGCCCTTACCGCTTACCAGCAGGCAATCCAGCTCCGAGCAGGTGATGATGCCCAGGCGCAGGGCCAGCCACTCCGGCGTGCCTTGCTCGATGTCAGTGACTATCCGCATTTGCAGCCTCCGAGGCCTTGATGGCCTTGTTCAACTGAGCTACCAGGCGATCATGTGCCCCCTTCGGCACAACCTCGGCCGAGCCGTATTCGCCGATGAACCAGTCGCGAGTTTTTTCCGTGCAGCGCTCCAGCAGCGCATTGATTCCTGCCGCCTGGATGGTGGTCACATTGGCCGTTGGCACGGCCGCATGGCCGTCATCGTCCTCACCGCGAGTGGTGAGGTTGAGTAGAGCGCTCATGACATAGCGTTTGCCGTAGCTGACCGACGAACCGACCGCCTGGACTGCGTTCTTGCTGCCACTGGTGTCGAGGGGTAGCAGCATGGAGGTGCTCTCGCGATGCCCGGCCCGATGCATCAGAATCCCGGTGACGCTCATGCCGCCCGGCGTGTTCTCGACTTTGAAGGTGATGGCGAAGCCGTGGGTTTGCATGATCGGCTTGATCACGTCGTTGATGTCTTCGAAGGTGGCGTAGTCGCTGCGCTTCTGCCCGTTCACAACGATGGCGCCGCGCTCCGCAATGCTGGGGATGTCGCTTTGCATTGCGGCCATGGCCGCGTTGAACTGCGTTTCGGCGTCCCGGGCCTGCATGCGTTCATGCATCACCATCAGGCGCTCAAACTTGTCCATATCGCAGGACGGGTCGGAGGCTACGCGGCTGATGACAGCCAGGATGCTGCTGTCTGCAGGTGCTGCAGCGGCAACCTGGCGGCGCTGCTCCGGCACGATGATTGGACTGGTCATAGTGGGGCCTCAGAAGTTGATGGTGATGTTCGGGACTTCGCCGCGGGCGATCTTGAGCACAATGGCCTTGGCCAGTTCCTCGGTGATGTTCATCGACATCAATGCCTCTTTCGCGGCGCCCATGACCTTGGATTTGTGGGCCTTGTCGGCTTCCCGGGCCTGCTGCTGACGGAGGATCTCGGCGGCGGCTGCATCGGCGCGGCGGCGCTCGTCCAGGCGGGCTTGCTCGGCAGCCTCTTCGGCGCGGCGGGCTGCGGCCTGGCGTTCTTGCTCGGCGCGCTGCTCAACCGCGAGCCGATCAGCTTCGGCCTGGGCCCTGGCGCGCTCGGCTTGTTCGGCCTGCAGCTTCAGCTCCAGCTCGCGGCGGTCGGCGGCGGCCTTGGCTTCAAGTTCGCGGCGCTGGGTGGCTTCGCGCTCGGCCTGGGCCTTCTGCTCGGCTTCCACCCGGGCGCGCTCGGAGGCTTCCCGGGCGATGCGCTCTTCACGCTCTTTCTGTTCGCGTGCTTCAGCCTCGGCGCGCAGGCGGGCCAGCTCGGCCTGTTCGGCCTCGTACTGCTGGCGGGCGGCCAGAGCAGTGCGCAGTACCTTCAGCGAATCGTCCTTGGCCCGGGCAGTTTCGGCTTCGAACTCTTCCCACTGTTCGCCCAGGGCGACGACCTCAACCTTGGCGATGCGATCAGCCAGGTCTTCGGCAGTGATGCCATCCAGCGCCTCAGCATTGAGCTTGATGTGGGCAATAGCGGTGTTGTGTCGATCAATCCGCGCATCCTCTGCCGCCTGCCAGTCATCCAGAGGTTTGCGCACTTCCTTCTGCCAGGCTTCAAGGATGTCCCAAACACGCTTGCGCTCAGCGTCGATGCGAGCCGGAACCTTCTTCTGCTCTGCCGAAAGTTCCTTGCCCTTGTTTTCGATTGCCGTTTTGGTGCGCGCAACCTCATAGGCCATGGAAGCGATTTCCTTGCGGCCTTTGACGGTTTTCAGGTCGGGGACCACTGCCAAGAACTCGTCGATCTTCACGCGAATCTGGTTCAGCCATGGCTCAAGGCCCTTTTCAGCGCTGTACACCGCCAATGCTGTTTCCTGAGGCGGGGCAACGATCAGTTCTTTTTCTGCGGACATACGAATCTCCCGCGCCATCCCTGCGGTGGGCGCTGATAAAAAGATTATTGGGTGAGCGGGACCGCCAGCATTACTGCTGCGCAGGCGGTCAGGACCAGAAAGGAGGATCGCCAGATGGCGAGGCGGCGGGCGTACTGCAGGCTTGTCATGCTGCGTCAGCCTTGGCCTGCTCGTACCGATCGATAGCCAGGTCAGCAGCGATCTCTTCGGCTCGGGCCCGACCATACTCATTGGCCCACGGCCGAATCAGGGCCTCGGCCACGTCATGCAGGGCAGTAGGGTGTCCCGCTTTGGATGGGCCGACCGCCTCGCAGGCAAGGTCGTGCACCTTGCGGTGGATGCCACGCCCGTCGGCGATAACCTCGCAGATCATCCGCTCGATCGGGTACTCGCGGTTGTCGGTGAGCAGCGGCGCGATGTGCTCCTGTGCGCCCAAGTGCTCCGCGAGGGCCTCGTACAGCGACTGGGGGGTTACCAGCGAGACCTCTTTGCCAAACGGGCGCGGCGCCGTGACGTTCTCGCCGCAGATCAGCTTGTTGATCGAGTCGTGCAGCCAGTTCGGGCCTTCCGGCGTTTCGAGAAAGTTGCTCATGACCTTGTCTCCGTCTCCAGCCGGCGCGCCAGTGCACAGGCCTCATTGTGATCGCGGCGGAAGCCAACAACCTTGCCGCTGGCACTGTCCACCACATGGAAGAAGTCCCGGCCCGCTGGCTTTACCTGGAGCCGGAACAGGATCACCGGCATTACCCGGCCAACCTTCTCGTAGAACTCGGCAGTGGCAATCACAGAGCGCTCCTTGAGCACGGACAGAATGTCGCGCCGGGTTTGAATGCTTGGGTGCATGGTCGCCTCCAGGTGGTGGGTTACGCAGTGGGTGGAGAAGGAAGGGGCTGCCAGTGGGTCGGTTCGAAATCATCCAGCTCGTAGCCGTCGACGAACCAGCCGACCTCATCGTGAATTGGCGGGTTCAACGCCCAGGCCCAGCCCCAATTGCCGTCGTGAATGTCTGCGCGGCAGCCAATCCCAGAAGCCTCACCCGCCCACAGAAAAACGGGCTGATCCAATTCAGGCAGCCTGTCGCTGCACTTGATCCAGCCGCTCATGCTGCCTCCGGCCAATGGCGATTGATGCTCTCTTTCGCGTAAGGGGAAAGTCGCTGGAAGCTGTTCACCGTGCCGCATCCGGGCATGGTCCCCTCCAGCTCAACGCAGGCCTTGATGTCGCAGCTCCGGGAGCAGACCCAGCCGCCGTAGTGGCAGCGGTGCACTTCGCCGTCTGGGTCAGGGTGGTAGGCCAGGCCGCCCTTCCAAGAAGGCGACCCGCGCAACTTGAGGCCGCAGCCCCGGCACACGGCCTGGGTATCGGTGCAGTCATGCATGTGCTGATCCTCTGGACCGCATTGGCCAGATGCCAGGCGCAGTGACCAAGCTGGGCGTGAAAAGCCAGCCTGGCACCTGCCAATGCGGTCGATATGAAGGGAAGGGGATGCAGGCGCCCGGCGCTGCCCGGGAAGCATCTGGTCTGGCCGGGAAGGCCCCGGATTCGCCTGCGGTGATGCGATCTGCATCGGGGTGTGAGCTGGCAGGAGCCAATCTCTGCATCGACCGGTGTTCGTTCCTCCCGATCTCGCTGGATAGAAGCTGTGCTGCTTGGCGGCAGGATTCAGATCACACTCCGATACAGCCTGCGATGGGGAGCAGGGCATCGGGCAGTTAACGTCAGGCTGACGTGGCGCTGGTTGTTTATTCTGCTTGCGAGTTAACCCACTCGAAAATCGACTCTTCGCCGATGGCATTCAGCAGATCGATAGGGTCGCAGTCGCTGCTTTTGATCCAGTCAGTTAGCTCTTCCTCGCTCAATAGGTTGAGCGTCTTGTTGATGCCCATGGCCGTGATGACTTCGTGCTCGTCCAGTCCTTTCACGCGTTCTTCGACGTCGAGATCTTCCATCAGCTTCTGCGGGTCAATATCCACGACGACTCTGACCTGCCCCTTGTCCCAGGAGTCGATCGTTAGGCTTTCAGTAAGGAAAACGATTTCCATGGTGGCTCTCCGGTTGATTTCCCGTCTGGCCCTGTCGCCAAGGCCAGCCAGTGAAATCGTATCGACACTTACTCGGCTTCCAGCTTCGCGAGCTCTTCACGGAGCTTCCTGATGCGCTCTTGCTTCGCCTCGGCCTCTCCAGAACTTTCTCGAAGGCTTGTGAGGAATCTCTTGTCCGCCAAGGTCGAAACGATCATCCGGCTCACATACTGACTAAGAGCCGACTCCAGAATTGAGCTGCCTTCAGCTCTACGAATGGCATCGCACAGCGCCGCCAGCTCCGGAGTGTCAGGTTTGATGGTGACTGTTCTCGTAACCATGGTTCTCCCCAGTGGATTCCCAAAGCGCCCGGTCGCCCAGGCGCTTCAGTGAATTGCAGGCACAAAAAAGCCCGAGTTGATCGGGCTGTGTTTTTTCTGCTGAGCTTTAACGCCTGCTGCTGGGGAGGTCCATATAACTGACGAACAGGTACTTCCCGCGACCCATTGCGAAGTAAAGCCAACCGGCTTTCAGGTCTGGATCCTCATCGGAAGCACGGGCCTCGTTCCAGCAGAATCCCGGGACAACCTCAATGCCTCGATGCTCTTCGACAATCCTCTGGATGCTCCACTGGCCAAACTCGCCCGCCTTGGCGATCAGGCGCTCCATGAATTCGCATGCTTCCACTTTGACCTCCAATTTGATTTCGATGTGAGCAGTATCGCACGCCGGATTCCCAATGCCGCCTCATAGAAGCGGCATCAGTGAATCGTTCTGTGTTTCTCCGCGCCCGCTTACCAGGTCATTCACTCAGTTCGGTCAACACCTCGTCCGCCGTCGCAGTGGTCTGCGCGTGGGCAGGCTTTCGGGCCTGTCGGATCGCCGGTCGCCGGTAGAGGCAAGTGCGGTTTTGTTCATCGGTTTACTGACCTCCCACCGATGGAGCCGGGAGTGACCTAACCGGCTGGGCCGGGTAGTCGGGCATGGCGCTGGTTGTTAAAGAGCGGCGGGCCGCTTCAGGCCCTTTGCAGGACTGGATGAGTCGCTGCGATGAACATACAATACCGGCGGTATTGTTTGGTGGTCAATACCTCCGGTCATATTTTTCTTGCGCCCACAAAATAACCCGCTCAATGGCGGGCACGCTCAATTCGGCTGAACCACCTATGTGATCGCTACTTCTACCGAGAAACAGCTACCGGAGACGGTCATGAACTGGGATGAGAGGGATAAAGCGCTTGCGGCCTGGCGTGAGCTATTCACTTCACGAGAGATTCGGATGGATGCAGCTGAGCAGTACGATGAGCTGGTGAGCCTGGCGGACAAGATCCAGCATCAAGGCCTCATCGATGCCGAGGAGAAGAATGCGCTGATCCTGTAAGCAACTGAACGTTTTGCCAGTGCAGTAGAGGGCTTGGGGCAGGGCACATAGGTTTTGCTCAGGCAAAAAAGAAGCCCGCGAAGGTTGTTTGTATAAGTTTATGTCGCTTTTTTGTAAGGGAAACTTATTCTTACAATAAGACTTCAGTATTAGTGTTTTCTATCGAGAAAACCGGATGAACGGTATGGTGTTCGAATATCTCACGTTGAGGACATTATGTAATCTCGCCGCCCTTTAGCACTGTGGGGCTCGGGGGCTTTGGGATGGAGGGAAAACATCAGAATCTGGTTATTCTTGACTGGACGGCGAAGTACCTTGGGGCGGGTTACTTGCGCGAGCCAGAATATGATCAAGCTCTAGCGGTCGCCGAGCGGCTTCAGCATTCTGGTTTGGTAAGCACAACAGAGTGGACTGCGATGGTTCGTCAGGCCAACGCAGCATTGCTTATGTTCGCCGAAGGCGAGGCGACTAAATCTAGCTCGCACAAGCGGGCAAAGAAAAGCCCGCAGGGGAGGGCGGGCTAAGTGTTCACGGATGAGAATTCACCATGCCTGCGCCGGGGTGAAAATTTCGTGAAGGCATGAAAAAGCCCGCGCTAGGCGGGCTGCTTTTCCACACGGGGCGCTGATCCGTCAGCTGATTTAAGTGTAGCCAAGCGATATCAGTTCGCTAGCTTTCTCAATCCTCTGGATCCCCAGGCTCTTCCGGTTTCCACCTGGCAATCAAGTCGACTAGCAACTCGGCAATGGCATCGCTGTTTGCTGATAGCACTTCAAGGTGCTCACTGACACGATGGTATGTCTCAGTGGAGCCTCGCTGGTCGATCCAAATCCCGATTTCTTCAATGGCTGCGCCCAAAGCATTGATGTTTTGATTCAGCCGGCTGAGCAGGGCAGGTGTCGGATCATCGGGAAGTGCGGTCATGTCGATTCCTCTAAGGCGCTGAGGAAAGCGTAGCAGGCAGTAAAAAGCCCGCCGTCGCGAGCTCTCATGACATGGAGTAGTCGGTTATGGGGTTAGCCGTCCAGGTTAAGAGAGAGCGGCAGTTGGAAGCCCAGACTGAGCCTGGCTTGTATGTAAATACGAAGGGACAGATTCAGAAACTGGCGACGATCGCTAGGGCTAATTGATCATCAGTCATATGTGGCGGACTGTAGGCTGCATGATAGTACCGAACTGCCTGCTCGAGCTGAGCACCGCGGATCTCGCCATCTGAGCCAATGAAAGCAAGTGCATCAGCTTTGGCAGGCTTGAAGTTTTTTACAGCTAGCTCGGAAAGTCCTGTGGTTCCTGAAAGGAGAGTGGTTGGAGCCAGCGTGATCATCATCATCGAGTTTTCGTACGAGCCCTTGTTCTCCGCTAAGGCTTGAGTGCTGATCGTCGCCAGTACTGCGATCGTCAGGTTCTTCCATGAATCCATGCTCACCTGTTTCCCTACAATTCAGTTGTGGTGGCGCTACGATAGCAGAATAGGGTTTTTGCCAGAAAAGAAAGCCCGGCGCTGGGCCAGGCATCTTGCTTGGCATTAAAAAGCCCGCCGAGGCGGGCATTTCGTATGCCTTGAAGTCAGCACTCCGCGAAAATGCAGGTCGATGTGAGCATTACCCCCCTTTGCGTGCAGGGAATTCGCTGCGAAGATATTGCAGCATCAGTACTGAACGGCGCCAAGTGGAATTTCCTGCGTCTCTTTCGGAAGCAGGGAGCGGAAACCGTCTAGAAACTCCTGCAGCTCAGTAGGGAAAGACCGCGCCCAGACACTGAGAAACGCCTCTCGGACACGCGCCTCCGGGATCAGCCCAAGTCGCTTACCTACTTGAGAAAAGATCGTATGCTCATCTCGATTGGTATTGGCGACGCTGCGAACGGTTGTTTCAACTTCGGATGCCTTCTCATAAGGTTTGAGAAGAGCTACTGCCAGCTCGCCGGAAATTTCGTCAAGCACTGAAAGCACTTTGTTGAATATGTACCTTTCAGGACTTTCTCCAGGAAGCTTGAAAATCAGGGATGTATGACTGGCGTCGTATTTTGAGTCACCATCCACAATGCAGATCGATTTCTGGGTGGTGGCAGGGTTGATGTTATGATCTAGATGAACTCGTTGAGCGGTTCCGTCACCTTCCATGGCATAGATGCCAACTGCGTCTAGTGCTATTCCCGGTGAACTTCGTAATATTTCTTCTACCCAAGACTTCGCAAATTTGTCCTCCACAAATATCGCCAGGCGAGAATCAACCGCTCCGCTAATTGCGCGCAATGAAGCGATATCGAGCTTTCCTTGGTAGACTTTTCCTCTAATGGCTGCCCAAATAGCTTTGTCCGGAAGTGGCTTCAAGGCATCGTTGGAGTGACTTGTAAAGATAACTTGAATTTTGCGCCTGCTGGCTAGCTCGATCAAGTATTCTACGAGCCTAATAGTCGCAAGAGGATGTAGGCCGTTTTCGATTTCTTCAATCAAAACTAGTGAGTTTTCAGCCATGGTTTCTAAGGCTACAACCATGCGGATAATGCTTGACTCGCCGGCGCCAAAGTGAAATTCAGAGTACTTATCTCCCTGCGGGGTTTGCCCCGCCAATAGAGTGATTTTCCCTTTTGTATCCACTTTCAAAAAGTTAAATTCGCTGACATCTTTATCCAATATGGTAGCCACGGCTCGCGCCGCTTCGCTAGGCATAACAGATATTGCAGAGGGCTTTACATCGAATTTTCGGGACATGCACTTGGCGAGGTCCGGTCTCTCACTGGCTGGAACTGTTCGTGAAACTCCAAAAACTCTGGTCTCCCTGTGGAGTGCCTCCCTGCTCCAGCGGAAATTGGTGAATTTAGCTGTCCGCTTTATAGTGTCTTGCTGTTTTGTTTCTCGATCTATTATTTCGTATTCTACTTTCCAGTTCTGCATGCTTTCATCAAATCTTCCACTTTTGGAGAAAAAGTGTGACGGCTTGATATCTCTGTAAGGTAGGGCTGCAGCTCCCAGTAACGTGGTTTTTCCCCCGCCATTTGGCCCGATGATGGCGGTTACAGGAAAATCGAAAGTCACTACAGCATTTTCATAGCTTCTGGCTTTGTCGATACTGATTTTATATAGGTATTTCCTATAGTTCTTCTTTTGTACCTTCTCGAAAAGCCCCATTATTTCGCTGTCGCGTATCTCGCTCTGGAACATTCCCTCTTCCTATGGCTAGTCAATTAATTAGCGCTGTCAACTAAATAAGTTCAGATAAACTGTCAAGCACGATCCTTCCTCGCCTGCATATCCAGGCCACAGTGGTCGCAGCTCGGCCGGTTATGTCGCTCATAAAAGATCATCAACGCCGAGCGTGGCGGCTATTGCGCGCCTGTCCTCTTCACGGATGGCAGAAACGTCCATGCCGGCATCCTCGGCGAGTATTAATTGGTACGCCCAAGCATCCATGCGATGCTTCCTTGCCTCTTTCTCCAAGGCTTGTACCAATCGTAGATACCGATACTGCTCCAAGCTCATCCCGCAGAGAGAATCTTCAGTCATGTCATCACATTCCCCAAGGAGCTGAGGGTTGGCCTCAAGGGTGACGGCAAGAGCGTTTTCGTGGATTTGGTCTCTGAGACTCATTTTTTACCCTGTATGTTCTGAGGCATTGGCCAGGCCTTGAAGGTCTCGGCGCAGCTCCTGGTTGGGCCTGGTTAGGGGCATGGCTAGAGATCTCCTCCTCGCCATATCACCTTGCCGATGATCCGGTGCTCGTTTGTATCGCTACGCAGGAAGGAGCGATCCGGATGGTCTTCTTTGTTTTCGTTGTCACTGCGTAAGTACCAACTGCCGAGAGGGGTCTGTACGAGGCGCTTAACGATGGTTTTCTCACCATGTGCGAGCACGAAGATTTGCCCGTCTAACGGCTCGACCTTGGATCTATCAATCAAAAGCACGTCGCGATCATTGATCGTCGGCCACATGCTTTCGCCTTCGGCGTAAATGACGATCAGGTGATCTGCTTTGGCACCCTTTACCCTCAGCCATTCGCGCTTGAACGCAAGCGTCGAGCGCATCTCGACGTGCGGGTTTTCGCTGCCCAGGCCAGCGGCCGCCTTCGCGTTGTACTGTGGAATGAACGCGTAACGGTGATCGAGGATCGCGTTGGCCTCATCGCCAGCAGGGAGTGGCGTATTTGCAGCAACCCCGTCGCCGACAAACTTGTTCCGTGCATCTTCACTCCCCGGTGAAAGCGAGGAGCTTAATTGCTCGAGCTCTGCGGCCAGGGTAGGGCTGAAATCGGAAACCGGAACTTCAAGCATTCTGGCGAAGACTGCCGCAGCCTTCAGGCTTAGAGCTGTCCTGCGATTCATGAAATGACTGACCGCGCCCTGGGTTACGCCATCCCCTAGCTCGGAAGCGATCTTTTCCTGGGTCAGCTTTAGGGGTGTGCGTTTCCGCTGAAAAATCTCTTTCAGGCGGTCGCTGTCTTCCAGTTGCCAATCGGCCAGTGGGAGTCTTCGGGAGTTTTTGGTCATTGGTGGATGGTATTACCTGCGGTATTCGCGCTTCCAATATCGCCGGTATTGACTGTAAACAATACCGGCGGTCATACTTGAGTTGAAGAACCTATGTAGAGGACGTCGCTATGCGCCGTATCCCGCTTTCCGAATTTGCAAAAGAGCACGGCCACACCAAGGCCGCTCAGATGCTTGGCTGCACGCAGGGCGCCCTTAGCAAGGCAATCCGCGTTGGCCGAGATGTGTTCGTGACCCTCGAAGAAGACGGCAGCTTGTCGGCTCAAGAGCAGCGTCCGTTCCCATCACAGAAATCCGCCGCCTAACCCCTTTCATCAGCAAGGAGCATTACCCGCATGGCATACCACGACCAAAGTCACCTGAAAGACCGGGAGATTAAGTCGCGCTACGACCAGGAAACCTATGAGGCGCTCAAGGCCGTGGCACGACTCCACAAGCTCCAACTGGCTGTCTTCGTACGCATGTGCGTTGAGGAAAAGCTGGAAAGCATCATCGAGAGCGATGTTACCGACAAAAGCCAAATGGCCTGAAGGCCGGGAGGAGGCCCTGTGCCTGAAACCACGATCTGCCACGGGATCGATGGACGCCTCTACGAAAAGCTTGAGCGATTGGCGAAGAAGGCAGGCGTTTCGCCTGCAGAGTACGCCGCGCAGCTGGGAACAGAGCGTTTGTTCGAGAAGACCAGGCCAAAAGGTGCCGGAAAAATCCGGAATCTGCCGGTACCAAAGCGAGGGCCGGACTTAATAGGCCCTGAAAAAGGAGGGGCTGATGAAGACCTCAGCTGACTCACCAAATCGCAGGCATAAAAAAACCGACGGGCAAGGTCGGCTTTTTCAACTGCAGTCGTTACAACACTGTGAGACCGATTATGCACCCACATCACCATGATGTACAGGCCCTCCTGGCCAGGGCCGCGCCACGAATTGCGAACCGCGAAAATGTGGCGCGCACTTTGTCGCTGTGCGCGATGTCCCTACAGGGCGGGACCTGACATGCAGTTCACTGTAACGATCAACCAGGCAAAGGCGCTCGAATGGGGACTCAACTCCCAGCAAGCGCTGCTGTTCGCGTTCGTCTACGGCTGCCCGAGCTGGGCGAAAGCGCTCAAGACTGATGACGGGATCTTCTTTGCACTCAGCAAGGCCAAGATCATCGAGGAACTGCCGCTTCTCACCGAAAAGCCTGACACGGCTTATCGAATGCTGAAGGCCTTGGAGGAGGTCGGCTTGATCGAGCTTTCCAGTACCTCGAACATCACTCTTTTCCGCCTTACTGAGAAGGCTGCCGAGTGGGATCCGAACCGTATGGGGCACATCAGTGCTTATCAGCCGCCAGTGCAAACACCTCGCCGCCGAACCAAGAAGAAGCCGATCCCTCCAGGTTTGCGAGCTCGAGTATTTACCCGCGATGGGCACGCTTGCCTGCGCTGTGGCTGCTCTGTGCTGCTCCGCTTGAGAGCTGATCACATCATTCCCGAGATCCAGGGTGGCAAAGCATCCATGGAAAATCTTCAAACCCTATGCATGTCCTGCAATAGCTGGAAGGGCGTCAAAACCATAGATTTTCGTGGTTTCGCCGGAGGTGCAGCATGAGCATGGGACTTATGGTCGCCGCGATGAAGCTGCGCGTCGGCAATCCACTGCGCAAGCTTGTTCTCATCAAGCTGGCAGACAATGCTAGCGATATGGGGGAATGCTGGCCGTCCTACCAACACATCGCCGACCAGTGCGAGATCAGCAAGCGGTCGGTCATGAACCACATTGCCGCATTGTGCAACTCGGGACTACTCCGCAAGGAAATTCGGAAGGGTGGGCCGAAGGGCAACTCTTCAAATGTGTACTTTTTGACTCTAGATGGTGGTGCACCTCCTGCACCAGGGGTAGTGCAGCAAATTCACCAGGGTGGTGCAGCAGGTTCACCCCCTAGTGAATCTCCTGCACTAGGGGGTAGTGCAGGAGCTGCACCCAGAACCAGTCACTCTTCTGAACCAGTCAATGAACCGGTCATTGAACCAATTGCACCCCCGGCTCTCGCCGAGGTCGTGCCGAACCAGTCCTGCGGCTTGGTGCTGGTCGTTGATCGCTCCGACGCCCCCCGGGTTGAAATCCCTGCCGACATGCCGGGCCCGAAAGACCAGACCTGCAAGACCTTCAAAGTCTGGGCGAATTACGCCATGGCTTACCGCAAGCGTTACAGCACCTGGCCTGTTTGGAACGCCAAGGTTGGTGGCCAGCTTGGACAACTGGTTGACCGCCTCGGCGCTGACGTCGCCCATCACGTCGCCGCTCATTACCTGAAAACCAGCGATGCGGCTGTTCTGCGCAAGTGCCACAGCCTCAACGAACTGCTGATGAACGCCGAGAGCTACCACACCCAATGGGTGACCGGTCAGCGCGTCAACGGGACAACTGCGCGCCAGATGGAGCGCACCGAGGCAAACCTGTCCGCAGCGGAACAGGCGGCTCAACTGGTTCTGGCCAAGCGCCAGGCAGGGGAACGCAATGAGTACCTGTGAGATGAACGATGCCCAGGTAGCAGGATTGGCCGCTGCCATTTGCGCGACGGCAGAGGCCATGGGGCAGGAAATGAACCCAGGCACTGCCGCGATGATGGCCGAGGACCTCTGCGCTTACCCAGTGGCTACCGTCCGCGGCGCCCTGAAGGCCTGCCGGCTTGAGGTGAAGGGAAAACTCGCCATGGCGGACATCCTGCAACGAGTGCAGGACGCTGACGGTCGCCCTGGCAAGGATGAGGCCTGGTCCATTGCCCTAACCGCCAGTGACGAAAGCGAGACCGTGGTGATGACTGCCGAGATTCAGCAGGCCATGGCCGCGGCGCAACCGGTGCTTGCGCTGGGCGACAAGGTCGGCGCCAGGATGGCATTCATGAGCGCCTACGAACGGTTGGTTGCCGGAGCGCGGGCTGAGGCGAAGCCAGCTGCCTGGAGTGTTTCCCTCGGTTTCGATCCGGTTCGCCGAGTGACTGCCATCGAATCGGCTGTGCGTATGCAGCTGATCACCCTGGAGTCGGGCACCAAGTACCTGGCCGATCTTCGCATCGCGCCTATCACCGAAGACGGCCAGGCCATCGCCGGACTGCTCACCGGTACCGCTGTCCAAGCATCCCCGAAGCTGCGCGAGAAGCTTGCTGAAGTCCGCTCAATCGTTGAGGCCGCTAAGGCCCGACAGGGCCGTGATAAGCGCAAGAAGGCCCAGGCCGATCGAGTCAATACGTATCTGCGCAAGCGCAAGGCCCGCGAGGCAATCGCTGCGGCGCAATCGAAGGAAAGATTCTGATGAACATCGACAAATCGAAGCTGCAGCCCCTGCTGTGGGCAGTGGTAGGCACTTGGAAGGCCGGCGACCAGGATCTGCACCTGCGCCTTGATGCTCTGGACGAATTTCTCGGCGAGCTGACTGTGGAAGAGGTGGCCCTCGGCCTGATCGAAGAGATCGGCCAGCTTACTGACAGGGTGCGCGCCGCAGAAAAACTTCACCTGGAGGTGGCCCATGGCTGACCGCATCAGCGTCAACTGCCAAGCCAAGCTCTCCGAGGCCATCACCTGCCTGACCACCATGTACCGCGACAAGAAGTTCGTGGTGGTGAGCCTGCGCCCAGGCAAAGACCGCACGCTCGATCAGAACGCTCTGTGGTTCGCGTTCTACAAGCGCATTGCCGAGATGACCCAGATCGGTGACGCATCGGAGGCTCGCAAGTACTGCAAGCTGCACCACGGCGTGCAGATCCTAATCAACGAGGATGAGGACTACCGAGCCGCCTGGCACCGAACCACGAAGCACCTCAACTACGAGGAGAAACTTTGTTTGATGGGTGACTGCAAGTTGCTGGGGCCGGACGGTTTCCCGGTTACCAGTCTCTTCAATCGCGCCCAGGGCATCGCCTATACCAACCGTATCGTTGCTGACTTCACCTCCCATGGCGTGGTCTTCGACGACCTGCTGAGCCAGGAGGCCGCATGACGATCGAAAGGAAGCTGCCTAAGCCGAAAAAATGCTGTGTCGCATCATGTGGGGCCTCATTCGTCCCTTCACGCATGGGGCAGGCTGTATGCAGTCCGGCCTGTGCGGCACTCGATGCCCCGCGTCATCGGGAAAAGGCCCGCAAGGCCATCGACCAGCGCGAGCGCCGCGAGATCAAGGTCCGCAAGGAGAAACTCAAAAGCCGCGGCGACTACATGCGCGAGGCCCAGGCCGAATTCAACACCTACATCCGCCTGCGCGACCAGCACCTGCCGTGCATCAGCTGCGACTCGCTGCCCAGTGATCACGACCTGATCACCGGCAGCCGCTGGGACGCCGGCCACTACCGATCCGTAGGCGCCTGCCCCGAGCTGCGCTTCGAGCCGCTCAACGTCCACCGCCAGTGCGTGAAGTGCAATCGCAACCTGTCCGGCAACGCGGTCGAGTACCGCATCCGGTTGGTGCAACGCATCGGCGCCGAGCGGGTGGCCTGGTTGGAGGGGCCTCATCAGGCCTGCAAGCACACCATCGAAGACCTGAAGGCCATCAAGGCCGAGTACCAGGCAAAGATCAAACAACTGAAGGAGGTTGCAGCATGACTTGGACCATCACCGATACGGCCGGCATGTTGCTGCTGGTCATGGCGATCGCCTCCACCTGGTGCGGGGTGCGCGGGCAGATGATTGCGAATCGACGGAAGAAGGAGCATGGCCTGTGAATTATCAGAACGTGGTTTCAGCAGTTGTCCGGGCTCTGGCCGCCGAGACGATCAACAGTGCTGGTGGGTGCTCAGTCGAGCCTCGCGTACAAGCCAGCAAGCTCAAGGGCGAGATATCCGGCAAGGATGCGGCTCTGCTCGCTGACTGCATCGTGCACAAGCTGCTGCACGCCCAGCTCAGCCCGCGGCACTGGAATGCCCTGGTGGCGAAGTACAGCACGCATAGCGGCAGGAAGATCGACTCTATCGGCCGACTCGTCTCGGTAGTGTCAAGCCCGGCGCCGCTGCTTTTTACCCAGCGAGCGGTGCTGGTGTGGGCGGTACCTCAGCAGGCCAAGGGCATTCAGCGAAAGGTGGTTGAAGTAAAGGCGCCCGAACCGCGTGAGAACGAAGAGGCCGGCCAGTGGGGTTGGCGGAACAAGGCCGCCGCCGCCGCAGTCGAGCGCGCCAACAAGCATGCCCGGGCCGTGGCTGAAACGAAACCTGGTGTAATCGTATTGTCAGAGTCGATCTACGACATGACGAATTGGGATTCCCAGGGGCTTACGGAGCGCACCTATCAGCGCTGGAACAAGGCGATCAAGGGTAATCTGGAGTCGATGGTGAATGAAGCTTTGGTCGAGGCACAGCACATGCTTGAGGCGGTTGGAGTGCTTTCGGGCGAGGCGGCGTGAAAGAGGGCCTCAAAAGGGCTTGCAATATCATGTCGCCATGTCGCATTATTAGCCCATCCTGTCATTCCTGCGCGTGTTGAGGAGTGAGCTGAAAAGCCTGGCTGTGATGCCAGTCCTGTTCACCTCGGTGATCAGTAGGTATCGCATGGAAATGTGGGAGCTGATAAAGCGTCTTCTTGGGGCGGCAACACCAAATCAAAGTTTCTCGCCAGGAGTTGTGGCCGAGGAGTATTTGCGCTCGCTCAGGTCGGCAGGCGAGTCAGACCTTCCAGGCTCGGACGAAATCGTTGAGATTGCAGAAGAGCTGTCTGGTGATCTTGAAGATATCGGCCTGATCATTGACGCGCCGCAGCCGAGGCCCGGCGCAGTGATGCTTAACAGAAAGACCCGAACTCTCTTCGGTGATGAGCTTTACCAGCGCCTGCAGGGCAAAAATGTGGTCGCCCTGTTTGAAAACATGCTTGTTGATTTAGACCCAGGTCAGATCAGGCAAGTGCTGCATCAGCTCGATAGCTAAATCAGAGAATTCAAGAAGAACCCGGCCTTTGAGCCGGGTTTTTGTTTTCTGTCTCCGTTGATATTCTGACTCCAGATTTCTCAGGATGAATCGAGGCAGTGATGAGTATTGATGTTGATGATTTGCTGAAGGTCATAGGCCTTGCCAAAGTTGACTGTTCGAGGCTGGGCGCTCCGCTCGACACAGAGATTATTTGCGTCCGCTACAACGAGTACCGCGAAAAGCATGGCCAGAAGTACAGCTACGATATTCGTGAAATGCAGGTCACACTGGCCGACCTCGTTCGGTCGGACGGACCAGAGAGCTCGCCGAAGCTAAACGGCAGCATTTCTTACGTCGATGGAAAAGTCCTTAAAGTCGTAATCTTCGGGCTTCAGTCATAGTGAGCTCCGTGAAATTTGAAGCCCAGTCATTGCGCCGGGCTTTTGTTGCCTGAACCAAGACCCCAAGGGAGGGGCTAGCATCTAAATTAGGGCGATACTATCAACCTCTCGCCTTGTAATTGGATCGATCATACGAGAGCGGCGAAACACGCCGCTCGCTACGATCGCGTCCACAACCGGAATAGTGGCTTGCCGAGTGTTGCGGCTGCCTGAGTGAGCGAATTCCCGCAGAATGAAATCCACACTGTGCTCTTTCACTTCGCCTTGATTCGCATTTGATTTGCCGACCACTAGCTCCCGGTTCTCGCCAAAAGCTTCAACCAGGCGGCGTAAGGGAAAACCGGCTGAAACTCTTGACTCAGGGAGGTTGATCCAGATGTCTAAAGGGTCTTGCATTTGCTCTGGACTCAGGCTCAACCTGATGTTGAGGGCCTTCAGCGCATCCTCTACTGCCTCCATTTTCGAGGTGTGCAGGAAGTCGACCAGGCGATCGCCCTGGGTCTGGGCCAGGCCCAGCAGACGGCACAGATCGGATTTGCGCATATCGCGGGCCATCATCTCGTTCCACAGCACGATCTTCGCCACAGTCACCGCTGGCAGTCGCACGACGTGCTGACCAGGTGCTGGCTCGGACGCGGCAGGAATGGCGCGACGTTGATCCACGTAGAGCGACAACGCGGTTTCAATCCCGTCCACGGCCTCCCGCAGCGCATCAGCAATATCGTCGCCGGCACTGTTGAGCTCTGGCAGGTCGTCACAAGTAACAGCGACACCTGGGTTTTCGTCTTCGTGAATAGTCACGGGGTAATCAAACATTTCTAGCCCTCCACTCGGCGGCTCTCTGTTGAATGTTTGCGGGTGATGAATGCGAGTGAGCTGGGGCTCATTCAAGCCCCAGCTGTTTGATGATTCCTTTGCGGGTTGGCTCTTTCATTTCCTTTGAGCCGTGGTCCGCAAAGACCGTTTGCTTGCCGTTTGGGGCGGTGACTTTGAAGTGGCTTCCTTTGCCTGCTTCGAAGGTCACCCCTTGGGCTTTCAACCATCGCCTGAACTCGCTGTACTTCATCACCTCGCCTCGTTGTTTGGATGAATTCAGTATACTACGAATTTGTGGTATTACAACGTTTTTGTGGTGCGTATTCCGAACCCAGTTCTTGAGCTGGGCTTTTCTTTCCAGGAGCATAACGATGAGTGACCGGTCGCGGTTTCTGACTGCAGGCAAGCTTTCGAGTACCTCCGGCCAGGTCGATATTGACCTCAAGACAGGTGCATTCACTATCAAGGGCCCGTCCGGAAACACGGTCATCGGCGACCTGGAGAGGGGCGACGTTGTTGCCCGAATCGATGCCGAGCCTACCGTCGAGCCGCTGCGCCTTGGCGGGGTCACGCTCTACGGTGAGCTGGCCCGCAAGATTCGCGAGGTACAGGAAATCGTGGAAGCCCACGGCGCTGGTGAGCTGAAGGTGGTCAAGCCCGGCGGCGAGCCCGGCAAGCCCTTCTTCATCATCGACGGCCAAATGTTCATCAACCAGGCCGAAGTCGACGCCGGCAAGCTTGCAGCCGTATACACCATCAAGACTCAAACTTTGCCCGGCGGCTACAAGGTGATGACCGGCCTTGTCGATCCCTGGAGGTTCGAGGTCACCGATCCAGCTGACGCCATCCGCCAAGTCATCCGCGAAGAGCTGCGACCAGGCGGCATGCTGAACTCCCGCTAATCCTGCTGCACCTTGCCCGCCTTGAGCGGGTCTCTTTTTCACATGGAGCACCACCTATGGCCGAGCCAACAAGCGCCGCCGCGAGCGTAGTGCTGGGCAAGTACGGGGTGGTGATGGCTGCATTCATCGGCTCGATTCTCTCGCTTGGCTTTCTGAAGGACCTGACCCGCTTCCAGGCCGCGACTGCTGTTGCGACCGGCTTCGGCTTCTCGGTCTACCTGACCCAGCCCGTCACCGCCTGGCTTGCCCCCAAGCTTGAACTTGCGGTGACCGATGACCTGCTGTGCGGTGTGGCCTTCGTGCTGGGCCTTACAGCCATGAACATCATCCCGGCAATCAAGGCTGCCATGGGGTCGTTCGTCGCGGCGCGAGGTGCCTGATATGAACAGCATCCTGGTTTCAGCGCTGACTGCCCTGGACGTGTTTCTGTGCGTTCTGGTGGTGGTTGCCGCCTGTGACTACCTGCGCAAGGTTCGCCCGGCTGACCAGCCGCTGCTGAGCATCGCCTTCTACCTGGTGGCCATCGGTGGGTTCGGTGCATTCGTCACTGCCCTGCAGGGTCACTGGGTAAACCCATTCGGCGCGATGCTCCACGCTGGGGTGGTCGCCTATGCCTGGGCCCGGCGCGGCCACGTGTTCAGCTAAGCCGCGCCACAAATTCCAAGTGCGCCGTTTCGTGGTGGATCATTCGGTCCTTAACAGGGGAAAGAGTTCATCGGGATTGCGCGACTCCAAGTTCATCTTTGCGCATGCGGCCTCTGCCAGCCCCTTTACTGGGTAGCTTAGTTTGAGCCGGACCTTCTCCTGGTTGTCGTAGATGTCGAAGCCATTTGACACGGTAGTGGCGTAGAAGCGGTTACCTGTTTGAATCGATTTGGTTTCTACAGGCACAGCTGGAACGATAACGAATCTTGGTTGCATTTTTTGTGCCTCCCCAGGCAGAGATTTAACTATTAGTCACTCATTTGGATAGCTGCCACAAACCTTAGAGGGAGGCGACGGGTGGAGTCGAACATGAGTCATCGTACAAAGGAGCTACCCATGGATAACCAGCACAAGAAAATCACCGGCTACCGCGACCTTAGCCAAAGCGAGATCGACGGCATGAATTCGATCAAGGCCCTGGAAGCGGACGCCGGCGAGCTGTTCAAGCAGATCAGCCAGATCGAGGGCGTTGACCCACGCCTGCTGGCTCTGGCCAAGACCAACCTGCAGCAGGGCTTCATGTGGTTCGTGCGCTCGATCGCTAAACCTGCTGATCCGTTCAGTTGATGAGAAGCGGAACTCGCCTTGAATGCGCGCGCCCGGTCACCGCAGACATTCACGATATCGCTGAGAGGCGTCCGCATCTGACTGTTGCGGCTGATGACGGTGTCCACGTGCTGCCTTGTGACCTGGTGCGCTCAGTGATCGCCGGCGGCAAGCCATCAGCAGTCCTGACCGAGCCAGTAGTTCGCCGGATAATTGAAGAGTGGCTTGAGGGGGTTACGGAATGACGACCATTGCTTACAAGGACGGCGTGATGGCCTACGACTCTCGCCAAACCCGGGGCGGAGCAATCGTTTCTGATGATTCCCCGAAGTGCCAGGTTGTCGGCGGTGTCAGCTTCTTCCTGTCGGGTGCTGTCAGCGATGAGAAGGCATTGATCGCCGCCTACTTCGGTACTCCATCGGCAGTTCCTGTGGAGTGCTCAGGCTATGTCGTCGATGGCGGAAAGCTCTTGCTGGTCGGTCATGACGATAAGACGGGTATCTGGAGGCAGGATCTCGACCCGGCCAACCCTGACGCGATCGGCAGCGGCTCCCCCTATGCCTTGGCTGCAATGGATATGGGCGCAAGCGCAGAAGACGCGGTGCGCGCTGCCATGAAGCGGGACATCTACACCGGCGGGAAGGTCCGGACGGTAGCTATTCGCGAAGAGGGTGTGCCGCAGGGGTAGTGCGGCACGGGTTGGTCACTTGCCCTTCAAGGCTTCCTGGATTGCGTCTGCATATCCGGAGAGTTTAGAAATTTCATCAGACAAAACTGCTTTATTGATGGGGTTTGAGACGGCGGCGGCAACAAGCTCAAGCGCAGCAATGACAGCTGCCTTTCGCTTTGAGTCGGCCCGATCCGCTGATTGGACTGCCGCAATGGAGCTGAATCTTTCGGACATTTCTACTTCCTTGCATTGATTGATCCCCACCAATACCGGCAACCGGCCACTATTTCAATGCCACATTCGTTTCCTGAGATTGCCTATGACAACCAAGCAACCCGACTGGGAGGCCATCGAACGAGCCTACCGGGCTGGTGCGCTTTCCATCAGAACCATCGCAGAGCGCCAGGGCGTGAGCGACACCGCAATCAGGAAGAAGGCCAAGGCCCTGAACTGGGCGCGGGACCTTTCCGACCAGGTGCGTAAAGAGGTTCGCAGCAAGCTGGTTCGCGGCGAGGTTCGCAACGATCAAGGCGCGAACCGCGAACTCGACACCGAAATCATCGAAGAGGCCGCAGAGGAGGGCGCGCAGGTAGTTCGCAGCCACCGCCGCGACATCCGCAAGGCCACCAACCTTGCGAACCTGCTGATGGATGATCTGCTGACCACCATTCAGCGCCGGGAGGAAATTGAGGAGGCGATCGACGAAGAGACCGCCGAGGACAGCAACGGCATGCGCCGCGCCTCGATGCTTGCCGCGGTGGCCCTCCCAAGTAACTCCAAGACCCTGTTCCAGCTGTCAGCTGCAATGAAGAACCTCCAGGTGCTCGAGCGCCAGGCATTCGGCCTGGACGAGAAGGAGAAGACGGACGAAGCGGACGAACTGTCCAAGCTGATGGATGAACTATCGAAGGAAGCCTGACCCATGAAGCCCGAGCACCTGAAATTGCTCCGGGACCGGTTCTGGCGGCTGAACAACCTGTACTTCATCACCGACAAGCAGGGGAAGAAGGTCCGCTTCCGCATGACGCAGGAGCAGGTCGATTACTTCCAGGGGATGCACACCCGCAACATCATCCTGAAGGCGCGGCAGCTGGGGTTCACCACCCTGGTGTGCATCGTCCAACTGGATGCAGCGCTGTTCGAGGCGGCAAAGTGCGCTCTGATCGCCCACACCTTGAACGACGCCAAGCGCCTGTTCAGGGAGAAGGTGAAGTACGCCTATGACAACCTGCCCAAGGAGATCAAGGCGGCCAACCCGGCGCGCAATGACGCCGCGGGCGAGCTGGTGTTCAGCAAGGGCGGATCGCTCTACGTCTCCACCTCGTTCCGGGGCGGCACGCTGCGTTACCTGCACGTTTCTGAGTTCGGGAAGATCTGCGCCAAGTTCCCGCACAAGGCACGGGAGATCGTCACCGGTGCGTTTGAGGCTGTGGCCGCTGAGTGCTTCGTCACCATTGAGTCGACTGCCGAGGGCCGCGCCGGGTACTTCTTCGATTACAGCCAGTCAGCCGAAAAGCAGCAGCTCGCCGGCGTGCCCCTGGGCCTGTTGGACTGGAAGTTTTTCTTCTTCAGCTGGTGGCGGAACCCGCTGTACTGGCTTGATCCGACTGATGTCACCATCCCAGACCGCCTGACAAAGTATTTCGACGACCTGACCGCAAAGCACGGCATCGTTACCAACCCAGGCCAGCGAGCCTGGTACACCGCCAAGGAAAAGACCCTCGGCGACGACATGAAGCGGGAGTACCCGTCGATCCCTGCCGAAGCGTTCCAGCAGACGATCGAGGGCGCCTACTACGCCAAGCAGTTCACCAAGCTCTACGCCGCCCAGCGCATCGGCAAGCTGCCAGACAACAGCCACCTGCCAGTGCACACCTTCTGGGACATCGGCGTGGGCGACTCCACGGCCATCTGGTTCGTCCGGATCGTCGGCGAGGAATACCACGTTGTCGACTTCTACCAGAACAGTGGTGAAGGCCTGCGGCACTACATGAAGGTGCTGAAGGATCGCGGCTACACCTACGGTGAGCATTGGGGCCCGCACGACATCGACAACCGTGAGTTCGGCAGCGACGGCAAGACACGCCGAGAGCTGGCCCGCGAGGGCTATGAGATCGATGGCGAGAAGTACCGGATGACATTCCTGGTCGTGCCCAAGCTCGGCATCGATGAAGGCATCGAGCAGGCCCGGGAGGTGTTGCCGAACTGCGCCTTCGACGAAGCCAAATGCGGCGAGGGCATTACCGCCCTTGAGAGCTACCGCAAAGAGTGGGACGACAAGCGTGGGTGCTGGAAGGATAAGCCGCTTCATGACTGGTCATCCCACCCGGCCGACGGTTTCCGCTATTTCGCCGTTGCCATGGCGCGACGTAAACGCACAGGCGGTGTCCGCCGCATCGGAGGTTTGGCGTAATGCCTGTTCAATCAACCAACCCAGACTACGACGCTCACATTGCTGAGTGGCGGATGATGGACGACGCCCTTGAGGGCGAGGGCGCTATCAAGCGCAGCCCGCGCAATCTGCCGAAGCCGAGCGGCATGGTCGAGGCCGAGAAGCTGGACGGCGCGGGTAACGCATACCTCTACCGTAACTACACCGACCGCGCCCAGTATGAGCATTGGGTGCGTGACTCGCTGCGCTCGATGATGGGTTTGGTCTCGCGACTGATCCCTGAGGTGAAACTGCCTGCCGGCCTGAAGGACCTCGAAGAGAATGCCACCGCCGACGGGTTTGGCTTGATTCAGTTGTTCCTGCGTATCGTGCGCCAGGCCATCTCGCATGGCCGGGTACCGCTGGTAGTCAACGTGGACGACGCGGGGCAGCCGTATTTCTCCACCTACGCAGTGCGCAACGCCATCAACTGGGACACGGCCGATCAGGGTGGTCGCCAGGACCTGGTCCTGTCTGTGTTCCGTGAGTTCCGGAAGAAGGATACCGAGGACCGCTACAGCCATGAGTGCGTGATGGTTTTCCGAGAGTTCTACATGGAAGGCGAAGTTTGCTACACCGCCGTGCGCAACGAGGCCGGCGAGTTGGTCGAGAACGCGCGCCCTCTGGGTACTGTCGGTACCGACAACCAGCTGGTGCGCGGCCTGGAGTACATCCCGGTTATCTATTGCGGATCGACCGACAACTCACCGGACGTAGACGAGATCCCGCTGCTGACCATGGCGCGGGCCGCGCTGAAGTCCTACCAGCTCAGCGCCGACTATTTCACCGCACTGCACCAGACCAGCCACCCGCAGCCGTGGGTGGCCGGCTTGGAGGATAGCGTCGAGCTCAGCGTCACCGGTCCGTCTGCTGCGTGGGACCTCGGCCCTAGAGGATCATGTGGTTATCTCGAGTTTCAGGGCGCCGGCATCCAGGCCGTCCGCACGGCAATGGAAGACCAGAAGAACGCGGCCCTTGAAGCTGGCGCCAAGGTCATGGACGTATCCGGCACCGAATCGGGCGAGGCCCGCAAGACCCGCCAGAACGACCAGCACGCCACGCTGCACAGTATCGTCATTACCGCTGCTGCCGGTATCGAGCAGGCGCTGCGCTATGCCGCAGAGTGGACTGGCTACAATCCGGATGAGGTCGTCTTCACGGTCAAGCCTGAGTTCGTGATCCCAGAGGTCAACGCCCAGGTCCTGGCCGAGCTGCAGAAGAGTGTTATGGCCGGCACCATCAGCGCCGAGACTTACTGGCAGTACCTCACCACCGGGAAGCTTCCCGAGCACCCCTACGACGAAGAGGCCGAATTGATCGGCGACGACCACGGCGCGGGCGGCGTCAACCTGGACAAAGAAGATGGCGACGAAACCGGAGCAGACGGCGGACGAGAAGCTGCTGGAGCAGGTAAGCCGCCACTCGGTACTGCTTGAGCGACTCAAGGCTGGCGAGGTCAAGAAGTTCGAGACCTACCTGCGCAGGGCTGATACCCACGTCCGCGACCAGCTCACCCGCAAGGAGCTGACGACTTACAGCCGCAGCAGGCTCGAGGAGTTTCTGGGGCGGGTGGGCGGCAAGCTGCTGGAGATCTACAAGGCATTCGGCGACCGCATGCAGTCCGACCTGGTGGACATCGCGCTGTATGAGGCGGCCTTCGAAGGCCGGAGCCTGGCCAAAGCGCTGCTGATCGACGCGATCATGCCGACCGATGCCCTGATCCGAACGGCGATCAACACGCAGCCGCTGCAGGTGTCGGGGATTGACGGCGGCACGCTGCTGAAATCCTTCCTCAACGGCTGGACACGCACGGAGTCGACCAGGGTAACCAACGCCATCCGGCTCGGCGTCGTGCAGGGGCAGACCAACGCCGAGATCACCCAGGCCATTCGCGGTACCGCGGCACAGAACTTCACCGACGGCGTCCTGGCCGTCAGCAACCGCAACGCCCGTTCAATCGTTCATACCGCAGTTCAGCATGTGGCCACCACGGCGCGCATGGAGACGCTCAAGGCGAACTCCGATGTCATCCCAGGCTATCGCTGGGTTTCGACGCTCGACCGCAAGACCAGCGCCCTGTGCAAGAGCCTGGACGGTCGAGTGTTCGAGGTGGGGAAGGGACCGTTGCCGCCGGCGCACGTCAATTGCCGCTCGACAACGGTGCCGGTAACCAGGCTGTCGGCGTTGTTTGGCGAAGGCGCAACGCGGGCATCCGTGGGGGCTGGCGGCGGCGCGCAGGTATCGGCGGGCCTAAGCTATTACCAATGGTTGAAAACGCAACCAGCGGCCTTCCAAGACGCTGCGCTGGGTCTAGTCCGCGCAAAGCTGTTTCGCGATGGTGGTCTGACAGCTGACCGATTCGCCGCACTGCAGTTGGACAAAAGCTTCAAACCGTTAACTTTGGAGCAACTGAAAGTAATGGAGCCCATAGCATTCGAGCGGGCAGGGATTACCTGACCGCTCGCTTGTGCAACTTACAGGTGCTGCACTGCACTACTTTTCATGTTTCTCCATGAACTTGATTGCTTCTTTCCAGTTTACTTCGATAGCGTTAACCGGCCGGTAGAAGTACTCGTAGCTTTGCTTGATACGGGTAAATACCCCTGTCTCTACCAAGGCATCCACCACATCAGTAGTAGCCTGCATGGTGTTCTTGTACGGTGAGTTCTGAGGCAAGAAAAAACTACGGATCACCGGGTCGAGAGTGCCGCTTTGGTTTGCAGGGAATTTGTCCAGGGTCTGAGCGCGCTGATTAATTGCCATGTTGACGATGGAGCGTTTTTCAAGCCATTTCACAAAGGCCAGAACGTCGAGTTTTGCGCCTGGGCCGCCGTGTGGCAAGCGGATGTAACGGCCATCCGGGCTCAACAAGGATGGAGACAATGGCGCTTCAGCACCGGTCCTTTGGTTTTCGACCAGGCGCGTGTATTCTGCGTAAGGCAGCACCGCAAAAATTGGTGCTTCGTTCTGATCAAGGATGAATTGAACAGTTGCTTTCATGTTGGATATCTCTGTTTCATTTGTTTGTACAAGATAAATGAAATTATTGAAAATCGCAAGACGCCCTGGGTGATTTTGCGAAGATTTTTAATTGGACCGCCTTCAGGCGGTTTTTTTGTGCCTGCTGAAAACCCACACCCCGCTTAGACGGGGCTTTTTTCTGCCCGCCAGGCGGGTCCGCCAATCCCCAAGGGAAAGCATCATGCCTTTCGATTTCGACCCGGCCGCCCACGGCCTCACTCTCGATGAAACCCAAGCCGAAGCGCTCAAGGCAGCACTCGGTGGCGAGGTACAGAAATACCTGGACGGCGAGGTCTCGGGCCTCAAGTCCAAGAACCAGGAGCTGATCGGCTCCAACAAGACCATCAAGACCGAGCTGGACAAACTGAAGGGCCAGTTCGACGGTCTGGATATCGAAGCGGTCAAGGGCCTGCTGGCCAAAGTCGGCCAGGACGAAGAGACCAAGCTGATCGCCGAGGGCAAGCTGGACGAGGTTATTAACCGTCGTACCGAGCGCCTACGCGGTGACTTGGAAAAGCAGGTTAAGGCCGCCAACGAGCGCGCCGACAAGGCCGAAGCCTTCGCTGCCAAGTACAGCGACAAGGTGTTGGCCGACTCCATCCGCGCTGCCGCCATCAAGGCCGGAGCGCTGCCCGAGGCTGCCGAGGACATCATTCTTCGCGCCCGTGGCACCTTCAAGCTGAGCGAAGACGGCGAACCTGTCGCCACTGATCGTGCCGGCGAAGTCGTGTACGGGAAGGACGGCAAGACCCCGCTGTCTCCCCTCGAATGGGCGGAATCGCTGCGCGAGACCGCTACCCACCTGTGGCCAAGGGCTCAGGGTGCCGGGCCGACCGGCGACAACGGTGGCAAGGCCACGAAGAAATGGGGCGAGTACACCGAGACCGAGCGCGCTGCGATGGCTCGCGACAACCCCGACGCTTTCAAAAAACTCCAAGCCACCCGAGGAACTTAAACCATGGCATCTACCCAACTGTCGGATATCTTCGTTTCCGACTACTACGGCACCCTGGAGCCGGTGAACTCCCCCGAGAAGACTGCCGTCTTCGAGTCGGGCATCGTGACCCGCTCGGCGACTCTCGACGACATCGCCAAGAACGGTCAGGGCACTTCCGAAATCAGCTATTGGCAGGACCTGGACGCCGACGAGGCGCCAAACATTTCCAACGACAACTCCGACGACCTGGGCGAGGTTGGCAAGGCGAAACAGGGCAGCATGCGGGCTCGGACCTTGTACCTCAACAAAGGGTACGGCGTTTCCGATCTCACCGCTGAGCTTGCCAACTCCGAGCCGCAGCAACACATCCGCAACCGCTTTGGTACTTACTGGACCCGCCAGTGGCAGCGTTACCTGCTGGGCTCAGCGCGTGGCGTGATCGCCTCCAACATCGCCAACAACGGCGGTGACATGGTCAAGGACTCCGGCGCATCGATCAGCGCTAATGCCTTCCAGGACGCCGCCTTTACCGCCGGCGACGCCGCCGATATGTTCGCTGCAATCGGCGTGCACTCGGTGGTGATGAACCAGATGGTCAAGCAGGACATGATCGAGTACCTGCGCGACTCCCAGGGCAAGATCATCCTGGCCACCTATCTGGGCAAACCAGTGTTCATGGATGACAGCCTGACCTACGCGCCAGGCCAGTTCCTGTCCGTCTTCTTCGGCCAGGGTGCATTCGGCTACGGCGAGGGCTCGCCAACCGTACCGGTCGAGCTGGAGCGCAAGCCCGGCGGCGGTAACGGTGGTGGTGCCGAGGTCCTGTGGGAGCGCAAGACTTTCATCCTGCAGCCAGCCGGATTCAGCTGGAAGGGCAGCGAGAACTTAAACCTCAGTCCCTCTGCTGTCCAATACGCCAGTGCCGCCAACTGGCAGCGCGTGTTCGACCGCAAGCAGGTCCCGTTCGCCGCGGTAATCAGCGGCACTGCCACCCCTTGACCCCATGATGCGGGGCGCCGACCTGGTGCCCTGCGCAGGAGCTCACCATGAAAGTCATCTACACCAACTCCCCGGGCAGCGAGCGCGGCACCTGCTATCGCCGCCTGGATCAGTTCTTTGGCGTCATCGACGGCGCCACCTCGGTTTCTGTGCAGGGCAATGCCCCCCATATCGGCGAGGCGTACCAGCGACAGGGCATCAGCGTCAGCGAGATCGAGGAAGGCCTGCGCCTGGATGGCCCGACCATCGCCCAGTGGGTAGCGGAGGGCTACAAGGTTTCTGCTTACCCGCCGGCTGGCTATGCCTCTGTGAGCAGCCAGGCCGAGATCGACAAAGCGATTGAGGCAGAGGGCGGCGACGACGAGACCGACCCGCACAAAATGAAGGTCCCGCAGCTAAAGGAGTGGCTGACGGCCCAGGGCATCACCTTCGACGCCGCCCTCAACAAGCCCGACCTGCAGGCCCTGATCCCGAAGGAATAAGCCATGACCGACTTCATCACCGTCGCTGACGTCGACCAGAAGCTTGGGCCGGGTTGGGCGGGCTCCGGTGATGCTGTTCTTGCCGTAGCCATGGCCAATGCCTGGCTCACAGCCAAGATCAGGCGGACGGTGCCAGACCCGATGCCGGACGCGATCGTGTCCGCCGGTGCACAGGTGGCCAAGCTGGCTACCGAGAACAAGCTCTACAAGGACACTGGCAAAGAGGTGCTCAGCAAGACCGTGTCAGCTCAGGCTGGCACCTCGACTAGCAAGACTTACGCCGAGGGGTCAGTCGAGCTGTCCGCGGCTGAGAATTTCGCATTGGACCTGATTGCGCCCTGGGTGCGTCGCTCCGGGACCGTCATGCTCAAGAGGATTTGACCATGGGCATGCGCGAAGAGATTCAGGCTGAGCTGGCCGAGGCTTTCGATGATCCCGATGGTCTGGCTGACGCCGTGAGGCCGGTGGCCGGCAGTCGCACCACCAAAGGCGGATACGACCCCGCGATTGGTGGAACGGTACCAGCCACGACGATCCACTATTCGGGGCGTGGGGTGTTCGGCAGCTACCTGGCCAAGGAGATTGATGGGGCTCGCATCCAGACTGAGGACGTGAAGCTGCTGGTGCTGCAGAACGAGCTGTTCGAAGAGGAAAGCGGTGCGGTCACCGAAACGCCGGCCGCCCCCAAGGTCGGCGATCAGGTCAGTGGCTACCGGGCGCTCAACGTTTCGGAGGACCCGGCCAAGGCCACCTGGACAATACAGCTGAGGAAATGACCATGCCACGCGGTTCACACATGACTCAGCGATACGGCGGGCTGCAGGGCGGATTCGCTGACAGCATTCGGGCTTTTGCAGAGCAGGCTGAGCAGGCGCTTGATGCCACGTTTCGCGAGATTGTGATCGAGATTGGCAGCAGCGTTATCCGCATGTCGCCAGTAGGCGATCCCGAGATCTGGAAAGCCAACGTAGCTCACCGGGCGGCCAACACTCGGGCCGCTGACAACTACGATTTCAAGGTCGCCGTACGCAACACCCTGATCAACCTCAACCAAGACAACTTCACGAAGGCCGGGAAGCTGCGAAGGGGCGTGAAGTACACCAAGCCGCTGACGAAGGCCGAGCGCGAGCAGAACTTCGCTGTGAACGGTCTTGTGGCGGGCCAGGGCTATGTTGGTGGACGCTTCCGTGGCAATTGGCAATTCTCGATTGATGCGCCGGCGACTGGTGAGCTGGAACGTATCGACCGATCGGGTAATGAGACCATTGCCGAGCTGGAGGCGCAGGTCGCGGCGCTTACGATCGGCCAGACCGCCTACATCGTGAACAATCTGCCGTACGCGATCCCTCTCGAGTACGGCCATTCGACACAGGCGCCGCACGGAATGGTTCGCGTGACGCTGGCGCGCTTCAAGGCCATCGTCGATGAAGCCATCAGGAACAACCAGGTATGAGCCACGCGCGCGCCCGACAGGCAATTGAGATCAAGCTGGCCGCCTGGGCGGCTGCGCGCCCGATCCGGGTCGCGCACATGGAGGAGGACTTCGAGGCCGCTCCGGGCGAAACCTACCTCCGGGCCTTCCTACTGCCGGCCAGCACCACCACCCGCTACTTGGCTGCTGAGGCCTTGGAGTACCGGGGTATCTATCAGATCAGCATCGTCTGCCCGGCGGGCCAGGCCCTCGCTACTGCCGACGCCCTGGTCGACGAACTGAGCGATCTGTTCCGCGTCGACACCGAACTCAGCCGCAACGGCTTCGAAGGCCTGATCGTCGAGCCGCTGGAGCAGGGGCCCACCATCACCGAGCCGGCGACCTACACGGTCCCGACCAGCTTCACCTACCAGGGTGTCGCAGACCAACCGCCCGCTGGGGCATAGCCGGAGGTGCCATGGACACTCGCGAACTGCCAGGCCGAAAGAGAGAGCTTGAAGAGGAGCTAAACAAGGTAATCCAGTCAGCCGTGGACCGCTTCCGCAAAGAGGCAGGTGTGGATGTCGTAGCGATTGATGTGAATGTTTTCCGTGTTTACTCCCTTGCCGAAGAGCCGCCTCCTCGATCGATCGGTAGCGTGATGGTAACCCTCGACCTCTGAACCATAACCCTCAACTCCAGCCCGCCGCGTGCGGGCTTTTTCGTTTCTACAAAGAGGAAATACACCATGGCCGCACGCATTCCGCTGCCCAACGGATCCGTTGTCGAGATCGCTTCGGTTCTCGGCACTGCAGTCCCTTTCACCGCCCTGACCAACGCTAAGCCGCCGGTGGCCGCCTCGGTCGGGCATGGCATCGACGCTGGCGATATCCTGCTGATCAACTCAGGTTGGGCACTGATCAACGACCGCGCCGTCAAGGCATCCGGTGTTACCACCGACGCTTTCTCGCTGGCCGGTCTCGATACCACCAACGAGGAGCGCTTCACCGCAGGTGCTGGCGCCGGTTCTGTTGTAGCGGTTTCGGGCTGGACTCAGATCTCCAAGGTCACTGCCTTCACTGTATCCGGCGGTGAGCAGCAGTTCCTCACCGTTGGTTACCTGGAGAATGACGACGACCTCCAGTTCCCCACCAACCGCAACCCGATCAGCGTTTCGATCGCTGTCGAAGATCAGCCTGAGGCCGGGTATGTCGGCGTGGTTGAGGGCTATGACGACTCCAAGGAGCTTGCTGTGGTTCGCCTGAAACTTCCGGGCAATCGCCAGATCCTGATGCCCGGCTACGTGAGCATCACCAGCACGCCGACCATGGACCGCAACCAGTTGATGACTCGTACCATCAGCATCGGCCTGTCCGGTCGCCCAACCCGCTACAACGCCTAAGGGGGACTCATGGCGAAGATTAAGATCGCGCAGAACCCAACGTTCGGCGCCGCGGTACAGCTTCCACGAGTCGGCTCGGCCCCGGTTGAGGTTGGTTTCGAGTTTCGTTACTTGGACCGTATCGCGCTGTCCGAGATGTTCGACCGGTGGAACAAGGCGCGCGATGCCTGGGAGGAGAAGGCGAAGAAAAAGGGTGTCAGCTGGAAGGACGCCACTGCCGCCGAGATCGAGCTTCAGGCTGATCAGCTGAAGGATATCGTGGTCGGCTGGGATCTCGACGACGAGTTCAGCGACGACGCCATTCTCGACCTAGTGCGAACCTGCACTGGCGCGCCGAAAGCTGTCATCGACGCGTTCCAGAGCGCCTACAGCCCGGCCCGCCTGGGAAACTGAAGCGCGCGGCCAGGGCTGCCTACGAGCAGGGGGCCTCCGAAGGGCAACTGGCGATGCTCGGCCTGAGCCGCGCCGACCTTCCCGAGGAAGAGGTAGAGGTCTGGCCGGACGCCTGGCCAGCCTTCCGCCTGTTCGAGGCAATGTCCACCCAGTGGCGGACAGGCGCGGGCGGCGCCTCGGGGCTGGACTACTCGATCATCCCGGCCACCGCCGCGATGCTCGGCATCAAACGCCGCGACCTTCCCGAAATTTTTCCTGACCTCCGTGTAATGGAGGCCGAGGCTCTGGCCGTCCTGGCTGAATCAACGGAGTAGAGCATGACCACCATTGCCGAACTGGGCATCCGGGTTGATTCCGGCGATGCCGCGCACGCCGCGACGGACCTGGACAAACTGGTTGAGGCTGGTGGTCGCGCCGAGAAGGCTGCTGCCGGTGTCGAGCAGAGTGCGAAGAAGGCTGGCCAGGCCCTTCGAGGGCAGGCTGATGACCTTGGCCAACTACTCGGCGAGATCGACCCGACAGTTAAAGCGCTGGGTCGCTTGGACGAGCTGGAAAGTCGCCTTGCCAAGCAGAAGAAGTTCCTCGACCCCGAGATCTTCAGCGAATACCAGGGCAAGATTCATCAGTCCCGAGAGGCGCTGACCCGCTTCGATGACTCGCTGACTCGAACGGGAAACACCGCCAAGCAGAACGCCGCAGCGCTCCGTGGGGTGCCAGCGCAGTTCACTGACATCTTCGTTTCTCTGCAGGGCGGCCAGGCACCGCTGACTGTGCTGCTGCAGCAGGGCGGCCAGCTCAAGGATATGTTCGGCGGTATCGCGCCGGCGGCGAAGGCCCTGGGCGGCTATGTGCTTGGCCTGGTCAACCCGTTCACCGTGGCTGCAGCTGCAGCCGGTGCGCTGGCCTTGGCCTACTACAAGGGCAGCCAGGAGGCCGACGAGTACAACAAGGCGATCATCTTCACCGGAAACGCTGCGGGCACCAGCGCCGGGCAGTTGGCAGCTATGGCTCAGCAGGTTAGTGCCACCGTCGGCACAACTGGTGCAGCAGCTGAAGTGCTGGCCAAGCTCGCCGGTAACGGCAAGATCGCCAGTGGCAGCTTCGAAACGATCTCTGAAGCCGCATTGAACATGGAAAAGGCCGCAGACCGTTCCATTGATGCGACTGTTGCCGAGTTCGCCAAGATCGCCAAAGACCCGGTCGCTGCCGCCAAGGAGCTGAACGACCAGTACAACTTCCTGACGGCATCGGTCTATTCGCAGATCGTGGCCCTGAAGGAGCAGGGCGACACCATCGGCGCGGCTAAGCTGCTGACCGATACCTACGCCGACACCATCAGAACCAGGACTGGCGAGGTCACGGAAAACCTCGGCTTGATCGAAAGTGCCTGGAAAGGGATCAAGAGTGCAGCCGCTGAGGCGCTCGACGCCACGCTGAGTGTCGGTCGGGCTCAGACCTTGGAGCAGCAGGCGGAGGTGATTCGCCAGCGGCTGCAGACTAACCAGGGGCGTGGCGGGCGCGCCGCTGCCATGGGTATCGAGACCAGGGACACCGAGAATGACCAGAAGCAGCTTGCTTTCCTCGAGATGCAGATCGAGGCCGAGCGGTATCGGACCAAGTTCGTTGCAGATCGGGTGCGGGTAGAGCGCGATGGGATCGATGCGGCTGCACGCCTCAAACAAATCAGCGATACGAATCTCACCAATGAAGAGAAACGCAACAAGCTGATCAAAGAGTACCGGCGGGATGTCGAGGCGCTGAGGAAGGCCAACCCGAACGACCCGTTGGTGCAGGCTGATGTGGTGGCCAAGACCATCCAGAACATCAAGGACAAGAACAAGGACCCGGCGGGCCGCATCACAGCGGTAAACCTTGCGGGTTTCAATGACTCCAAGAACTCGCTCGCGGCGATTCTCGCTGACTACAAAAATGCCGAGAAGGAGCTGGATGCAGCCCAGAAGGCCGGCATCATCTCCCAGGAGTCCTACGCGGCCCAGCGCGCAGCCATCATCGAGCAGCAGAAGGACGAGGTGACCAACGCCTACCAGGCGGAGATCGCGGCGCTCGAAGCTGCCAAGGGCAAGGCCGACACCTCCGCCGCCCAGCGGGTCCAGTTGGACCAGAAGATCGCCGATGCCCGGGCCAACATGGTCAAGGCGCAGAAGGACGCTGATTCGGAGCTGGCCGTGCTGGCAACGAACGAGGAGGGGCGGCTGCGCAAGCAGGCCCAGGCGGTGCAGACATACAGCAGCGCACTGGAGCAGCAGGTGAAGGCGCTGCGCTTGCAGGGGCAGCGATCTGCCGAAGGTCTCGGCCTGGGTGACCGGCAGCGTGGACTGCAGGACCAGCAAAACGGCATCACCGACCGGATCAACCAGCAGAAGCTGGACCTGGCCAACCAGTATGGCGACGGCTCCCGCGGCATGAGCCTCGACGAGTACAACCAGAAGCTGGCCGCGCTCGACAGAACCCAGCGCGACCTGCAGGAAACTGCGATCGCCAACTACAACGACATGACCGCTGCCCAGGGCAGCTGGAGCGCCGGCGCTTCGTCGGCCTTCCAGAACTACCTTGAGTCGGCCCGAGATGTCGCTGGCCAGACCAAGAGCCTGTTCACCAACACCTTCAGCTCGATGGAAGACGCAGTCGCGAACTTCGCCATATCCGGCAAGTTCTCGTTCGCCGACTTCACCAAATCGATCCTGGCGGACATGGCGCGGATTGCCACCCGGCAGGCTGCCTCAGGGTTGCTGTCGAGCATCGCCGGCAGCGCGTTGGGCGCCTGGTTCAGTGGCGGCAGCGCACCGACCTCGGCGGGCTCCACTCAGGCCGGCTATAGCCCGGAGATCATGGACAACTTCGTCTCTGGTCAACGTGCCGCCGGCGGACCGGTAGCGGCGAACTCGCTCTACCAAGTCAACGAACTGGGCCCGGAGCTACTGAACCAGGGAGGGAAGACCTACCTGATGATGGGATCCGAGGGCGGCACGATCACGCCGCTGGGGGCCGGGCCGGTATCCGCTGCGGCAGCTGGAGCGGGCGGCGGTACGGTGATCCATGTGTCGGTGAGCATTGATGGTGAGGGAAATGCCGCCTCGTCGACCGACACCGCTGGATACGAGCAGTTCGGCAGCGAGCTCGCGACGTTTGTTGAGCAGAAGTACAACCAGATGATGGCCAAGGATCTCAGGCAGGGCGGCCGTATCAACACGGCATTGAAGGGGCGCTGATGGCTATCGAGACATTCACCTGGCGGCTGCAGTCTGGCGAGCAGGGCGAGTTCACCTTTGCGGTTCGAACCAAGCGCTTTGCGGATGGATACGAACAGTCAGTAGGCGAAAGCCTGAACAACCGTTCGCAGTCCTGGCCCATCACGTACATCGGTACCAAGGAGCTGGTGAAGGCCGTAAAGGCCTTCCTTGATCGGCACCAGGGCGCGAAGGCCTTTCTGTGGACGCCTCCGCTTGGAGAACTCGGCCTGTACAAATGCGCTGGCTACCAGCTCAGCAACCGCGGCGGGCTGATCTACGCCCTGGCCGCAACATTCACGCAGACATTCCATCCTTAAGGTCAATCCATGCCCCTGATCAGAGATATCCAGAAGCTGGAGCCTGGCAACGAGGTCATCCTCTTCGAGATCGACGGCTCCGAATACGGCGCCGATGTGCTTCGATTCCACGGTCACGCCATTCCACACTCGCCGGAAGAACTGGCTGCAGCTGGGCCTGATGCCGATCAGCTACCTGCCAAGTCGATCTTCTGGCAGGGCAACGAGTATGCGGCCTGGCCAGTGCAGATCGACGGCATTGGGGCGGACAGCAATGGCTCGGTAGCGCGGCCAACGCTGTCAGCCGGCAACGTCAATGGCCGCATCACAGCCTTGTGCCTGGCGTTCGACGACCTGCTGAAGTTTCAACTGACCGTGCGCGAGACCCTGGCCCAGTACCTGGATGCCGAGAACTTCCCAGACGGTAACCCTGGAGCGGACCCGACCCAGGAGGCACTCGAGATCTGGTACATCGACCAGAAGACCGGCGAAGACGGTGAGATGGTCGTATGGGAGCTTTCTTCCCCGGGCGAGATCGACGGCTTCGGTCTGCCGGGCCGGCAGATGACCACTTTCTGTCACTGGGCCATGACCAACGGTTATCGGGGCCCTGACTGCAACTACACCGGCGCCGCGATGTTCGACGACGAGGACATTCCCACGGACGACCCATCGAAGGATCAGTGCAAGGGCTGCCTCAGCTCCTGCAAGTTGCGCTTCGGCGAAACCAACGAGCTTTCCTTCGGCGGCTTCCCGGCCGTATCCCTAATCGCACGGAGCTGACCATGCGCAAACACATCCTGGCCGCCGTGCGAGCGCACGCCGCGGCGGAATATCCGAGCGAGTGTTGCGGGCTGATCCTGGCCATCGGCCGCAAGCAGATCTACGTGCCATGCACAAACACCGCGAGCGACCCGGGCGAAGAGTTCCGGATCGCGCCCGAGGAATACGCTGCAGTGGAAGACCAGGGCGAGGTGATCGGAATCGTGCACTCGCACCCTGACGCTACCAGCAGGCCGTCACCGCGCGACCTGGCCATGTGCGAGGCCATGGCGTTGCCCTGGCACATTCTGTCCTGGCCTGAAGGGGACCTGCGCACCATCACCCCAAGCGGAAGCACGCCGCTGCTGGGCCGGCCATTCGTGCACGGCGCCTGGGACTGTTGGCAGGCCTGCGCGGACTGGTATCAACGGGAGTGGGGGCTGGAGTTCCCAGCCTACGCCCGAGAGGACGGTTGGTGGGAACAGGCCGCCGGGCCCAGCCTGTACGAGCAGGCCTATGAGGCGGCAGGCTTCTACCAGGTCGACCGGCCGCAGCGTGGCGACATGATCGTCATGGAGGTGGGGCGCACGGCGCACCCGAACCATGCCGGCATCTACCTGGGCGCAGATCCGCAGCTGCCCGACGAGCAGGTCCAGGTGTTCGGCCAAGGGCCATTCCTGCTGCACCACCTGTACGGCAGGCCATCAGAAATCATCGTGTTCGGCGGGCCTTGGCTTGCCCGGACACGCTTTGTGTTGCGTCATCGGGACGCGAAGTGAAGCGGCTAGGCCGCAGGAGAAACATGAAACAGAATTACATTCTAACCATCCGTGATCTGTTTACCATGAACAACGGCGTTCTGGCCGGCGCGGAGGCAGAGATTTCGATCATGGATGGTGAAACCGAAGTTGACCGCCTGAGGTTTTCAGGAAAGTGCCAGAGCCCTCAAGGCTACCGCAAGAGCTACTCAGGGAAGCTTGGCCTCACGGCCAAGCTGGTCTCGGGGGTTGGCCAAGTTACTTTTGAGCCGGATTGGAGTGGTACGTCGTCTCTCCGCTAATAAAGTCGTCGGAGCCTAGGCGATGGGACCCGTATCTTGTGGCATACGACTCGCCCAGAAGATCCACTTCTGCCTGGGCTACCGATTTGTTGGAGTAAACACCTACGAAGTGCCAAGGAGCACTCCGAACGACTCCCCAGCCGAGAACCCAGCCCTTATTATCGGGATCCTCAGGCAGATCCTTTTCAACCTTTACGACATTGTTACTTGTCATTTTCGCTCCTTCGAGTAACGGTTTGATGAGGCTAAACGCTACTACGGTAATGTTTCGCTCAGCCACTGGCTTTCCATCCATGCTGGATGGGTGGCCAGGCAGGGCCAACCCGCCAGCTTGATGCCCTGGAATCGCTCGTGGTAGCGTCATCTCTTTGCTTAGAGGAAGTGGGCAAGATGTCGAAGAAGCCGCAAACCACCGCAGAACTGGAAGCCTGGGATCGGTACTATGTTGCAGCGCTCAATGCTGTGGCGTCCCCTGGCTCTCTGGGAAACGCCATACCGCAGATGCTGACGTCGGCTCTTAACGAAGCAGCAGAGGTAGCCGACAAGATGTTGGAACACCGTAGGTCGCGAGATCCGAAAAAGTAATTCAAAGAGCCCAGCCCCGCGCTGGGCTTTTTGCATTTGGCTGCCCGGCCAGGTCCGCGCTACAGTCACCCATTTCGAGGGAGGGATCACATGCGACTTTTGATAGGAGTGTTGGGCGCGCTAGTTTTGACCGGGTGCTCGACGATGGATGAAAAGCGTGCAGAAGGGCCTGCACGTAGCTTCACAAGCCAAAAGGACGCAACCACGGTTGCTGAATGTACGCTGTTTGCTTGGCAGGGTCAGAAGTGGGGCGGGGCGATTCATGAGGTCTCCCTTCAGCCGCGTCAGGGTGGCGGCAAAACTGTGGTGAGTTCTGGCCAACCTGAGTTTGCTGATTTCATTCCTACTGCCACTGGTTCTGAGATCAAGGTTTACTTCATGTCTAATATCTTCGAGTCGCGGCGCGACCGGAGAGCTGAAGCAATACGAGGGTGCCTCTGAGTGCGCGTATGGGTGCATAGCGCAGAGCTCTCACTTGGTGTTTAACGAGGCCCAGCCCCGAGCTGGGCTTTTTGCATTTGGCGCCGGCCGTAACCTTGCTGTGGTAGATTGCTGGTTCGATACCGCCAACAGAAAAGGACGCCCTGTGAAAGTAAAAGACCTCATCGAAAAGCTCCATAAGCTTGACCAAGACCTGACGGTTTACGTTACCTGCGAAGATCCCGATGTGGTTGTGCCAGGCTACGTGGTTCGGCCTTTTGTCATTGATGATGTCTCGGTAGTGGAGGTCGAGTTGACCCGGGATAAGAGCAATCGGCCCGAGATTGCTGCAACAGCAGCCGGCGAAGGGCGTAAATGCGCGACCCTGGAAATCACTGCTGATTTCTGACGCCAGAGCGACAATCCAATCCTGAAGCCCAGCCCAGCGCTGGGCTTTTTGCATTTGGCTGCCCGGCCGGGTCCGCGCTAAAGTCATCCATTTCAAGGGAGGGATCACATGCGAATTCTGATTGGGGCGGTGGCGGTGGCGCTGCTGGCGGGGTGTTCAACTTCTCCAGTGTCGCCGGAGCAAGCCACGCCAGTTCCTGCTGATCGGCTTGTTTCCTTCACCACCAAGCCGAAAGAGGCTTATGGCACAGTGATTGTGACCAGGGATACAGGGTGGATGGGCGGCGGCTGCTTTGTAGCCGTGCACATCGATGGAAAGGTTGCAGCGCGTATAGACACTGGTGAGGTGGCTCGATTCTATCTGCCAGCTGGTGACCACCTGGTTGGTCTGGGTATCGATAAGCAGGGTGGCGGAATGTGCAGCTGGACGGACATGCTGAAGGAGCAGTCGGCCAGTTTGAAAGAAGGACAAGTAAAACGCTTCCGCATTGGGGGCGATTCGCAGGGCGGCCTGGACATCCGGCCAAGCTCTCTCTGATTTGAATTGACATCGCAGCCGCCTCCGGGCGGCTTTTTATTGCCTGGAGATTCGTATGGCAGCACTCGCAATTGAATACCAGCCCCTCACCACGATCCGCTTGTACGGAATCCTTAAGCAGTTTGGGAAAACTTATAGGCTGGCCGTGCACACCCCAGCAGAGGCTATCAAAGCGCTCTGCGTGCAAATTCCGGGCTTTGAGCGTTTCCTTTCGAATGCGAAGTCACGTGGGCTTGAGTTCGCTGTATTCAGGGGGAAGATGGCCATTGGTGAAAGCGAACTCGGGTATGCCGGCACGGGTGAAATCCGTATTGCCCCGATTGTTGTCGGTAGCAAGCGTGGCGGTGCTATGCAGACCATTATTGGGGCAGTCCTTGTAGTTGCTGGTGCAGCAATCAACTTTTTCTCGGGCGGCGCGCTTGCTTGGGTTGGCACACCAATGATGCAAGTAGGTGTTGCGTTGGCCATTGGCGGTGTTGTGCAGCTGCTCAGCCCGCAAGCCAAAGGCCTGAAGACCAGCGCTGCCCCTGAGAACACCCCGGGCTATGCCTTCGGCAGCGCCAAGAACACCACGGCCAGCGGCAACCCCGTACCGCTCTGCCTTGGGCGCCGGCGGTGGGGCGGCGCGATCATCAGCGCCGCGATCTATGCCGAAGACCAGATGTAACCCGCACACAGAACACCGACCGCCGCCTGGCGGTTTTTTTACGCCTGGAGGAAAGCATGGGCGCAGCACAGAAACTGGATATCGTCGGCGCCAAGGGCGGATCGGATAAGCCGAAGCAGCCTACAGAGGCGCCGGACAGCCTGCGCTCGGTCGCCGTGGCAAAAATGCTGATCGCCGTGGGCGAGGGTGAGTTCGAGGGCACGCCAACCGCCCGCGACATCTACCTGGACAGCACGCCGCTGGCCGATCCGACCGGCAACCTGAACTTCCCGAACGTGAAGTGGGAATGGCGCACCGGCTCGGTGGAGCAGGGCCATATTCCAGGCATCCCGTCCATCGAGAACGAGATCAGCGAAAGCGTCGAGTTGCGCAGCGACAACGCCTACATCCGCGCTATCGACAGATTGGACCTGTCTGCGATCCGCCTGCGCTTTGCTTGGCCAATGCTCCAGTCGATTGACGAAGGCGGCAACGTCAACGGCTACCGGATCGAGTATGCCGTGGACCTGGCCACCGACGGCGGCGCCTATCAGCAGGTGCTGCTGGAGGCTGTCGACGGCAAGACCACCAGCACCTACGAGCGCACCCGTCGCATCGACCTGCCAAAGGCCACCAGTGGCTGGCTGCTGCGCGTCCGCCGCCTGACGCCCAACCAGAACAACAACAAGATCGCCGACACGATGCAGATCGTCGGGCGCACTGAGGTGATCGACGCCAAGGTCCGCTACCCGAACACCGCGCTGCTGTACATCGAGTTCTCGGCCGAGCAGTTCCGCAACATTCCGGCGGTCACCGTGGACTGTGACGCCCGCAAATTTCAGGTACCCAGCAACTACGACCCGCGCACCAGGGCTTACACCGGGGTCTGGGACGGCACCTTCAAAGAGGCCTGGACCGACAACCCGGCCTGGCACACCTACGGCATCACAGTGAACGACCGCTTTGGCCTGGGTCGTCGCATCAAGCCCTGGCAGGTCGACAAGTGGGAGCTCTACCGGATCGCCCAGTACTGCGACCAGATGGTGCCGAACGGGAAGGGCGGCCAGGAGCCCCGCTTCATCTGCAACCTGAACCTGCAGAGCAAAGCCGACGCCTGGAGCCTTCTGCGCGACATTTCGGCGATCTACCGCGGTATGACCTACTGGGCGCAGGGGCAGGTATACAGCCTGGCCGACATGCCGCGCGACACCGACTTCGACTTCGCCTACACCCGGGCGAACGTTATCGACGGCAAGTTCACCTACTCGAGCGCCTCGGAGCGCACACGCTACAGCCGCGCCCTGATCAGCTACGACAACCCGGCGAACAGCTACGACACCGATGTCACCTCGGTGACCGACCAGAAGCTGCAGCGCCGCTACGGCGACAATGTGCTGGAGATCAGCGCGATCGGCTGCACTCGCGAATCGGAGGCCCAGCGCCGCGGTAAGTGGGCGCTGCTGACGAACTCGCGGGATCGTGGCATCACCTTCAAGGTCGGGCTCGATGGGCGCATCCCTCTGCCGGGCTATGTGATCCCGGTCGCGGACGAGCTGCTGGCGGGCCGGCCAATTGGTGGGCGTATCGCTGCTGTGTCCGGCCGCACCATCGGCTTGGACCGTGACACCCAGGCCAAGGCCGGTGACCGCTTGATCCTCAACCTGCCGGATGGCACCTGCCAGGCGCGCACCGTTCAATCGGTGAGCGGCCGGGCCGTAACCGTCACCACCGCCTACTCGGTGGCGCCCGAGCCCGAATTGGTATGGGCGCTCGACGCTGACGACCTGGCCGTGCCGCTGTACCGCGTGACCAGCGTGACCCGCCCAGAGCCTGGCGTTTTCGAGATCAGCGCGGTGCAGTACGACCCAAGTAAATTCGCACACATCGACACCGGCGCCCGCCTGGAAGAGCGGCCGATCAGCGTGATCCCGATCACCGTCGTTCCGCCACCGGCAAGCGTAACCCTGACCTCGAGCTATGCCGTGGAGCAAGGCCTCGCAGTCAGCACCATGACCATCGCCTGGCCGTCCGTTAACGGTGCCGTGGCCTATGACGTGGAGTGGCGCAAGGACAACGGCAACTGGATCAAGCTGCAGCGCACAGGCGGGACCTCGGTCGACGTGACTGGCATCTACGCCGGCGCTTACCTGGCCCGGGTGCGCGCGGTGAGTGCATTCGATATCTCGTCGACCTGGAAGAGCTCGAGCCTCACGCAACTGTCCGGTAAGGCCGGCCTGCCGCCGGCGGTGTCGTTCCTGAACACCACGCCACTGGTCTACGGCATCAAGCTGGCCTGGGGCTTCCCTGCTGGCGCCGAGGACACCCAGCGGACGGAGATCTGGTACAGCGCCACTACCTCGCGGGACGATGCGACCAAGCTGGGCGACTTCGCCTATCCGCAGGCTGAGCACGAGATGCACGGCTTGGCCGCCGGCGTGTCGTTCTTCTTCTGGGCGCGGCTGATCGATCGTACCGGCAACATCGGCCCGTGGTATCCGGAAGGCGTTGGCGTCAACGGCCAATCCAGCACCGACCAGAGTGCGTATGAGGAGTACTTCAAGGACAAGATCGGCAATGGCGCGCTGTATCCGGAGCTGCGTGAGGAGATCGAGAAGATCTCGGGCGATGGTCCGGGGTCGATCAACGAGCGCTTTGATCAGCTGCGGGAAGAGATCGACAGCATCGTCGACGCGCTCGAGTACAACCCTGAAGACGCCTACCTGGCCGGCGATAGCGTCAGGCAGGGGCAGCGCCTGTATCAGGCCAAGGTTGATGTGCCGGCTGCGCCTGGTGGGGAGAATGCCCCACCGAATGCGGCCTACTGGATTGATGTCGGCCAGGTGGTACAGGAAGCCGGAGTCACCGCAGCGCAGGTTGAGCGCAACAGAGCGAAAATCGCCATCCATGACGATGAGATCACTGCTGTGGCGGAGCGGGTGGCCGCAGTCAAAACCGCGATTGAGGACCCTGAGTCGGGGTTAGCTGCGTCGGCTTCAGGCCTGAATTCTCTGACCAGCACGGTGCAGACGATCGACGAGCGGGTGACCGCCAACACCGAGAGCTTGACTGCGGTTGTTACAGAGGTTGCAGACCCTGCAACTGGGTTGACGGCAACTGCATCGGGCCTCAGTTCACTCAAGAGCACGGTCGAGACCATCGACGACAAGGTCAATGTGGCCGCCGAGAAAGTGGACGGTGTCTATGCCCAGGTCAACCCTGACCTGGCCGGTACCGAAGAAGGCTTTGCCGGGTCACAGCAGGCCTTTGTTGGTGTCTGGTCGGAGCAATCCGCCCGGATCGAGGATGGCGTGGCCACCGGCCGGCGTATAGATGCAGTCCAGGTGCAGCAGGGTGAAACCAGTGCACTGGTCCAGCAGGTGAGCGAGGCAGTGGTTGATATCGACGGCCGCGTGTCGGCGCAAACCACAATCAAGGCGCAGACCACGCTGAACGGAAAGACCGTGATGGCCGGGCTTGCCCTGGGCAGTGACGGCGAAACCTCCGAGATCCTGGCGTTTGCTCAGCGCTTCGCCATCGTCGACGAGGCGAGCGGTCAGATGATGCTGCCCTTCGTTGTACAGAACGGCCAGGTGTTCATCAACCAGGCGATCATCAACACGGCGTTCATCAAGGAGATCGTCGCCGGCATGAGCATCCGTTCGGCTGCAGTGAACTCGCAGGGGCTGCCGCTATTGGAGATCAACTTCGCTGCCGGCACTTTCGTGCTGCGCGGTCAGGACGCCAACGGCTCGACATTGCTGAACAACGGCGGCCTGTATGTCTACGACGTAAACAACGTCGAGCGCGTAGCTGTGGGGAGGCTGGCCTGATGGATTTCTACGGCTTGAGGACCAAGGATGCAGCCGCCGTCGTTACGCTCGACACATCGATCACGCCGATTCGGTCGCTGAAGATGATGACGGTAACCGGCGACGGCAGCTTCGATCAGTACATATCGATTCCGGAGATTCAAGCGCAGTCGTTTGTCGTCGTGGACACTCTCGCGGATCAGGGGGAGTTCACCTATTCCCCTGCCGCCTGGTATTCGACGGGCACCTTGCAGCTGAGGCAGCCGCTCACCAATACCTGGCAGGTGATGATTCTTTCCCAGGGGGGCGAGCCTTTCGCCGCTCCCGGGTCATATGGCATCCGGACGACAAACAACGCCATCCGAACGCAGATCGACGCTGTGAACCGGGCATTGACCGTTCGCTTCAGCGGTAGCTTCCAGTTCGGCCAGCAGTGGTCGCCGGGCCAGCAGGCGCAGGTGATTCAGTGGGCGGACATCAACTTCCCTGCTGCTTTTACCACCTACGAAAGGCCGCTGATCTTCTTGAATGCTGTCGACTACATGATGGTCGGCAACTTCTCGGTCAAAGGCAGCCCGGGCAACTGGACCGGCTTCAGGTTGAAGGCCTGGATGAACCCGATTCACGGAGACGCCTGGCTCCAGTTCATGACGATCAAGTGGTTCTGCTCGAGCTACATGGTCGACAGCTCGCCTGCTGGGGATTACGGCATCTCCGTGAGGGACGCGAACGGTATTCGGCTCTTCGTGACCTCAGCAAACCTCACCTCCCTGAACAGTCAACCTGCAACCAGCTCGTTCGTGCAGGCCGGCCCGCCGATCTCCGGTTCTGGCAGCTACTCGCCAAGCCAGCAGATGCCCTGGACGGGGAGCTACGACGACTATGTCTTGGCGAATGCGTTGTTCTCCTGCACGAACATCGCCCAAACCGCGCAACCGATAAGGGCGAACTTCGGCGGCTTCTGGCCTGGTAACCGCGGGATGCTGCAGATGTACGCGAGCAACGGCTCGGGAATCAACCCGCTCACCGCTAACGGCCGCACCTTGTTTGCCGCGCGCCCTATGCGCCCAATTTAAAGAGACAGTAATGGCAAAACAAACAATCAATCTGGGCACGCCCCCGACGGGCGTGGGCGGTGATACGCCGCGAAGTGCATTCGGCAAGGCCCAGGCTAACTTCGACGAACTGTATGGCGTGACGGGCAACCTGAAGTCCGCAGCATTTGCAGCCATCGTCGGCACCGTTTCGCAGGCCGGCGGCGTGCCGTCTGGCGCATTGATGGAAGTCGGCAGCAATGCCAATGGCGAGTACTTCAAGTACGCCTGCGGCATGCAGATCTGCATCAAGCGGAACTTCAACATCCCCGGTTTCGTCATTGCTCCAGGTGCGATGGGGGGCTCGTCCCTCTATCCATTCCCCGCGCCATTCGTTGATGTTCCCGCGAAGTCATTCAGCGGTTACGTGTCGGATGGCGGCGGCGCGCGAACGGGGATTTCGCTCATTGATGACTCGCCCATGAATGGCGGGTCGATTGACGGCTGGCGCTTCTACATCAAGAACACCACGGCGACGAACACCCAGATCATCTACGCGTGCCACTTGATTGCCATCGGGAGGTGGTTCAATGCTAATTAAGCTTTCACCGGTTCGGGCTGATGCCGAGCTGTTCGTCTCGAAGCAAGACGAAGCCCTGACCCTCAACGGTATCGTGCTGGATTTCTCGCGGCTCGCCGACGGTGCCTCACTGCCAGCTGCAGCGATCAGCAGTGAGTGGATCATCGGTGACGTCGAGCGCGTCAACGGTAGCGTGGTAGTGATGCTTCGAATGCCGCACGGCCCAGATGCCAGCGAAGCGGCGAGATTCCCTGCGGATATCGTCAATCCACAAGACGGTGTAGTGCGCCTGCCCACTGGAATGGCCAGCGCGCCAGCCAGCACAACGCCCGGCGTGATCGACTGGAGTCAGATGGTCACCGCCGAGATGAAGGCACAGACGGCCGCCGAGCAGCACCTGGCTACCGTGGTCGCTGAGACCGCTGCCCGGCGCGCCACTGCCGACGCCGCCATTGATCCACTGCAGGACGCCGTCGACATCGAAGACGCCACCGAGGCAGAGGTGGCCGCGCTCAAGGCCTGGAAGAAATACCGCGTTGCGCTGATCCGCCTGCCGGACCAGGCCGGCTACCCGGCGACCATTGATTGGCCGGTGACACCAGCCTGACTGCCGCCACTGCACACCGACACCCGCCAGCGAGCGGGTTTATTTTTGCCTGGAGAAGCCCATGCCCCCTTTGACCGAGCAGCAGTTGCTGCAGATCCTCCCGAGCGCCCGCCCAGTCGCGGGCATTTTTTTGCCTGCACTGAACCGGGCCATGGCCCGCTACAAGATCGACAGCCCGGTGCGCGTGGCCGCGTTCCTGGCCCAGGTCGGGCATGAGTCGGGCCAACTGCGCAACCTGGTGGAGAATTTGAACTACGGCGCCGAGGCGCTGGTGCGTACCTGGCCCAGCCGGTTCACCGCAGTGACGGCAGCCGCCTGCGCGCGGCAGCCGGAGAAGATCGCCAACCTCGTGTACAGCGGGCGCATGGGCAACACTCGCCCGGGTGACGGCTGGCGGTACCGTGGGCGAGGTCTGATCCAGCTCACTGGCCGAGCGAACTATGCCGCCGCCGGTGCCGGCCTGGTCCTGCCGCTAGAAGAGAAGCCCGAGCTGCTCGAGCAGCCCGAGCACGCCGCCATGTCCGCCGCCTGGTGGTGGTCGACCCACGGCCTGAACGAACTGGCCGACGCTGGGCGCTTTCAGGATATCGGCAGCGTGATTAACACCGGCAAGCCCGGCCGGGTGCCGCACGGCGCCGCTGAGCGAAAGGCATTGTATGACCGCGCGCTGAAGGTGCTGGCGTGATCAGCGCGCGCACGATCGGCGCGGCCGTGTCGCTTGCCCTGGTGCTCGCAGCGTTCTGGGGCACCTACCAACATGGCCGCTCGACCATGGATGCAGAGTGGCAGGCGCGCTGGTCTGATCGTGACGCCGGTGATCAGCAGGCCTGGGCCTTGGCCGAAGTGGCCGCACGCGAAATGGAGCAAGCTCGGCAGCAATCGATCAACAAGGCGATTCAGGATGGACAGAAAATCATTGACCGGGCGGTGGCTGATGCTGCCGATGCTCGCGCTGATCTCAGCCTGCGGGACGAAGCAGATCGAACCGCCAGCCGCGCCGCAAGTTCGGCCGGCAGCCATTCCTGCACTGCCGCCGCAAGCGCAGCAGCTTCCCGTGTCGCCCTGGTGCTTGCCGACGTGCTCAAGCGCGCTGATGAAAGAGCGGGAGACTTGGCGGCAGATGCTGATCAAAGCCGAGGTAGAGGACTGACCTGTGAGCAGGCCTATACTGCCCTGATCAAATAGCAGGGAGCAGGGCATGAAGGACTTGGAAGAGAAGATCGCCGCTGGTGAGCCGCTGATGCAACAGGCGATGGATGCGCTTCGCCGTTACCACGAGGCTCGGGATTTCCTTGCGTCATCGGAGGAAGTGGAGCGCTTGCGGTTAGAGGCAGAGTCCCTGTTCGAGGCGGTTCATGAGTATCAACGCCGCGCTCTCGGCAGGCCTGCGCACCCTCTCCACTGACATCCTCACCATAGTTCAGTCGCCAGAGCGCTATCAGAGACCCGGGAAATGAACGATACAACCAGCGAGATCGCAATGGCGGAGCTGTTGATGGATCAAGCACTGGATGCGCTTCGCCGATATAACGAGGCCAAAGGCCACGCTTCACCTGAGGAAGTGGAGCGCCTTGGGCCTTGGGCGGTTTCGCTCATCGCGGAGGCTCAGGAGTATCAGCTACGAATGTTTGGCGGGCCGATACATCCTCTTGTTTGAGCTCGCCATGGTTAGCTGTGATGCGGCTCCGGAAGGAACGGATTGTCCCCACATACAGCATTCGAATGTTATAGGTAGCTCATGACGAATGTCACTTCAGTGTTGGCTGCCCCAGGCGTCACCCCTGGATCATCCTTGCCGCCATTGCTTGTTGGAGCAGTTCGATAGTACCTTGCGCTCAGCGGAATAGAAAAGTTACCCCCGGTAGATGAGTAGTCGTTGAACACATGGTTCTTATTCAGAGCCAAGGGTGCTTGGTTGCTATCCAATATTTGCAATGCAATGCCTTTCGCTGTCGAGCTCTGATTCAGTTCAACGATCCCTAGGCTGGCATTCCAGGCCGGCGTGGTTGGATTTGGCGCCAAGCTGTACATGACTTTATTTATTCCGCTTGGGCAGTTATTAAGTCGAATGCTGAAGGCGGTTGGCTTTGAGGAAGAGCCGCTTTCGGAAAAATCCCCAAGATCACGCTCCCCCATATCTACTTTGATGTCTGGGGTTTCGCATGATTGAGATACTAATTTGACCTCGCTTGAAATATTCATCGACATGACAGTGAGGTTGTCAATTTTCATATTTCCTATTATTCCTGCTGGGACTTTTGCGTTGCTTTTTATTTCTCCTATCTTTACAAGTCTAAATGAATTTGCGGCGTTTTTGAATTCATAGTAAGTGCCGGGTTTGATGGCGCCGGCTTCCCCTGGTCTGCTTATTCCATCAAGTATCCACTCCCAGCCAAGACCAGTATCACCTATCGGAAATGTTTTGGTTGTTGTAGGGTATGATCCCGTACTTGCTTTTACTCCCCAGCTTGTTTGAGTTGTGCACACGTATGTGTCAGTTTTAGCAATTGTTTGAGCTGGTGACTCGTAAAGCGTTGCGCCATTTGGGGTGTCCCTTGGGAATGATAGCGTGGGGCTGATTTTTATTATCACGGTTTCGGGCTTACCTGTTGCTGACACGAATTTGCAAGATGCAGTTGCGTTCGCAGTAACTCCGAGTAATATTATAAGGGTTGTAATATTTACATGTTTCATGGCGAGCTGGCTCTTAAAAAGGTTCAGGTTAATGTGATGTGACGTAATTTGATATCAGACGATTCTTAGTCGTGCTGCCAGGCCATTAGGCGCTGTCTTCGTGGCGGCAAGCGGCGATTTAAGTGTGAGATCTTATGAGAGGAGTTCTCAGCTCCACATCAGCCGTTCGATCTCGTCATTCAGCTGAGTGATCTGCTCGGCCTGGCCCTGGTTGATCACCACCAGTTTCTCAATGTTCTTTCGCGCCAGGGAAAGATCGTGCTGCAACTGCTCGTTTTCTCCCTGGAGCAGGAGAGCGCGTTGCTCGAGCATCTCCATGGGTGTGGGCATGCCCAGCGCGAAGCTGTCGTCTTCGACGATCACAGTGCGGCCTATCAGCACTGTTTGGATATACAGTTGGCGAGGTTAGCCGATTCTGACCATCACGGGGCGACGAGCAGTGGCGTTTGGTAGTCAAAGAGAGGGATTCGGTCTCTCGGTGCCTGTAGGTTGTCTATAATTTTTAGGATTCACACCGCTTCGGCATCGACTATACGACCGGGAAAGAAAGAGCATGTCCTCGGAGAATGAGTCACCACTGGGACCCGACACCCTATTTGACGACGCCGATTGCGGCCTGTTACTAGCAGCAGCAAGCGGGAGAATCGAAAGGGTCAATCTAACTTTCTGTCGCTGGGTCGGTTTCAGTCGTGAGGAGCTGCTGGGGAGGACAATTCAGAGTTTGATGACCCTAGAGTCCAAGACCTTTCACCAAGCCTACTGGGGGCCTCTCTGAACTGGCCTAATGATTTTGGACACCTTCGTCGGGCGCTATTATGGCGCCCA
>NZ_JBGOGX010000009.1:0-27583 GCF_054788455.1 Pseudomonas sp. ZL2 | reverse complement strand
TGGGGGAAGGGGGGGGTGGGCGGGGGGATGATGTAAACTTTGTGGCTGCGGTCACCCTCTTCCCCGGGGGGGGGGGGGGGGGTTTTCCCCCGCGATGCTTTCAATCAGTAATCCACTTTCCCGGTGTGGCTGTTCAAAGAGATCACCCGGGTCTTGCCAATGCGGTGACGGTAAATCTCACGCAGGTATTTCACCGCTTTCTTCACGCATTCGCGTGACAGCCGGATGTCATTGATCGAGACGAACTTGCTCTTGTCGTTGATCAGCTCGCGGTATTTCTTCTCGTACATCGGTTTGATCGCGTACCAGTTGGTATCGAGGATCTTCGCCGGGTTCTCGAATTCGTTGAGCAGCTCATCGATGCGGTCTTCATCGAAGGCGTCGCTGGTGATGAACTCGAGGATGGCATTGTCCAGGGTATCGTCGAAGCGGTACGGGTTACGCGCAAAGCAACGCTTGATGAACGCCACGATCAAGGTCAGGAAGTCGTCCGACAGGCACGGGCTCTTGGCGATCAGGGTGGTCAGCGAGAGGTTGGCCGAGGCGCCGATGACCAGCGCGTAGCGCTTGAGCGTGGTGTTGGGGAACAGGCTGTTGAGGTGGGTCTTGAGCCGGTTCAGGTCCATGTACGACAGCTTGTAGTCCTTGGGCAGGGAGACGATCGACACCACCGACGAGCAATTCTTGAAAAAGTGCAGGTCGTGCAGCGCCGCTGCGTCATAGCCGGAGGCCTGGTATTGCTCCAGGGCGGCGCGGTAGCGGCGGGACTCGATCGGCAACAGGCTGATACCTTCGATCGCCTGGGTCACCTTGTTGAAATGCGGCAGGTCGATGGAACGGAAGAACAGGTCGTCGATGTTCAGCCGCGGCTGCTCTTTCTCGAACACTTTGAACTTGTCCGAGCTTGGCGACGGCTGTTCCGGTACCACCGATTCGGCATAGGCAATGGCCACGGGGCCGGCCAGGCTCATGAACAGGTCGTTGGCATCCAGGCGGATGGTTTCGCCGATGTCGATGCCGGCACGGCGGAAGTAGTTCTGGTCGTAGTCGGTGGTTACCGCCTGGGCGGTGAGGATGTTGAAGATCTGCTGGGAGATGTACTGGTTGGCGTGCTTCTCCATGGCATTGACGTCGATGTTCTGGATGTTGCCGTCATCGTTCTCTTCGGCGTAGCGCATGATGTCGTTGGAAATCAGCATCATCGCGTTCCACGGGCGGATGCGGCCCATGACGCTGGCTTCGCTGCTGTCTTCATTGTCGAAGTTGTAAGAGAAGTCCCATTCCTCCGACAAATACTTGCACAGCAGCCGCCCGGCGTTGATGTGCAGGGCTTCCGACATCTCGCTGCGGTGATCGGAAATGTTTGGCAGCACGCAGATGCCGCTGGTGAAGATCGGCTCGAAGACGAACGAATGACCGCTCTTGCCGTCGTTCTCGTCGGCCGGCTTGGTGTCGAAGGTCTTGTTCATGTACGAGTACTGCTGGGCCAGGCCAAATTCCGAAGCCATGCCCGAACCCGTACCGCCACCGGCGCTGAAGATGTAGAAGTACAACCGCGACTGGTTGGCCTTGATCCCGCAGGAGTCGATCAGGTACGAGTGGATCAGCTTCCAGTCCGCGCTGGAAAAGCGGTGGGTTTCCTTGTTGAGGATGATCTTGGCCAGGTACTGGCCGAGGATCGGCGCGTTACCGGCGCCACCGGCATGGACTTCCGAGAGGTCCATGATCTTCATCTTGCTGTAGTCGCGGATAAAGCCGCTCTTCTCGCCCTTGCGCGAAAAGCGGATGCGCCCGGCGATGTCTTTGTCGAGATCACCGAGCATGACCAGTGGCTCTACCAGGAATACCGGTTTGCTGCCCTTGTTCTGCACCAGGCGCAGGTTGTTGCGAATCCAGCGTGCCGGGCTGTAGTTCGGTTCGCTGCCGGCGCGGTCTTCGTTGTTGAATTCGTTGAGGTAGAAGGTCCTGGCGTTGTATACAAGTTCTGCAACATCCAGGGCGATGTTCGAGCCACAACGGCCCAGGCCGATCAGGCACACCGAAGGAAACTGCTGGTCCAGGCGCAGTTGGGTGTCGTCTTCGACATGCACGCTGGGCGGGAACACCAGGTCGCGCAGGCCGTCGAGGTTGTCGAGGATGCGCTGGATATCGGTCTCGGTGAAGTACAGGTACTGCTGCGGGTTAAGCGCCCGCGGGCTGTAGAAACTCGAGCCGGGAGCGCTGTACGCGGGAGTGGATGAAGTCAGCTCGGAAACCGCGTTGGCAGAAGTAGTCTTGGAGGTCATTTTGCGCCATTTGCCTGGAGGTGGGTGGCTGTTCTAGTAGGTAGCATAGAGCCATCACTGGATGAGGTTCGCGACTGTATCAGTGCGCATTTGGCGTGAGCGATAGGGGTTAACCCTATGCCTATGTAGGTGTTTTCCTTGCCACGCCTGCAAACTGAATCGTCCGATCAGTCAACTTCTTTAATCTGTCTGGAGCTTTACATGAGCACTGCACGTCCTTCGTTGGGGTTTGCCGGTATCGGGCTGATGGGCTTGCCGATGTGTCGTAGGCTGTTGGCGGCGGGTTATCCGCTGACGGTGTGGAACCGCTCGCCGGACAAATGCGCCGAACTGGTCAAGGCCGGTGCCCGTCAGGTGGCGACCCCGGCCGAGCTGTGCCAGCACGCCGATGTGTTGATGCTGTGCCTGGCCGACACGGCCGTGGTGCGCGAGGTAGTGTTTGGCGAACAGGGCATCGTTACCGCGGGCAAGGCCGGTCAGTTGCTGGTGGATTTCTCCAGCCTTGAACCGACAGCCACCCGCGAGATGGCCAGCGAGTTGGCAGCGAAGACCGGCATGGGCTGGCTCGATACCCCGGTATCCGGCGGCACTCCGGGCGCCGAAGCCGGTACCTTGGCGATCATGGTCGGTGGTGCGGTGGCGGACCTTGATCGCGTACGCCCGGCGCTTTTGACCCTCGGCCAGCGCGTGACCCACATGGGACCGGTCGGGGCAGGGCAGGTGACCAAGGCCTGTAACCAGATGATCGTCGCCTGCAATGCGCTGGTAATTGCCGAAGTGGTGGCGCTGGCCGAGCAGTCGGGCGTGGACGCCAGCCTGATCGCCGAGGCGTTGGCGGGTGGTTTCGCCGATTCAAAGCCGCTGCAGATCCTTGCCCCGCAAATGGCCGAAAGCCGTTTCGAGCCGGTGAAGTGGCACGTGCGCACCTTGCTCAAGGACCTGGACACCGCGGTGAAATTTTCCCGCGAACAGGGTTCGTCGACGCCGATCAGTGGCCTGGCCGCCCAACTGATGCGCTTGCATGGTAGTCAGGGCTATCTGCAAAAAGATCCGGCGACCTTGATTGATCTGTACCGGCGTAAGGATTGAAGCTGCTCAGCGCCTGTTCATGGCGCTGGTTGAGCTCGCCAAGGATCGGCCGCAGTTCACCCAGCGGTACTGGCCGGCTGAGCAGATAACCCTGGAGGAAATCGCAGCCTTGCTGGGCGAGGAACTGGTACTGCTCGATGGTTTCGACGCCTTCGGTGATCACCTGCAGGTGCAGGGTGTGAGCCATGACGATGATTGCCTGGACGATTTCCATGTCCTGTCGGCAACGCGGTACATCCTGAATGAACGAACGATCGATCTTCAGGGTGTCCAGCGGCAGGCGCTTGAGGTAGGCCAGTGACGAGTAGCCGGTGCCGAAGTCATCGATCGACAGCGACACGCCCAGGGCACGGATGCCCTTGAGCAGGGTGATGGTGGTGTGGATGTTGCCCATCAGCGCGTTTTCAGTGACTTCCAGTTCCAGTTGGTGCGCCGGGATACCGGCCTGGCGCAGGGCATCTTCAACCTCCCGGGCCAGTTCCTCGCGGGCCAGGGTCAAGGCCGAGCAGTTGACCGTCACCTTGAGCCCGTCATAACCGTGGCGGTTAAGTTGGGCCAGGTCTTCGCAGGCATGGCGCAGTACCCAGAGGTCGAGTTCGGCGATCAGGCCATTGGCTTCGGCAATGCCGATAAAACGGTCGGGGCTGAGCAGGCCATGCTGCGGGTGCTGCCAGCGCACCAGTGCTTCGAGCTTGGCGACCTGGCCGCTATGCAAATCGAAAATCGGTTGGTAGTGGATGCGCAGGCCCCGCTCTTCCAGAAGGGCGATACGCAGCTCCTCCTCCAGTTGCAGCTCGAGGGTGGCGCGGGTTTTCAGGTTGCTGTTGAAGAAATTCAGGTTATTGCGCCCGCAGCCCTTGGATTGGTACAGGGCCAGGTCGGCGTTTTTCAGCAGCTCTTCACAGCTGCGGCCATCGTCGGGAAACACGCTGATACCGATGCTGGTGGTCATGACCATGCGCCGCCCGGCCAGGTCGATCGGCTCTTTCATCTTCTGCATGATGCGCTGGGCCAGGTGCCGGGCCTCGTCGCGGCTGTGCAGGGCGGTGAGGATGCAGAACTCGTCGCCGCCAAAACGGGCGACCACATCCTGGCTGCGGGTGGCGGTCTTGATATGCGTGGCAATCACCTTGAGCAGCTCGTCGCCAGCGTCATGGCCGAGGCTGTCGTTGATACGCTTGAAGTGGTCGATATCGAGGAACATCACTGCCAGCATGCCGTCATTGGCTGTTTGTTCGGCCAGGCGCTCGGCGAACACCTGGTTGAAGCCGCGGCGGTTGACCAGGTTGGTCAGGGCGTCGTAGTGGGCGGCCTGCTGCAGGGAGACCCGGGCCTGGTCCAGTTGGCTGAGCAACACGTTGACCCGGCGCAGGTCGTGCTCCTTGCTTTGCAGCTTCTTGTCCGAAAGCGCGGCGCTGATGCTGCTGGCGCTGATCAGCAGGGTGATAAAGGCGATGGTCAGGCTCAGTTGCAGGCTGTTGTCGCTGACCGGCAGCGCCAACGGGGTGTCTGGGGGAATCACCAGGGTCAGTGCCGCCATCCCCAGCAGGTGGGTGCCGACAATGCCAGCGGCCATCAGCAGGCTGGCGCCGTACTTCATCAGTTGATAAAGGGTGCCGCTGCCGTTGCGAAAGAAGCGGGCGAACAGCAGCGCTGCCAGGCTGGTAGCGATTGCGGCGGCGACGGAGGCGGCGAACAGGTCGGGGCGATAGAACTGCTGGGCGGTCGAGCGCATGGCAGCCATGCCGGTGTAGTGCATGGCGACGATGCCCAGGCCGAAGCAAACCGCCGCTTGCAGGTAGTGGCGTGGCCGCAGTTCCTGGCGGCCGAGGGTATTCATGGCCATCCAGCCGGCCAGCAGCATGATCAGCAGCGACACCCCGGTCAGGGCTACGTCGTAGTGAACTTCCAGCGGTGTCTGCAAGGCCAGCATGCTGATGAAGTGCATGGCCCAGATGCCGCCAGCCAGGCAGCAGGCACCGAGCAGGCGCCACTGCCGCTGGGCTGCGGGCAATTCGACGTGGCTCAGGCGTTCGGCCATGTCGAGGGTGGCGAAGCTGCCAGCACAGGCAATCAGGAATGCAAGCAGCACCAGGTAGGGGTTATGCCTGCAATCAATCAGGATCTGTCCGGTTGCCGGAAGTTCGGCGAGCATTTCTAGCCCCAGCCACTCCATAGCATTCCTCGTCGTCGAGTGTGCACTCGTCCCCCAATCGCCCGCTCGGAGACCGTTCTGCAGGAGTATAGGAACTCAGCATTAGCCCATCCTGATTAATGGCACATTGACTCCTACGATTTGGTCATTGAGCCAATAGCGCCGGGTTCTAAAACTGCAAATGGTTACAATTACCCAGTATCAGTGCGGTCAATGGTGGCAGACAGATCGCAGATGGCCCTCTAGATTCAGTTCGGTGTGCTGGAAAGCCCCGAACAATAACAACGAGGGACTGATCGATGCAGAGCTCCACTCAAGCGGCGAACGCCTGGCGAATCCTGTTTCTGTTGTTTCTGGCCAACCTGTTCAACTTCTTCGACCGCACCATTCCCGCCATCATCATCGAGCCGATCCGCCTGGAATGGCACCTGAGCGACTTTCAGATCGGTTTGCTAGGCACGGCCTTCACTCTGGTTTATGCGATTGCCGGGCTGCCGTTGGGGCGCTTGGCCGACAACGGTTCACGCAGCAAATTGATGGGCTGGGGGCTGATGGCCTGGAGCGGGCTGACTGCGGTCAACGGCATGGTCGGCAGTTTCTGGAGCTTTTTGCTGGTGCGCATGGGCGTGGGCATCGGTGAAGCCAGTTATGCGCCAGCCGCCAACTCGCTGATCGGCGACCTGTTCCCCGCTGAACGACGGGCGCGGGCCATGGGCATCTTCATGCTCGGGCTGCCGTTGGGGTTGTTGCTGGCATTCTTCACTATTGGTGCGATGGTGCAAGCCTTTGACAGCTGGCGGGCGCCATTCTTTATCGCTGCGGTGCCGGGGCTGTTGCTGGCAGTGTTCATGTTCATGATCCGCGAGCCGGCGCGCGGGGCGGCAGAGTCGGTGGCGATTTCCCAGGCGCCGCTGGACCGGCCGTTGCGCCGGGTCCTGAGCGTACCGACCTTTTGCTGGCTGGTGCTGGCCGGCCTGACCTTCAACTTTGCTACCTACGCGTGCAACTCGTTCATGGTGCCGATGCTGCAACGTTACTTCCTGCTCTCGCTACAGCAGGCGGCGGTAGCCACCGGGGTGATCGTCGGCCTGACCGGCCTGGTGGGCTTGACCCTCGGCGGCTGGATTGCCGACAAGGTGCACCAGCGCTTTGCCAACGGACGCTTGTTGTTCGGTGCCCTGAGCATGCTGATTGCGTCGCTGGCCACCGCCTGGGCATTGCACGCGGGGCGCATCGAGATTGGCGTGTTCGTGGCCGTGTTCGGTGTCGGCTGGTTGTTTGCCTACAACTTCTATACCTGCGTCTACACCGCAATTCAGGATGTGGTGCAGCCGCGGCTGCGGGCGACGGCGATGGCGCTGTTCTTTGCCGGGCTTTATCTGCTGGGCGGCGGCTTGGGGCCGGTGGTAGTGGGGGCGCTGTCGGACCATTTTGCCGTGGCGGCGATGCAGGCCGCGGGGCAGGTGCAGATGAGCGAGGCGTTCAAGGCTGAAGGCCTGCATGGGGCGATGTACCTGATACCGGTGGCGTTGTCGCTGACGCTGGTGTTCCTGTTGTTCGCCTCTCGGTGCTTTAGCCGCGATGCGCAGAGGATGAGGGAGGGGATGGTGGCTGACAGTGAGGGGGGAGCGGGCAAGCTTGCCCAGGCCTGAGGGGCCTCATCGCCAGCAAGGCTGGCTCCCACAAGGTTCAATGTTTGCCTGCAATCTGCAGGTTGATAAAGATCCTGTGGGAGCTGGCTTTGCCAGCGATGAACACGACGCGGTTTAGCCGGCGACCAACACCCGGATCGCTTCCAGGCGCAGCGCCGCTTTCTCCAGCATCGCCAGGCCTTGTTCACGCTGCTTGCGCAGGGCGTCGATTTCACTGTCGCGAACGGTCGGGTTGACCGCCTGCAGCGCAGTCAGGCGCGCCAGCTCTTCGTCGGTTTCGGCGGCCAGGCGGCGCTGGGCTTCGGCGACACGCTCGGCATGGCGCGGCATGATCTTGGCTTCGCCACCGTTGATCCGCGGGGCCAGCACGTCGCGCTGGGCCTGGATGAACTTGTTGGCGCTGGCCTTGGGCACGCTTTCGAGCTGGTCGTTGAGGGTTTCGAAGGAAACTCGCGAAGCCAGGTCGTTGCCGTTGGTGTCGAGCAGGCAGCGCAAGGCGGCTGGCGGCAGGTAACGGCCCAGTTGCAGGGCGCGCGGGGCAACCACTTCGCTGACGTACAGCAGCTCCAGCAGCACGGTACCGGGCTTGAGCGCCTTGTTCTTGATCAGCGCCACCGAGGTGTTGCCCATCGAGCCGGACAGCACCAGGTCCATGCCGCCCTGGACCATCGGGTGCTCCCAGGTGATGAACTGCATGTCTTCACGCGACAGCGCCTGGTTGCGGTCGTAGGTAATGGTCACGCCTTCGTCGTCGCCCAGCGGGAAGCTGGCGTCGAGCATTTTTTCGCTCGGCTTGAGGATCAGGGCGTTTTCCGAATGGTCTTCGCTGTCGATGCCAAAAGCGTCGAACAGGGTTTCCATGTAGATCGGCAGGGCAAACTGGTCGTCCTGCTCAAGAATCGCCTCGACCAGTTCCTGGCCTTCACCGGCGCCACCGGAGTTGAGTTCCAGCAGGCGGTCGCGGCCGCTGTGCAGCTCGGCTTCCAGGCGCTCGCGCTCGGCACGGGCCTCGTCCACCAGCGCTTGCCACTCATCGTCGTCACCGCTTTCGAGCAGCGGCAGCAGGCGCGGGCCGAACTGGTGCTGCAAGGCGTTGCCGGTCGGGCAGGTGGCGAGGAAGGCGTTCAGGGCCTGGTTGTACCACTGGAACAGACGCTCTTGCGGGCTGTTCTGCAGGTGCGGCACGTGCAGTTCGATGGTGTGCTTCTGGCCGATCCGGTCCAGACGCCCGATACGCTGCTCGAGCAGGTCCGGGTGGGCGGGCAGGTCGAACAGCACCAGGTGATGGGCAAACTGGAAGTTGCGGCCTTCACTGCCGATTTCCGAGCAGATCAGCACCTGGGCGCCAAACTCTTCGTCGGCGAAGTAGGCGGCGGCGCGGTCACGCTCAAGGATGCTCATGCCTTCATGGAACACCGTGGCCGGAATGCCGGAGCGCACGCGCAGGGCGTCTTCCAGGTCCATGGCGGTTTCGGCGTGGGCGCAGATCACCAGGACCTTGACCCGCTTGAGCATCTTCAGGGTGTCGATCAGCCAGTCGACCCGTGGGTCGAAACGCCACCAGCGCTCTTCTTCGCTGCCTTCGCCCTGGGACTGGAAGGCCACTTCCGGGTACAGCTCGGCGTGCTCGCCCAGCGGCAGCTCCATGTACTGGTCGGGGTTGGGCAGCGGATAGGGGTGCAGGTTACGCTCAGGGAAGCCCAGGACGGCGGCGCGGGTGTTGCGAAACAGCACGCGGCCGGTACCGTGGCGGTCAAGCAGCTCGCGGATCAAGCGGGCGCTGGCCTGGGTGTCGCCATCGTTGACCGCGGCCAGCAAAGCTTCGCCTTCGGCACCGAGGAATCCTTCGATGGTAGCGTGGGCCTTGGGCGACAGGCGGCCTTCGTCGAGCAGTTCCTGTACCGCTTCGGCTACCGGGCGATAGTGTTCGCTCTCGGCGCGGAAGGCGGCCAGGTCGTGGAAACGGTTCGGGTCGAGCAGGCGCAGGCGGGCGAAGTGGCTGTCCTGGCCCAGTTGCTCCGGGGTGGCGGTCAGCAGCAGCACGCCGGGGATGACCTCGGCCAGTTGCTCGACCAGGGCGTATTCGGGGCTGACCTGCTCTTCATGCCAGACCAGGTGGTGCGCCTCGTCGACCACCAGCAAGTCCCAGCCGGCGGCAAACAACGCGTCCTGGGCCTTCTCGTCTTCTGTCAGCCATTCCAGGGCGACCAGCGCCAGCTGGGCATCCTCGAAGGGGTTGCCGGCGTCGCTTTCGATAAAGCGCTCGACATCGAACAGGGCGACCTCAAGGTTGAAGCGCCGGCGCATTTCCACCAGCCACTGGTGCTGCAGGTTCTCCGGGACCAGGATCAGCACGCGGCTGGCGCGGCCCGACAGCAGCTGGCGATGGATGACCAGGCCTGCTTCGATGGTCTTGCCCAGGCCTACTTCGTCGGCCAGCAGTACCCGCGGAGCGATACGGTCGGCCACTTCCCGGGCGATGTGCAGCTGGTGGGCAATCGGTTGTGCGCGGGTGCCGCCCAGGCCCCAGAGCGACGACTGCAGCTGACGGCTGGTATGTTCCAGAGTGTTGTAGCGCAGCGAGAACCACGGCAGCGGGTCGATCTGCCCGGCAAACAGGCGGTCGCTGGCCAGGCGGAACTGGATGAAGTTCGACAGCTGGGTTTCCGGCAGGGTGCGCGCCTGGTTCTGGGCGTCGAGGCCGTGATAGACCAGCAGGCCGTCGACATCCTCGACCTCGCGCACGGTCAGCTTCCACCCTTCGAAATGGGTGATCTGGTCGCCAGGCGAGAAGCGCACCCGGGTCAGGGGCGCATTGCGCAGGGAGTACTGGCGGGTGTCGCCAGTGGCCGGGTAGAGCACGGTCAACAAGCGGCCGTCCTGTGCCAGAACGGTCCCCAGACCCAGCTCGGCTTCGCTGTCGCTGATCCAGCGTTGCCCCGGTTGATACTGCTGCGCCATACTGCCTGACTCCCGCCATGAAAAGCCGACTATCTTAACGGATAGCTCTGTGCAGACCAAAGAGTCTAGCAACTTCATCGACGAAAACCGCTGTCGCCAGTGAGGGCCTGATACAGCCATGCCGATCTCCAACCCCTGGTTCATCCGAACACTGGCCGTGGCGGGACTGCTACTGCTGGGTGCCTGCGACAAGAAAGGTTTCGAAATACTTGCGCCGATTCCCACTGCGCAGCTTGAGGCCCTGGGCGTGCAATCGCCGGTGCAGAGCGTGCATTACCGCGACCACGAGGGCGAAGGCCTGCTCGTGCTGAGCCGCAATGACGATCAGGTCAGCGACGAGGAAACCGATCAGGACGTCGACCGCGTGGTGCTCAGTGCAACACTCTATGAGCGCCAGGGCGATGACAGCTTCAAGGCGCGCTGGAAGATCGAGAACGAGACCACCTGTGCCGGGCTCGACCTGGATGTCGGCTTCTATACCGATGTCAGCGGCGTCAGCGACCTGAACAACAACGGCGTGGCTGAACTGACGGTGGCCAGCCACGCCTTTTGTGGTGGCGGCATCGACCCCCATGAACTGCATGTCGAGCTGCGTGAAGGCCAGGCCAGCTATGCTATCAATGGCCAGTCGCTGATCGCGATCGAGGGCGATGAGCCCTATGGCGGTGAGCGCGAAGACAGCCCGTCGCTCAAGGACGCGCCGCAAGCCCTGCGCGATCATCTGAACGAAGTGTGGAACAAGGTGCTCAAACGTCCGTGGAGCGAAGCCCAGCCCGCGCCGACGGACGAGGAAGACGATCAGTAGCCGGCAATTGTGAAGCGCCCCGCACATTTTACCGGCCCTGGCTAAAGGCCCTAGGCCATCAGCCGACACACTGGCGACAGGAGATCACCCCATGCTGCCGCCCCTCATCCCGCTCAGCGCTGCACCCGTGACACAACAACTGGACCCGGTGAAGCCGACGCCGGACATCAAGCCCGTGGTCCCGGCCCAGCCGACCTCCAGTGACAGTGCCATCGACCTCAAGCAGCGTGACCCGGAGCAGGCGGCCATTCTCTTGCGCGAAGAGCAGCGGCGTCACCAGCGTCGGCGCCAGTCGAGCCAGGACGAAGAACTGTATCAAGCGCTGCCCGGCGATGAGGTCAACGCCGACAACACCGTGCCGGTGGCGCCGTTGATGGGTGAGCAGCCGCGCCAGGGGCTGCTGGTGGACATCGAAGTCTGAGGATACAAGCGCTACTGGTCAGCGCCGGCTGCAGCCTTCATCATTGCAGCACTGCAGTCAGCTTCCCGAGCCCACCATGAGCCAAGACGACAACCTGATCGACCTCGGTGCCGAACGTGCACGCCGGGTCCACGACCTCAATGAAAAGCGCCTGAACGAAGTTCGCCAGGCGTTCGAGCAGGCCATGCCGCTGGGCAAGGCGAAGAAGAAGCCCAAGGGCAAACCCAAGAAGCGTTGAAAACTTGATGCAGGTCAAGCCTGCACCCGCCTTGCGCGCCCGGTTCCGGGCGCTATTGACCTCGGTCAATTTCCTCCCCCGCCCCATTCGTTACCTTAAGCCCATCGGACAGGTTCAGGCGAATGGAGGCCGACATGTTCTTCGATAATGTGGTTATCGCTGGAGTGATTACAGTCGGTCTGATGCTGCTGTTCTTCGTCGGATTCGGAATTTTCATCTGGAAAGACTCGAACAAGCGCAAAGAGCGCTGATCCTTTTCAGTCACGAGCACGCAAGGCATTTAGGGCGACTTCGGTCGCCCATTTTTTTGTCCGGTGAAAAAACCTTTCAGCACCTCTGGACTATTAATAGTTAGCTAGCTAATAATTAAGCCCTGAACTTCTTGCCTCATTCTGACTATCTTTACCACACCGTCGTTCAAGGTGCGTCCCGTGCCCATCACGTTGCAGGCCCTGCTGGCGCCAAACAAATCCGCTGTGCAATTTGCCCTCAAGACCCTGCTTGGCGGCGGCCTGGCCCTGTGGCTGGCGCTGCGCTGGGGCCTTGAGCAGCCGGCCTGGGCCCTGATGACGGCATTCATCGTCGCCCAGCCGCTGTCGGGCATGGTGGTGCAGAAGGGCCTGGCGCGGCTGCTCGGCACGCTGGTCGGAACCGTCATGTCGGTGCTGTTCATCGGCGCCTTCGCCCAGACCCCGTGGCTGTTTTTGCTGGCCCTGGCCCTGTGGCTGGCGCTGTGTACCGCCTGCTCGACCTTGCTGCGCAGCGCCTGGGCCTATTCGTTCGTGCTGGCCGGTTACACGGTGGCGATCATTGCCCTGCCGGCCATCAACCATCCGCTGCTAGTGTTCGACCAGGCGGTGGCGCGCTGTACCGAGATCTGCCTGGGGATTGTCTGCGCTACTGCCACCAGCGCCTTGCTCTGGCCTATGCGCGTCGAGCAACAACTGAGCGGGCAGGCGCGGCAGGCCTGGCAAAGCGGTCTACAGGCCGCCAGTGCCGCCTTGAGTGGTGAAGCACAGGGACGCAAGGGCCTGCTGGAGATACTCGGGCGCATTGTCGCCGTTGATTCCCAGCGCGAGCATGCCTGGTTCGAAGGCAGCCTCGGCCGCCAGCGCGCCCGGGCGATTCGCGGGCTGAGCCAGAAGCTGCTGGTGCTGTTGCGTATTTCCCGTTCGGTGCGCCGGCAATGGCGGCAACTGGATGAGCAGCAGGCGCAGCACATGGCGCCCTGGCTCGAAGAGGTCCAGGCGCTGTTGGCCAATCCTGATCAGGCCAGCCTGTTTCTGTTGCGCCAGCGCGTTTGGGATGCTGCCCACGATGAGCGCATCAGCTCCGCCGAACACTACTGCCTGGCGCGCCTGACCCTGCTGCTGGACAACGCCATGGCCGCGACCCTGGCCCTGAGCGGGGTAGAGGAGGGCAAGCCGGCCGCCGATGTGCCCGACAGCCTGGCCGCTCACCGCGATGTGTCGCTGGCCCTGTTGTTCGGCTCGCGTAGCGCCCTGGCATTTCTGGCCATGGCCAGCTTCTGGCTGGCCACCGCCTGGCAGGCTGCCCCCGGTGGCCTGGTGTTGACCTGTGTAGTGTGCAGCCTGTTCGCCAGCCGCGAGAACGGCGCGCAGATCGGCATGAGCTTCCTGCGCGGGATTCTTCTGGCGATTCCGGTGGCGTTCGTGGTCGGGCAGATCCTGCTGCCGGAGCTCAGCAGTTTTGCCATGCTCTGCCTGGCCATGGGCGTGCCGCTGTTCTTTGGTGCCCTGGGCATGGCCAATCCGAAGATTGGCGCCACTGCGACCTCCTACTGCCTGCACTTCATCGTGCTGGTGGCGCCGCTGAATGTCATGAGTTTCGATGTCGCCACCTTCTTCAACAGCGCTCAGGCCATGCTGATGGGCGTCGGCGCCGCGGTGCTGGCATTCAAGCTGCTGGTGCTGCGCAACCCGGCCTGGCATGGCAAGCGCCTGCGCGCTGCCACCCAGAGCGACCTGGTGCGTCTGACCCGCCGTGAGTTGCGTGGCGCCGACACCTGGTTTGGCGGGCGCATGGCCGATCGGCTGCTGCAACTGGCCCGCCATTACAGTGCGTTGCCCGAGCAGGAGCGTGGGCGCTGGGATGATGGCCTGCACGGCCTGGATATCGGTGACGAACTGCTGCACCTGCGCATGTGCCTGGCGGTCGCCCAGGCGCCGCTGGCCGCGGCCGAGCGCCAGTACTTGCAACAACTTGAAGCGGTATTGGCCAGTGGCCCGGCTCCGGGTCGTGGCCAGCGCCTGGACGCTGCCAGCGAGCAGTTCATCGAGGCCCTGCAGCGAGTGCCGAGCAGTGACCCGCTGCGCCTGGCCGTTGGCGCCGTGCTGCAATTGCAGAAGAGCTGGGGCAAGTGGTGCCGTCGACAGGAGGAAATTCATGGGCTTGCGTGAGTGGGCGCTGGGCGGTGTGTTGCTCAGCCCGTTTCTGGTTTATGTGCTGCTGGCCTTGCTGCTGACCGGCGTGGTGCGCCTGTTGTTGCGCTACACGCCATTGGGGCGCTGGGTCTGGCATGAGGCGTTGTTCGACTGCGCGCTTTTCGTGTGTATTTTGACCCTGGTGACCCATGTGCTGGGGCCGTTATAAGGAGTGTGACCATGCGTGCTGCTGTACGTATCGCAGTAACCCTGTGCCTGGTGGTGGTGGCCATTTTTGCCGGATGGAAACTCTGGCAGTACTACATGCTCACGCCCTGGACCCGTGATGCGAAGATTCGCGCCGACGTGGTGATCATTGCTCCGGACGTGTCCGGCTGGGTGCGTGAGTTGAAGGTGCACGACAACCAGCAGGTCAAGGCCGGCGAGTTGCTCATGGCGATCGATCGCGACCGCTTCGAAGCGGCCCTGGACAAGGCCAATGCCGTGGCCGAAACCCGCCAGCAGCAACTGCGCCTGCGTGAACACGAAGCCTCGCGTCGTGCCGCCCTGGGGCCCCAGGCGATCAGCGCCGAGTTGCGCGAAAATGCCCAGATCAACGCCGCCGTTGCCCGTGGCGAGCTGCGCGAAGCGCTCGCCGAGGTCAAGGTCGCGGCCATCAACCTGGCGCGCAGCCAGGTCAAGGCGCCGCGCAACGGGCACATCACCAACCTGCGCCTGGCCGAAGGCAACTACGTCAATGCCGGGCAGTCAGTGATGGCCCTGGTGGATGATTCGACCTTTTACGTTCAAGCCTATTTCGAAGAGACCAAGCTGCCGCGCATCCGCGTAGGCGACCCGGTCAAGGTCTGGCTGATGAGTGCGGGTGAACCGATGCAGGGGCATGTCGAAAGCATCAGCCGCGGTATCACCGACCGCAACGCCAACCCCGACAGCCAGTTGCTCGCCGAAGTTGAACCGACGTTCAACTGGGTGCGCCTGGCCCAGCGCATTCCGGTACGGATCAAGCTCGACCAGGTGCCTGAAGGGGTCAACCTGAGCGCCGGCATGACCGCCAGCGTGCAGGTGCGCGAGGATGAAGTGCAGCGCTGAGCGCTTAAAGGAACATCCCGCCTGACACCTCCAGGCGCTGACCGGTAATCCAGCCGCCGCCATCGCCCAGCAACAGGGCAACCGCGGCGCCGATATCGTCTGGCAGGCCTACCCGACCCAGGGCGGTGTTGCCGGCGATAAAATCGTTGACCTCAGTGTTATCGCGCACAACGCCGCCGCCGAAGTCGGTCTCGATCGCCCCCGGGGCCAGGACATTGACACGAATGCCGCGGGCACCGAGCTCCTTGGCCTGATACCGGGTCAGCACTTCCATGGCGCCTTTCATTGCCGCGTAGGCGGCATAGCCGGGCAGGGCGAAGCGGGTCAGGCCGGTGGAGATGTTGACGATTCGGCCTTGGTCGGCAATCAGCGGCAGCAGGCGCTGGGTCAGGAAGAACGGGCCCTTGAGCTGGATGTTGAACAACTGTTCGAACTGCGCTTCGCTGGTTTCGCTGAACGGCGCGTTGATGCCGATACCCGCGTTGTTTACCAGAAAGTCCAATTGCTGGCGGCCGAATACGTGCTGCAGGGTTTCGCTTAACTGCTGGGCAAAGTCCTCGAAACTGGCGCTATTGCTCACGTCCAGTTGCAGCATGGCCGCACGCACACCGCTGGCCTCGAGGGTATTGACCAGTGCCTGGGCTTCATCGGCCTTGCTGTTGTAGGTCCCGATGATATCGATGCCCTGGGCCGCGAGGTGTAGGGCGGTGTTCTTGCCCAGGCCGCGGCTGGCACCGGTGATCAAAGCGAGTTTGCGGGTCATGGTGTGGTCCTCGTGGTTGAGCCGGTGGCTGAAGTTGAGAGGAGTTTATTGGTCTGAATTCTGCTGATAAATCCAGCAAATTCGGAAATACTGCTCGAGTAATTCGAACAATAGAGCGTTCGCCCATGAACAAGCTGGAATTGCTGCGCACCTTCGTGCGGGTCAGCGAGTTGTCGAGTTTCACCCTCGCCGCAGAAAGCCTGGGGTTGCCGCGTTCGAGTGTTTCCGAACAGGTCCGGGCGCTGGAAATGCTGCTCGGTGCGCGTCTGTTCAACCGCACCACGCGGCGGGTGCAGGCCACTCAGGAAGGCCTGCAACTGTACGAGCGTAGCAAAGACCTGCTGGCGCGCATGGATGAGCTCGAAGGGCTGTTCCGCACCGATGCCGCAGCCCTGAGTGGCCGCTTGCGAATCGATCTGCCGACCTTGATGGCGCGGCGCATCATTCTGCCGAACCTGCCGCAGTTCGTGGATCGCCACCCGGGCCTGATACTGGAGATCAGTTGCACCGATCGTCAGGTCGACCTGCTGCGTGAAGGCTTTGATTGCGTGCTGCGTATCGGCGTGTTGAGTGACCTGAACCTGGTCGCCCGGCCCCTGGGTAGCCTGCGCATGGTCAACTGCGCCAGTCCCGCCTACCTGGCCCGCTTTGGTACGCCGACCAGCCTTGCGGACTTGCCCGATCATCAGTTGATTCACTATGTGAGGCAACTGGGCGCCCGCAGCCCGGGCTTCGAGTATGAACAGGACGGCGCCACGCGGTATCGGACGATGGCCGGGGTGATCACGGTCAACAGTACCGAAGCCTATGAGAGCGCTTGCCTGGCGGGGCTCGGGATTATCCAGGCGCCGGCTGCCGGGTTGCGCGAATACCTGGAGCGCGGTGAACTGGTGTCCGTGCTGGAGGCGTACAGCGCACCGCCGATGCCGGTGTCATTGCTCTACGCCGGGCAACTGCACGTGCCGCAACGTGTCAGGGCCTTTATGGACTGGCTGGCGCAGTTGCTTCAGGCACAACTCGATCCAGTGGCAGGCGGAAGGTAAACAGCGTTCCGGCCTCGGCGCTCGACACCACTTCCATACACCCGCCGTGGGCCAGGGCGATCTGGTTGGCAATGTACAGGCCCAGGCCGAGGCCGGGCTGCGGTGCATCGTCACGTGGTCGCGAAAAGGGCTGGAACAATTGCGCCATGACCTGTGGCGCAATGGGCTCGCCCAGGTTGTGCACGCCGAGGACGAACACCTGCTCGCGGATATCCGCCATGACATCCACCGGGCTGTCGGCAGCGCCATGGGTCAGGGCATTGGCGATCAGGTTGGACAGCAACTGGGTAACCCGCTCGCGGTCGCAGTGCAGGCCGCTGAGGTCGCCGATGTTCAGGCGGATCAGCCGTTCGGGGTGCACCCGTTTCAGCTCCGAGGCCACGTGGCAGAGGGCTTCGGCCAGGTCCGGGCAGGGCTGGACGTTGATCATGATGCCATTGCCCAGGCGGCCGCGGGCAAAATCGAGGACATCGCGTACCAGCTGGTTGGCGCGTCGTCCGCAGGTGAGGATGTGCTGGGCGATGGCGCGGCTTTTTTCATCCTGCAGGCGCTGAGCCAGCAACTCCGCGCCTGCGGTAATGGCGAACAGTGGATTGCGCAGGTCATGGCCGAGCACGGCGATGAACTGTTCGCGCAGGTCGGCGATGGCGCGTGCTTCCTCCAGGGCCTGCTCGGTCTGCTGGGCATTCTCTTCGCTTTCGATCTGGATCGACAGCACGCGGGCGAAGGACTCCATCATTGGCTGGATGGCGCTGCCCTTGAGCTCGGCAGGCAAAGGGTCGAGGGCGCAGATAGTGCCGAAGAAACTGCCGTCGGTGCGAAACACCGGCACCGAGATATAGCTTTCGAACTTGTAGATGCGCGGTGTGTGATGGTTGCAGTACAGCTCGTCTTTGCTGGCCTTGTCGATCACGATGGTCTGGTGGCTGGCGCGGATCTCGTGGCACAGGGTGGTGATCAGGTCCAGCTCGCCGCCGACCTCCAGGCCAAAACCCAGCGAGTCGAGAACCGCGCAGGCCGTCCAGCTGCTGTCGGTGACCCGGGCGACTGCCGCAAAACGCATGCCGGTGGTCTCGCAGATAACTTGCAGGATGGCAGGTACTGCGTTGATACGGCTGATCGTGGCGATATCGGAAGTGACGGGGGTGCTCATGAATCATCCACGTTCGCTGACGGCTGGGAGGCGTTGAGAAGGATAAGTCTAGCGAGCAACTGGCGCCTGGGTAAAAAAATCCTTTACCGGATGCGATGAATTTCCATTAACCTTGGCCCCGAGTTGCCCGTCAGAGCGCAACCCCTTTCGCCAGCGTGCCAATCCCCTGTTCAAGCGAGGTTTGACATGCACATCACATCCCAGGACATCTGCGCCGCTGCCGACCAGCTCAAGGGCTTTGTCGGTTTTCACCGCAAGCTTGGCAAGCACATCGTGCGATTCAGCGAAGACTCGTTCGGCATGGACGTGGCTGACGACAGCATTACCCCCAGCAGCGAATTCGTCTGGCAGGGCGCCGATGGTGAGGTCATGACCTTGAGCCGTGCCTTGATCGAGATCCTTTTGGCGCAGAATGTCGATGAGCGGCTCAATGTGACGGAGCCGCTGCGGGTGTATCTGCGCCGCAAGGACCTGCCGGAAATCGCCGCGCAGCGGCGCTTGCGGGCCTGATCGCGGGGCAAGCCCGCTCCCACTGCAGGAGCGGGCTTGCCCCGCGATGCGTCTCAGTCTTGCGCCGCCCAGACCGGCGGGGTTCGCCCGCGCCAGGGCAACGCCTGTTCCAGCTGCCCGGCCAGGCTCAGCAGCAGGCGCTCACCTGCTGCACCCGCCGTGAACTGCATGCCGATCGGTAAACCGCTGGCCGCATCCTGAGACAACGGCAGCGACATCGACGGCGTGCCGCTGATGTTGGCCAGGGCAGTGAAAGGAGAGTGGTTGAACACCCGGTGCATCCAGCCCAATCCATCGAGCTGCTCCTGCCCGGCGTTGTAGGCACCGACTACTGGCGGCAACTCGCTCAGGGTCGGACTCAGCAACAGGTCAAAACGCTGGAAGAACCCGCCCAGTTGCCGACTGACCAGGTTGCGCTGATCCATCGCCGCCAGCAGGTCGATAGCCGACAGCGCTTTACCATAGCGATGCAGCGCCAGTGTGGCCGGTTCCAGCCAGTCACCGTTGAGCGGGCGGCAAGTCTCGGCACCCAGGGCATCAAGCCAGGCCGCTGTATTGCTGGCCCAGAAACGCGCATTCATCTCGACGAAAGCGTCCCACGACATGCCGATATCCAGGTCCACCAGTTCGCACTGGTGACCAAGATGTTCCAGGGTCTGGACCACCCCCTGCAAAGCCTCAACCATCAACGGATTGCTGCGCTGACCATTGAGCGGATGCAGTTGCACGGCAATTCTCAAGGGACCAGGCACTTGCTTCACTGCACTCAGGTAACTGCCTTTGGCCGGTGCCACCTGGAACGGATCGCCAGGTTCCGGCCCGGTCATGCAATCGAGCAGCAGGGCGCTGTCGCGTACCGAACGGCTGAGCACACCCTGCACCGCCAGGCCGTTCCAGGCTTCGTCCAGGAACGGCCCCATGGAAATCAGCCCGCGGCTGGGCTTCAAGCCAAACAAACCGCAGGCCGCAGCAGGCACCCGGATCGAACCGCCACCATCGGTGGCATGGGCAACGGGCACCATACCGCTGGCAACTGCTGCTGCCGAACCACCGCTGGAACCACCGGCGCTGCGGTTCAGGTCCCAGGGGTTGCGGGTCGGGCCGCACAGGCGCGATTCGGTGGTGGTGCTGACGGCCAGTTCCGGCGTGGTGGTGCGCCCCAGGGTGACCAGCCCGGCCCGGCGAAAACGCTGCATCAGGAACGAATCGGCCGTACTGCCGGTACCTTGTGCCAGGCGGCTGCCGAACTCGTGGGCGCGGCCCTGCATGCTGATCGCCAGGTCCTTGATCAGAAACGGCACGCCGTTCAACGGCCCTTCAGCGCGGGCGGGTAGAGGTTCGTCATGCCAGTGCTCGGCCAGCGCATTGACCTTTGGCTCGACGTCGGCGATGGCCTGCCGCGCTGCCGCCTGCACTTCGTCGGCACTGACTTGCTCTTGAGCAATCAGGTCGGCCAGGCCGATGGCGTCGAACTGCACATATTCACTCACCTTCATTGCGCACTCCCGTGACAATTGACGATAAAATACCGATGGGTATCGAACGATACTCATGAGTATAGAGTGATACTTGTTAGTATCGTCGTCAACCGGAGTCTGCCCATGCGTTCGCAACGAATCGCCCGTCTGCCCCCTCGTGAGCGGGTCCTGGATGCCGCCCACGAGCTGTTTTTCAATGAGGGCATCAGCCGCGTCACCGTCGATGCCATTGCCGCGAAGGCTGAAACCACCAAGATGACCGTGTACCGGCATTTCGAGTCCAAGGACGTTCTGGTACTGGAATGGCTGCGCCTGTTGATGGCCGAGTACGATGAAGTCTGGGCGCGTTTGGCCGAGCAGTTCAGCGGCCAGCCAGCGCGGCAGATCCTCGGCTTTGCCGAATTCCTGGTCCAGGAGCCGGTGCTGTCTTCGCACCGTGGTTGCGCCTACACCAACACCCTGGCAGAGCTGCCGGTGTGCGACAGCCCGGCGCGCGAGCTGATCGAGGCGCACAAGCGTCGTCAGGCGGCACGCTTGGTGCGCTTGTGCGAGGAGGCGGGGATGGTCGAGCCAGAGCAGGCAGCGTTCGAGCTGACGCTGCTGCTCGAGGGAGTACAAATCGTCGCGCAGAACAAGGGCTTCGACGAGGTCGGGCCGAACCTGCTCAAGCTGGTTCGGGCCCGGCTTGGTTTGCCTGCGGCCTAGGAAACACCGGCGCGGCTGTTCTTTCCTGATTGCAGTAGCGCTTCGAAGGCCAGTTTGTCGATCGGCTTGCTCAGGTAGTAGCCCTGCACCTCATGGCACTTCTCCTTGCCAAGGGCCATGAGTTGCTGCTCGGTTTCCACCCCTTCGGCGGTCACGGTCAAGCCCATGGCCTTGCCCAGGTTGATGATCGCCTGAACCACGGCACGGTCGTTGCCATCGCTGCTGAGCCCGGCGATAAAGCGCTTGTCGATCTTGATGCTGTCGAACGGGTAGGTGCGCAGGTAGCCCAGCGACGAGTAGCCGGTGCCGAAGTCGTCCATGTTCAGGCGCACGCCCAGTTCCTTGAGTGCGTTCATGGTCCCTAGCGCGCCTTCGATATCGTTGAGCATCACATTCTCGGTGATCTCCAGTTCCAGGCGCTGGGCCGGGAAGCCGGTCTCCACCAGGATCTCGTGAACATCCTTGACCACGTCACTGCGCGAGAACTGCGCGGGCGACAGGTTCACCGACACCAGCAGGTTGGCTGGCCAGTTGCGGGCGGTTTCGCAGGCTTCGCGTAGCACCCAGCGGCCCAGGGGCGCGATCAGGTCGGTCTGCTCGGCCAGGGGAATGAAGGTGTCCGGACCAAGCAGGCCCTCGACCGGATGCTGCCAACGCACCAGCGCCTCGACCGAAACGATCTCAAGGGTTTCCAGGCGGTAGCGCGGCTGGTAGTGCAGAACGAACTCGTTGTTTTTCAGCGCCTTGCGCAAGTCGTTTTCCAGCTGGCGGCGGTACTGGATCTGCTCGTTCATTTCCGGCGAGAAGTAGCGCCAGGTGTTCTTGCCCTCGGCCTTGGCCTGGTACAGGGCGATATCGGCGCAGCGGATCAGTTCACCCGCATCGAAACCCTGCAGGCGCGTCTGCGCCACACCCAGGCTGGCGCCGATATGCAGGGCCTGCTCTTCGAAGTAGATCGGCTGGTGCAGGCTGTCGATCAAGCGCCCGCAAAAGCGGTCGATCTCGTTGCGGCTGTCCATGCCGTTCATTACCAGCACGAACTCGTCGCCACCCAAGCGCGCCACCAGGTCGCCGTCGCGGGTCGATTCGCGCAAGCGTGCGGCCACTTCCAGCAGGACGGCGTCGCCAGCGGCGTGGCCGAGGGAATCGTTGATCGGCTTGAAGCTGTCCAGGTCGAGCAGCAACAGGGTCAGCGGCGTGGCTTCCTGGCCCTTGAGCAACGCGTGATCGAGGAAGCGCGAGAGCTTGTTGCGGTTGGCCAGGCCCGTCAGCGCATCGTGCATCGACAGGTGCTGTATGCGTGCGTGGGCAGCCACTTCATCGGTAATGTCGCTGGCGGTGCCGCGATAACCGGCCAGTTTGCCGTCGAACATGATCGAGCGCGCCGAAACCCGGCAAAACCGTACCTGGCCACTCTGATCGCGATAGGCGCAGCGCAGGTTGGCAACTTGCGGCGAGTCGGCGTCGGCCTGGTTATCCAGCCATTGGATCAGCGGCGTGGTCTCGCAACTGAGCAGCTGGTTGAGCGGTTGGCCCAGCCAGTCTTCGCTCTGAAAGCCGGTAACCGCGACAAAACGCTGGGACAAGTAGCTCAGGCGGTGATGACGGTCGGTTTCCCAGATCCAGTCCGACGCCGCTTCGGCCACCGCACGAAACCGTTGCTCGCTGGCCTCCAGCGCCTGATTGCTGGCCTGAAGGCTACGCAGGTTGGCGTCGATTTCTCGTGATGTGCGCAGCGCATAGCGGAAGAAGTACACCATCAGCAAACCCAGCACCAGCATGGCGCCAAGCAACGGCGGCAACACCGCCCAGAGCAACTGGTCGCCAGGGCGCGGGGTGATCCAGTCGAGCCGGTAGCCGGTATCGCCCAACAGCAGGCTGGGTTGATCACCCAGGGGGGCGTTGGCTTTCTCGATGTGCATGCCGTTGAGACCGACGCCGGTGCCCAGGCGGGTGAGCTTTTCCGGGGTCAGCTGATCAACGAAGAGCATCACCGAGGTGGTTTGCGGATCGATGCTCAGCACTTCGTCGTCCGGGCGAATGGCCGCAGCCACCAGCACCGCGGGCCAGCCATTGAACAGCACGTGCTCGGTGATCTGCTGGCGTTCGGCGGCAACATTGCGCGCCTTGGCGATGATCGGGGGCAGCGGGTTCTCTATATATGTACCGGCCGGCGCTTTGCTCAGCTGGCCCTTGAACAGCGCGTACTTGGTGATCTGGTCGTCGACAACGAACACCCCTTCGTAGCCGCTGGCGGTGTAGAGCGAATCGCCGACGTTCTTCTCTTCATAGGCCCAGTGCAGGTCGGGGCTGCCATTGAGGTGATCGTAGGCGGCGTTCCATACCGCATAGCTGGAGAGGAACTGGCGCGACGACTCCAGGCGCTGCTCCAGGGCCTTATGGGCGTAGAAGCTGCTTTTTTCCCGCTCGTTGGCATTGAGCGTGGTGGCGATATTGAACAATGCCCCCAGGGCGATCAGGCAGGCCAGGGCGAACAGCGCCGCTATCGCGGCAATGAGTTTGCGCGTCTGCAGGCTGGGGCGTTGGCTGGCTGGCGGAGCATCGGCAATCCTGTCCATACGCGGGCTGATCCTTGTTGAAGCTGCATCCCTGCGGCCAGGCCGCAAGGACGAACGTTCAGTCAGGATAGGCCAGCTTCAGCGCGGTGAGGTCCGAATGGGCGAAATTGACCTGGTTACGGCCTGCTTTCTTCGCGCAGTACAGGGCTTTGTCGGCCTCATTGAGCCAGGCTTCCGGGCCGGGCAGGGCCTCGTTGCAACTGGCCAGGCCGATACTCAGGCTGATGCGCAGCTCCGGCAATTGCGGGTTGCGATAGCTGCCGACCCGCTCGCGCAGGCGTTCCATGGCCTGGCTCGCGTGCTCCAGGCGGGTGTCCGGGAGGATCACGCAGAACTCGTCACCCCCGTAACGCCCGGCCAGGTCGTCCTCGCGCAGGGTGCGCTTGAGTTCATTGCTCAACTGGTGCAGGACGCAATCGCCGACCACATGGCCGTAAGTGTCGTTGATGGTCTTGAAGTGATCGATGTCGATGATTGCGATCACCGCCTCGCGGCGTTGCTGCTGGCAGATCTGAAACTTGAGCTGCAGCAGGTCTTTCCACGAGCCGTGATTGAGCAGGCCGGTCAGGCTGTCGGTACGGCTCAGGGCGCTGAGTCGGCGCTTGTGTTCAGACAGCTTCATCGCCAGGCGATAGCAGACCCAGCCGACGGCCATGGGGTAGAGGGTCAGCATCGGCAGGCAGGCATAGACTTGCAGGGTGCTGGCGTGCAGTTGCAGCCCAGGGCCGAACAGGGCGATCGACAGCAGCATGCCCAGGCCCTGGATCAACAGGCCCTTGAAGAACAGGCGCTGGCCACCGGCAGCGAAATTATTCATGGCCATCATCGCCAGGATGGTCACGCTGGGCAGCGGGTTGAATTGCAGAGTGGCGGTCCAGAACCCGCCCATCAGCGAGTCCAGTTGCAGGTTGCGGTACTCGGCGTGGTACGGAACGTTGGCGCGCAGGGCGATCTGATAGGCCAGGTGCGGCCAGGCCAGGCCGTTGAACAGCAGCAGGCCCCAGACCCAGGACGGCACAGGCAGGCTGGAAATCCCGGCCATTACGCTGAGCATGCCGATCCCCAGGCCGATGATACGCGGCAGGTAAATCCGCCTTACAAATGAAAGTCCCTTACCGCTTTTCTTTTCCATCATGGATGCTGGTCTGTTCCGGGGCGCCGTTTATCGCATAATTGCTGTCAATATTGTTGAACAATCGCAGGCTGTTGAAAAATGGCCTTACAAGCCATTTCACGGTTGATCCAATCACTGTGGGGTACCATGAAACTTACCTTCATCCTTGGAGTGTTTCTGCTCATGGCCCCGCTGACCTCCCAGGCCGGTGAACCGGCTCAACGCCAGGATGGGCGTTATCGCAACCAGGCGCAGTTGCCACAGGACGGGGTGATGAAAAAACTGCGCATTGGCCTTAAGTACCTGTTGCTTAAAAAACCCGCCGATACTCGGCCCAGTGTCAGTATTGCGGTGCAGCCCCTGAGTCGCCAGCAGTTGCTGGAGGCGCCGGACCACAGTGTTTGGCGGTTGGGCCACTCCACGGTACTGCTGAAACTGCGCGAGCGCTTCTTCATTACCGACCCGGTGTTCGCCGAGCGCGCCTCGCCGGTGCAATGGGCCGGCCCCCGGCGCTTTCATCAGCCGCCACTGAAACTAGACGAGTTGCCGCCGTTAACCGCCGTCATCCTTTCCCACGATCACTTCGATCATCTCGACGAGCAGGCCATACGCCAACTGGCCACCAGCACCGAGCATTTCATCGCCCCCCTGGGCGTGGGCGATATCCTGATCGCCTGGGGCGTGCCGGCGACCAAGGTCCGGCAACTGGATTGGTGGCAGGAAACCAGTGTCGAAGGCGTACGATTCATCGCGACCCCGGCTCAGCATTTTTCCGGACGTGGCCTGTTCGACAGCAACAGCACCCTGTGGGCGTCCTGGGTGATGATCGATGACCAGCTGAAGGTGTTTTTCAGTGGCGATACCGGCTATTTCGATGGCTTCAAGGCGATCGGCAAGCAGTACGGCCCCTTCGACCTGACCCTGATCGAAACCGGCGCCTACAACCTCAACTGGCCCGATGTACATATGCAGCCCGAGCAGAGTCTGCAGGCGCACCTTGACCTGCGTGGGCGCTGGCTGCTGCCGATTCATAACGGCACTTTTGACCTTTCCACCCACAGTTGGCATGAACCGTTCGACCGCATCCTGGCCCTGGCCAACGCTGCTCAGGTGCCGTTGAGTACGCCGCAGATCGGCGAGCGGGTCAGCATCGAGCAGCCGCATAGTGGGCCGGCCTGGTGGCAGTCCAAGCCACAACGGGAGCTGCGTCCGGGCGGCGAACGGGTGCTGGCGGCGCGAGAACCCTAGGGTTTCTTGCCTGCCGACTGGTCTTTTTGCCGGTCACGCCGGGGTAGGGCAGTGGGCGGCTTGCTGCTGTCGCTACGCACCTGGGCGTGGCTGATCAGGGCGAAAATGAAGCTGCCGCCAATGATGTTGCCGATCAGGGTCGGCGCGGCGAAGTCCAGCCAGAATGCCGTCCAGCTGACTTCGCCGGCCCAGACCAGATAGGACACTTCCACCGAGCCGACGACGATATGGGTGAAATCACCCAGGGCCATCAGGTAGGTGATCATCAGGATGATCCACGCCTTGGCGCTTTCCATCGACGGGATCATCCAGACCATGGTGGCGATCATCCAGCCCGAGATGATGCCCTTGGCAAACATCTGGTTCAGGTCGTTTTCCATCACCTTGCGGCCGACGTCGAGGAAGGCGACGTCGGTCTTGCTGTCGAAGATCGGCAGGTTGAGCATCACATAGGACACCAGGATGGTGCCGGCCAGATTGCCGAGCAGCACCACCGACCATAAACGTAGCAAGCGACCGAAGTTGCGCAGGCTCGGTTCGGTCATCACCGGCAGTACCGCGGTCAGGGTGTTTTCGGTAAACAGTTGCTGGCGGGCCAGGATCACGGCAAGAAATCCGGCCGAGTAACCCAGGCTGGCGATCACCTGGCTGCTGTCGTCTTCGGGCAGGCGCGAATAGAACAGCCCCATGGCCATCAGCGACAGGCCCATGCTCAGCCCGGCGGCAAGTGCCGACCAGAACAGCGCGGCGATGGTGCGCTCCAGCTCCTGGTCACCCTGGAAGCGAATGATCTCGTGCAATACCGCCGCGCGGGGTGGCTGGTTATGGCTGACTTCCTGCTCTTCGTCTGCAGACAGGCCGGGGGTTTTGCCGCTTTGCGCTTCACTCATGGCGGTGGCTCATCTATGGGGTGCCTTATCTACAGATCGACGCTGCTTCGATTAGTTGCCTGCCTCCAGCAGGTTCAGTGCCAGTTGCGCGACCTGCAGGGGCGTGCGGGCGTCTTCGTGCAAGTCATCCTCGAGAAACCAGGCCGCCGACAAACCACACCAGGCGACGATCCACTGCAGCATGTGCTGACGAGGCAGGTCGGCTGTTTCGCAAACAATCTGCACGCGCCGCTGAAAACAGTGTGGGTCGGTGGCCAGAGCGTGGGTCGGATTACAGAACAGGTTGGCGTAGTCGAAGGCGCGGTCGCCGTAGAGGTGCTTGGGGTCGATGGCCAGCCAGCCTCTGTTGCCGAAGTCGAGAACGTTGCCGTGGTGGATATCTCCATGCAGCACCCTCTGTTCGCCGGGGGAGGCGAGCAACTGGCTGGCAATGTCGGCGCAACGTCGGTACAGCCCGCCATTTTCTTCGGCGGCGGGCCACAGGCCGGAAAACCAGGGTTGGAGCTCGACCAGTGGCGGCAGCGGCTGGTCCCGTGGTGCATGCAGGCGGGCAATCGCCGTGCAGAGGATGCGCGTGGCCTCTTCGTCGCGACCGTGTTGAGCATAATCGGCCAGTGAGGCGGTCCCCTGAGCCCGCTCAAGCAGGACGGCGTGATCGGTGTGCTCGAGCACCGCGGCGGCGCCTTGGCCATCCCACCACTGCATCAACAAGGCACCGGACTGTTCTTCGGGTTCGTGGGCGATTTTGAGCATCGCTGCCTTGCCTTTATAAAGGACGGGCAGCAAGTGGCTGCTGTGGGTGATGATTGGCTCGCCGTCGGCGGTTAATTGCCAGTGTTGCAGGTAAGGTTCAAACATAGTGCCTCCCAGGGCAGGCCGGTACTCTCTATATAAGGTGCTCATTCTATATAAGGTGCTCATTTTGCCTTTGTTCAATGTTTTTTGAATTAACCCTTGACGCCCGATTTAATCTCTCTATAATTCGCCCCACTTCCGGCGC